>UQXO01000005.1 GCA_900545005.1 uncultured Mycoplasmatota bacterium | reverse complement strand
CATAAAATCATCCTCCTTAAGCCATAAAAAATATGGCATGCAAATTTAATAATTTACACACCATATTCTATACCCTCTTTTCTTTATAGATTTTATAAGTGATATTATTTGTTCAAACAGATAATGTATAAGGATTATTTTTTTCTCCTGTCCCAAATTTCACCATAATGCTAGATTTCAGAAAAAGCGCCGGACGAACAACAAAAGCACCGTAAGCACCGTTGCGGTCAACATCGCCGGACACATAGAACACATCGCGAGCATTAGCTGAATGAGACGTCAATGTCCATTGCCTTCTGTTTGTATCGAATAAATAGTCATTTCTGCTACAATCACCATACCATTTATTATAAAATACTGTTGCTAGACAAGCTGCTCTATCTTCAGTTGTTCCCCCACTGGTAGCATAACCATAGTCACTTGGATACATTAAGCCGATTTTGCCTGTCCAAGTAGTTGCGTGATCACTATATACACTAGCCCATCTTTCTCTTTCATAAAACATACTTGGTGTTACATCATTATACGTTGAACTTCCCCCTAAATTCCAAACAACCTCTTCAATGGCATTTCTGGTTGTATCGTTTTTTAAACCTGTTGAGGTGAAATCTACTTCGGAACAACCAAATGAGGCACCACTTGCAATCCAAGCAGGTTTACATCCCTTAGTACCGTTATAATAAGAACCCATTTTACTATATAATTGTTGACTTCCGTAAGAGATTATATCACTAGAATTAGTATATCCTGATTTTAAATAACTAGCGGGATTTAACATCATCATTAACTGAGAATCAGTCCAGTCATTCGAACCAAACTCTTCAGTAGATGTTCCCACATAATCCTTATAATCCCAAAAAAACTGTCCTAAAGAATCAGTTCTTATAATCTTAACTAGATTTTCTTTGGAGCCATCTCCCTTAGTTACATTATTGAATACCCCAATAATACGCCATAATTCACAAGTATCAGCCGTTGGATTATTATAATCACTACAGTTAAAATAGACATAGTTACTTGGATCAGCTCCTATATATCGTATATTTTTACCTGGGTCATCGCTTGCAAACATACTAGGATTATTATTCATTGCAGTAATCACTTTTTCAGAAACAGATACAATTTTATTAAAATACACATTACATTTAGTTCTCTTAGTTAGATTAGTTAATACTATTCCCCAAGAATTATTATCCCAAGAAGCAGAAGCATCATTATCACAGACTATTTTATCTACTATATAACCATCATTCTTACCAGGAATTGTAGTAGAATATTTCCCATCTATATAAGCTCCTACTACTATATCACCAGAAATAAAATCTCCTACTGTTGTTCTTACTACTTCTTCCTCTTTAAAGACACTAAACTTTGAATAAGCAAAATACATTCCTATTAATAATACTAATAAACAAGGTATTCCTATATATAAGTATCTCTTATACTTCTTAAATCTTAATTTCTTTAAATACTTATCTTTATTAAATTTCTTCATCATAAATAAATCCATTTCTAGTTATAATATCTATATCCTCTAATTATGTATTCCTAGAGTATAAAACTCTATGAAAACTAACTTTAGGATATTATTTTTAACTTATACTTAAATTCTATCATATATATAAGGTGTTTTAAAGGATATATTTAAAGATAAATAATCTTTTTGTAGTCAAATTTCTAGTCAAATAATATATTCTCAAGCCTAGGTGAATACTGGCTTTGAACAAGTTTGTTATAGTCAAAAGTTTAATTTTATTCTAGTCAAAATTATAGTCAAATGGGTTGTAAACCAAGTATTCACCTATATATTTCATAGAGTTTTATACTCTATGAAAAATCATCAAAAGCACTATAAAAATTCCCATAATTCCATATATCAAAAAGTGTCTAAGTCCTAAAAAAACTATAGACATTTTTTTATTCGATGAATTAAAATTTTTACGCCACAACGTAGTTTTTTGATAATTTTAACTATTTTTTACGCTACAGCGTAATTTTTTGGTGATTTTAATTATTTTTTACGGTAAAACCTTTTTATCTAATATCTCCCTTATAAAAATATAACTCCATGGATTTATCACTATACTTAGGTTTAGAAACATCTATATCCCAGTATTTACCTAGATAATAGATTACATATTGACTAGCTACTAATAAATCAAATTCTGCTAAAAGATTAGTATACTTACTCTTAATAACTATAGTATTATCCCCTAGATAATTAAGTAATTTATCTTCATATGGACTATTATTTTTCTCTTTAAAATAAATACTATAAGAATTATTAAGATTCTCATAATTAATAAATCTTCCATGAGAAAAGTTTTTCTTTTCATGTATAATACAACTAATTACTCCGGATTCTACTAACTTACTTTCTAAATCATAAGCCCCACTATTAGAATTATCTCCTCTAAAGATATTTACTATTCCTTTACCTTTTAATCTATAAGCATAATCCTTAGTAATTAGATATCCCATCTTACTTTGCCAATACTTAAGACTATCCAAGATAAACTTATCTATATTAATACTACTATCTATATATTTATAATATTCTTTTAACATAATAGCACAAGGTACTAAGGCACCCTCAAAAGCTAAGAATCCCCTTTCTTTCCCTTTATTAGTACTACTTCTATAAGATAAAATATTTCTTTTATTTATTCCACTCTTAGAAGCCACATCACTTATTTTTCCTTTAGTAATAATATACTTAAGAGAACTATCTATTTCTTTAACACTTTCTAAAGAATCATTAGTACTCCCAGAATAACTAAATAAAAATACTTTCGAAATATATTTATTATTATGATATAAAACATCTCTTGGATATAAAGCTAAACAAGAACAACCATATACTAAGTTAATAATCTTGCTACTAAAATATGCCCCAACATAAGAACCTCCTGTTCCTATAAATAAAACTTTATCATCTTTAGAAAACCTTATCTCTTCTAGATTAGTAAATACCTTACTCTTAAGAGCATTACTAACTCTTATCCTAAGATTATTTATATTAAGATTACATCTCTTTATTTGTTTTCTCTTCCTTAAAATAAACTCCTCACAAGAACATTTATTCTCTACTAACTTAACACTTTCTAAAGGATATATATGTCCCCTAGCCCCCATAGTCTCTATAACTTCTTTAGTTAACTTCTTCGTATTATTATACCATTCATCAAATTTAACATTATCAAAAGAACAATTATTATCTAAATACTCTTTAATAATACTAGAAATAAAAGCATCTCCAGCGCCATTAGTATCTACAATCTTATCTAACTTCTCTCCTGAATATTTATATATCTTATTATCATAAAGAAAACAACATCCCCTGGAACCATAAGTAATAGAGATAAACTTAATCTCTAGTAGTCTATATAATTCTAACTCATCTTGAAGATTAAATCTTTCTAAAAGATACTTAACTACCCTTTCATTAAAATTTATTATTATAAAGTTTCTTTTTATCTTCTTTAGAAGAATATCATCCTCAAGATTTTCTAATTCATAATACTGTCCTAAGTCTAAGATTTTCTTATTATTAGTATTATCTATAATCTCTTGATTCTTCTTATTAAGATTATCAAATACTAAGATATCTTCTTTCTCTAAGTTACTTATTATCTCTATAGGACTAATTAAACTCTCTTCGTAATAATATTTATTATTACAAAGAGGGCACCTCTTCTTCGAAGTAAACTCATCATTTAGATAATTAATATGAAAACACCTAGTCTTAGTATTCTCTATTAACTTGATATTACTAGTATCTACTCCCAGAACTTTCAAAGAATTAAGTGCTACTTGTCCTTGAATATCATTGCCTCCTACTGAATAAGTACTAGTCTTAAAACCTAACTTAGTCAAATTAGCAATAATATTCGTATGTGTTACTCCTCCCATAACTCCTAAGAGTTTACTATTCTTATAGTAATAATCTAATCCTAAATCACCTATACTAACAATCCTCATATATATCACCTATAGTGATTATACTTTATAGAATGGAAATATTATGTCTCTATTATACTTTCTATTCTTTTAAGTTCAAAGTGTCTAATATCATTTCTTAATTCACAGAAAGCCGTTACATAATACTCTTCATGATACATAAATAACTCTAAAGGATGAATAGTTCTTATCAATCTACTACCATCTATATCTAAATAAATAATCTTAAGTTTATCTTCTCTTGTAATAGTATCTTTTATTAAAGATAAAATATTATCAGGTTTCTTTAAATTAATATTAGTAATATATTTACTCTTTTCTTCACTAATAGTTCTCATCTTCTTAATTTTATCTAAAAATTCTTCATACTTATCTAAGTATCTATAGTTATCTTTTCTTAAGATATCAAGGATATTTTCTAATAATTTTATATCATATTTATTTATATTAATATAATTCTTTAATCTATCTATTAGAAAATATCCTCCCCCCGGACCTTTAAAAGATTCTATAGCAATCCCATTCTTAGATATCTCTTCTCTATAGTATCTTATCATTCTTTCAGATACCCCTATCTCTTTAGATAACTCCTTTATCGTATAGATATTCCCTGTATTAAGTAAATCAATCATATATAATATATTACTAACTTTTCCCATAGTTCTCTCTTTTCTTTAAGAAGTATTATACCAAATAAAAACTAATAGAGAGTTTATTTCTATTAGTTATATTCTAAGTAATGGGGTATAAATATTTATTGGCCCCATTACTCATAAGTTTACTCTACGTGATATGGATTATTCATCGTTCCATCACCCAATTTTAATACTTCTGGTGATAAATTTAAGACAGGTCGAACCCCGCGGTTGAGGCTCACGTTGCCGCCGTCGTCCGCACGGCCATTCGAATCCACGCGACATACGAAAGCGACACCACCATATTCGAAGGAGGACGGCGAGGAAGAACACCAGATTTGCCCTGAGTATAGGTAATAACCACTATTATCATCATCCCACCCACCGGCTAGTACAATCTCATCTGTACTTAAAAGACCAACTGGATACGTTAGAGCTCCATTACCATTAGTAGTATCACTTACGGTAAAGGCGTCATTCTTTTGGGGGCATATTAATCTTATACTAGAATTATAACTGTCTCTATACCATGGTCCAGACCGCCATCTATAATAAGTTTCACTAATTCCAGATCCTGTCCCAGAGTTATTACCAGCCATACTTCGATCATTACAGAATACATTATCAGCTAAATATTGTTCATTAGTTGTACCAACTATATTTGTTTTATACCAATTATCTAAGTAAGTTTTTATGGTTGAATCATTTATGTTAGTTTGAGCTACTTCTTTGCTGGAAGTTCCATACCTAACATAACCAAATTTTATGTTAGCACTAGAACTACCAGCAGTTACATCCATTATTTTATATAGTCTATCTACACTAGAAGGTAAACTAGTTGGATCATAACTAGTATAATAATATCCAATGTAATCAGTAGTAAGATTACTACCAAGTACTTGAATTGGATTTTTCAAAGTAAATAGTTTTGTATTCTTATCAAACCTATATTCTTTTGAAATATAAAACGTATCTGTATTTGTAAAATTTTTTGATGAGTAATACTTAGATGGTTCTACTACAGCATCACTATTACCATACATGTAGCCAACATAAGCATTATCATCTTCACTACTATTAAAAGCACTGGTTCCAATAATTCTATCTTCACTTGATTCACCATTAGCATGAGCACTAGTGCCATCATAAATAACACGAACAGTACCATCACCATTTATACGAATAATACGCCAATACATATCCTTACCTGCCCTATTATTAATTATTGTACAATTTTTATTATAGTATGAATCATTTTGACAAGCCTCCATAGAATCATATTTCTTAAAATAAACTGATGTTTCACTGGAATAACCATATACTATATCAGGAGCGTCATTAGCCCATTTTCCAAATTTAACATAGTTATTAGTTACATTACCACGATAATAATATGTATCACCATAAGCATCTTTAGCCTTACATAAATAACCATTAGTAGCCTCTACCTCAGTTACGGTTACGGTTCCATCATTATTCATCGCCGGACATTTTTGTACTTCATCTAAATAAAATGTTTTATTAGCTAGCGTAAAATTTTCTAAACTTTTAAAATAAATATTGCATCTACTTCTTGTACTCCAATTAGAAAATTTTATACCCCATTTATCATAATCCCAACTAGCATTATTATTATTATCACATACTATTTTTTCCACTTTATAACTACTATTTTTAGTTGGCAAAGTCTCTGAATAGGTACCATCTATATAAGCTCCAATTAATGGTTCTTCTTTAGGAAGAGAATTATAATAAGTAATAACAAGGCCGGCAACTACAAAAGCACTAACCAGACTAGTTGCTATAATATACTTTCTTTTCCTGTTTTTAAATATTTTCATAATCAATATTTCTCCTATTAATTTATAGGTCTTGTAAAGACCTCTACACCCCCCAATATATGTTTGCTTTGATTTTTACAAAAGATTAAATCTTATTTTAGTAAAAAAATAGGCTATTTGATAACTTTTATAAATTGTAAAATAGAAAGTCATAAATATTTCAAAGTTAAAAAGTCATAACTTTGAAGTGTTTATGGCTATTTTTGATATACTTATATTATCTCATAATAGAAGGAGTGATTGTTATAATGAGAAAAGATATAAGTGTCGAGAATTTACGCACCGGTATTTTCAAGGTCTTGAGAAAAACTGTCAGCTAGTCAGAGAAATGCGATATGGGTCAGATGCTGTCCCAGAGCCTTGTGTCAGCACTTGAGCCTTCAGATTGAAAGCTGGCCGAACCCCGAGGCCGTTGCTCACATAGTGGATGTAGTTCACACCGCCATTCGAATTCACGAAACGCATGTCAGCGCCGCTACCATCGAAGTCGCTCGGCGAGGAAGCCCACCATTTCTGCCCAGAGTATAAGTAATAACCACTATTGGCTACGTTCCACCCACCGGCTAGTATACTCTCATCATAACTTAAAAGACCGACTGGATACGTTAGAGCTCCATTACCATTAGTAGTATCACTTACGGTAAAGGCATCATTCTTTTGGGGACACATTAATCTCATACTAGAATTATAACCACCACTTGACCATTGTCCATAATACCAACGATATGCTGTTCGATTTTCTCCATATCCCAAGTTATTATAACCCCTATATGGTTTGCTACTACTTATTGAACGGTCATTACAGAATACATTATCAACTAAATATTGTTCATTAGTTGTACCAACTATATTTGTTTTATACCAATTATCTATATAAGTTTTAATAGTAGAATTATTAGTATTAGCATGAGCATCAGCATAAGTCGAGGCACCAGTTTGACCATACATATAACCAACATAAGCATTATCATTAGCACTACTATTAAATTTACTCGTACCAATCTGTCTATCTGCACTGTCCTCACCATTAGCATGCGCTACTGTGCCATCATAAATAACACGAACAGTACCATCACCATTTATACGAACAATTCGCCAATATTTATCAGCAAACTTCACATAATTATTAGTTACATTACCACGATAATAATATGAATCACCATAAGCATCTTTAGCCTTGCATAAATAGCCATATTGACTTTCAACTTCAGCAACCGTTACAGTTCCATCAGTATTGACTGTTGGGCAAAGTCCATAATAATCTAATGGAACTGCCACATTACCAATGTTTACTTTTTCAGCATCTACAAAATAAATATTACACTTACTTCTTCTGGTTACATTAGATATTATTGGTCCCCAATCTTTACCACTCCATTCTCCAACTGCACCATTATCACAAACTATTTTATCCGCCTTATAACCAGAGCCTCTAGCTGGAGCCTCAACAACATACTCACCATTAACATAGTTATTAATAATAACATCACCATAAATAAAATCTCCAACCGTTGTTTTAATTAGCGCTTGTTCCTCAGATACGAAGAATTTTGAATAAGCAAAATAGATACCTAAGATACCTACCAAAAGACAAGGAATACCAATATAAAAGTATCTTTCATATTTTCTATAAAATCTTTTAAATTTCAGCTGTTTTAAATATTTATCTTTATTAAACTTTTTCATAATTCCAGAAACCATCATATCTATATATAATATTTACACATAGAATAACCATTTATAAGAATAATATACTTTACATTTTTTACACTTTTCATAGAGTTGAAAACTCTATGAAAGCTAACTTTCGGATACTATTCTTACTTTATAACATAACTATATCATAGAAAATAGACTTTTTAAAGAAGAAAAAATGATATTTCTAAAGTTAAATAAATATAATTAGTATATCCATATAAATAGAATATATACATAAAAAAATTACCTAATATTAGGTAACTTCTTTAATTACTTTTCATCTCAAATAAGATATCTCTTAACTCCATAGCACGTTCAAAGTCTAAATTCTTAGCAGCCTCATTCATCTGCGTCTCAATAGATTGCATTAATAATGCTTTCTCTTTCTTATTCATCTTTGTCTTCTTAGCACTATTATCTTCTTTAATCTCATTAGAAACAACTTCTCTTATTTCTTTAATAATAGTCTTCGGTACAATACCATGTTCTTTATTATATTTTTCTTGAATACTACGGCGTCTATTAGTCTCTTTAATAGTCTCATCCATTGCATCACTTACCGTATCTGCATACATAATAACATGTCCATTAGCATTTCTAGCTGCTCTACCAACAGTCTGGATTAAACTTCTTGTACTTCTTAAGAATCCTTGCTTATCAGCATCCATAATACATATTAAAGATACCTCAGGTATATCTATACCCTCTCTTAACAAGTTAATACCTACTACACAATCATACTTACCACATCTTAAATCATGAATAATCTTAAGTCTATCTAAAGTCTTAACCTCACTATGTAAATATTCTACTTTAATACCTACTTCTTTTAAATAGTTAGTTAATTCTTCTGCCATTCTAATAGTCAAAGTAGTTATTAATACTCTTTCATTTCTCTTCTTTCGAATATTAATTTCACTGATAATATCATCTATTTGACCTTCAGTCTTTCTAATCTCAATCTCTGGGTCTAATAATCCCGTAGGTCTTATTATCTGTTCTACATACTGATTATGCGTATGTTCTAATTCTAAGTCCCCTGGTGTTGCTGATACATAAATAACTTGATTAATCTTTCTTTCAAACTCATCATACTTAAGAGGTCTATTATCTAAAGCACTAGGTAATCTAAATCCATAATCTACAAGTGTTTGTTTACGCATCCTATCCCCATTATACATTCCTCTTACTTGAGGTAATGTTACATGAGATTCATCTACTACTAATAAGAAGTCCTTAGGAAAGAAATCCATCAAAGTTGAAGGAGTCTCTCCTTCTCCTCTTAAAGCTAAATGTCTAGAATAATTCTCTACTCCATTACAAAAGCCTGTCTCTTTTAACATCTCTATATCATAGTTAACTCTTTCTCTTAATCTTTGTTCTTCTATTAATTTATTATTATCTTTAAGATACTTTAATCTTTCCTCTAACTCTTCTTGTATTCTTCTTATCGCTTCATTTAACTTATCTTTACTCGTAACAAAATGCGTCGCTGGAAATATAGATATATTCTTAACTTGTTTTTCTATTCCACCCGTCAAAGGATCAAATATTGCTATTCTATCTACTTCATCTCCAAATAACTCTATTCTTACCCCATGAGCCTTTTCACTAGCCATAATAATATCAATAGTATCCCCATGGACTCTAAAAGTCCCTCTATGAAAGTCTAAATCATTTCTCTCATAAGTCATATCTACTAATCTATCTAAGATATATCCTCTACTAATCTTTTGTCCTACACTAAGTATTAACATCGAATTAACATAGTCTTCTTTATCCCCAATTCCATAGATACAAGACACACTAGCTACAACTATAACATCTCGATTATTAATTAGACTACTAGTCGCCCCATGTCTTAATTCATCAATCTCATCGTTAATAGAGCTATCCTTTTCAATATAGGTATCACTCGAAGGAACATAAGCTTCTGGTTGATAATAATCATAATAAGAGACAAAGTATTCAACATGATTATGTGGAAAGAATTCTTTTAACTCCGAATACAATTGTCCGGCTAAAGTCTTATTATGAGCAAGTACTAACGTTGGTTTATTAGTCATAGCAATAACATTGGCAATAGTGAATGTTTTACCAGTACCCGTAGCTCCTAGTAATACTTGTTCTTTCTTGCCAGCATTTATTCCTTCGACTAATTCTTTAATAGCTTCTGGTTGATCGCCACTAGGTTGATATTTTGATACTAATTCAAACATAGCATTCCCTCTTTTCAAATTTCTTTTATCATACTTATTTTATCATCATTTGTAAACATTTTTCTTCTTTAGTTTTCCATTTTCTTCTAAAAACATACTTTAACTTTTTCTTTGTCATTTTACCAAAAATACTACAATAAAAGATTCATTGTAGTATTTTAAATTTCATATTAGTTTCTTTTAATTTTCTAAAAAAGTAAGTTAACGACCACTTTTAACTATATAAGTATCAAAATTGGTCGTTAACTCCTATAAAATCACTTTAATTCTTCGTTATTATAAATAAAATCAACAATGTTAACATTATGAATTCCATCTACATTCTTTTGAAAAATAAAATCTAAAGTAAATAAATATCTTGGATACATTTCTTTAATTTCAAAAAATGGGCGATACTCTCTTTCTTCTGTTTTCTTTTCATCAATATTCTTGGCTACCTGAATATAATAATATTCTGAAACATTTTTTCTCGCTATAAAATCACATTCTAATTTACCAATTCTCCCAACACTTAAACTATAATTTTTACTTCTTAAATACGAAAATAAAACATTTTCAAGAACAGGACCATAACTAATTCTATTATCTGTATTCATAGCAAAATAAATGCTTAAATCAGCTAAATAATATTTCTTTTCCCCATCTAAAACTTTCTTTGATTTTATATCAAACAAATCACAAGGATATATAATTTTAGCTTTTTCTAATAATTCAATATAATTTTTTATTGTTCTTCTATCAACGTTAACTTTTTCTTTTTTAAATAAGTAGTCATAAATACTGCCAACGGAAATAATACAGCCAAAATTATTAATAACAAACTTCTGAATAACTTCAAACAAGTTTTTATCCCTAACTTTCTTATGAGCTTTTATGTCTTTTTCAAATATTTGGTTTATTACATTTTCTGTATATAATACCTTATCTTCGTATTTATCATATTTTAAAGCCCCAGGAAAACCGCCATTTCTTATGTACTCTTCAAATTCAATATAAATATTACTATTTACTTCTTTACCCAAGTATTTCTTCATATCAATATATTCATAGAAATTTAAAGGCATCATTTCTATTTCAATATATCTTCCTGTCATCTTTGTAATTAATTGTCCTGATAATAAATAAGAATTTGAGCCAGTTAAAAAGATTGAATAATTTCCTTCTTCTCGATAAGCATTTATTAATTTTTCAAACCCTACAACGTTTTGAACTTCATCAATAAATAAATATTTAAAGTCCTTATCGGTAACAAAACTATCAATTACTTTTTCTAATTTGTCTGGAGTTTCAATATCTTTATATTCTTTTTTATCTAATTCGATATAGATAATATCTTTATCCTTAACTCCTTTTTCTTTTAACTCTTCAATAATTGTCTTTAATAAATAAGACTTACCACATCTTCTAATTCCACTAACAACCTTTATAATAGTATCATCATAAAATCCTCTAATTTTACTAAGATAGTTTTCTCTTTTATATAGTTTTTCCATAATATCACCTAACCATAGTTTACACTAAATATATCAAAAAAGCAAGTTAACGACCACTTTTAGCTATATAAGTATCAAAATTGGTCGTTAACTCTCTAATTTCACTCTTTCTTAATACTATCCTTCATCTCTAGTTGTTTCTTTTCTTCGAGATTTTCAAACATCTCTCGAACCGTCTTACTATTACTAGTTAATTTTTTTATACTTAAACCTTCAGCCTTATCATTAGCAATCCTTAAATTCTTATCACTAGATAATAAATTCTCTTTAGTCTTTTGTAAATGTTCAATAGTCTTATCAATTTCTTCAATAGCTTTCTTAAACTTATCACTAGCTAAACGATAATTTCTTCCAAAAGATTCTTTAAAACTATTCATATTTTCTTCAAAATGAGATATATCAATATTCTCTTTCTGTAAGAGTTCTATCTCTTTTTTATACTCTAAAGTATTAAGTCCCATCCCTCTAATAAGAGTTATAATTGGAATAAAAAACTGAGGTCTAATAACATACATCTTGGGATATTTATAAGATACATCAACAATACCCTCATTATAATAATCATTATCTATCTCCAGCATTGATACCAATACAGCATATTCACAATTCTTTTCTTTACGATCTTTATCTAACTCTTTAAAGAAATCCTCATTCTTATGTTTACTAGCCGTCTTATCAGCTTCATTCTTCATCTCAAACATAATCGATGTAATCTCTGTTCCTTCATCATCATAATCTCTAAAGATAAAATCTCCTTTAGACCCATTCTTACAATCATTATCTTTCTCAAAATAACTCTTAGGAAACAATGGTCTTAGTTTATTAAATTCATTATTACAATGCACTTCCAAAGACTCGCCAATCATCTTAGTTGACTGTTTAGCCTTAAAATCCTTATAATAAGCAATCTGCTCATCTTTTAGTTTTAACTTTTCTTCATAAGCCTCTTTTAAACTACTTTCTTTTAATAAATAACTATCTTTAGAACTCTTTATTGTACTCTGTAAACTTGCTATCTCTTGCTCTTTCTTATTTAAATTATCTTGTAATTCTAACTTATACTTACTCTCCTGAAGTTTAATGTCATTCTCTAACTCAGTAATTCTCTTTTCTTTTTGATATACTTCATCTTGATATTCTTTACTAATCTTATTTTTAACTAACTCACTTTGACTTTCTAACTTCGTCTTTAGTTCTACTACTTCTTGTTCTTTTTTACTTAAAACATCCTTAGTCTCTTGTTCTTTACTAGTTATTTTCTTTCTTAAGTCTTCTATAACTCTTTGATGTTCTTCTTTTAATTGATATTCTTTTTCTTGATATTTCTGTTCTAAAGAAGTCTTCTGTAACTCTAAAGCTTGCTCTTCTCTTAGATGTTCCTCTTCTAAACGTTTCTTTAAATCTTCATTAAACTCCTTATCTCTCACTTGTTTAACAATCTTCGCATAAATACTCTCATCTATTTTTATTACTGTTCCACAATTAGGACACTTAATCTCATTCATTTTATTCCTCCTTTAAGTATTCATAAACTTTCATTAACATATAATTACTACTCTGATAATCATATATCCCATGAAAAGCCCCTTCTAAAGTATTTATTACTTCTAATTCTACATCTTTATTTATTCTTTTAATATTCTCTATCTCACTAGTTAATACTTCCCAAGGATACATCTTATCTTGTAAAGATAAGATAAATAAAGATGGTATCATCTTAGAAGCATACTCTATATCTAGATTATAATTATTCTCCGCTTCATAAATAGTCTTTAGACCTTCATAAATACCCTTAATCTTCGTAAACTGTTTATTAGTCTTTAAAATATAATCATACTTTTGATAACTAAAAGAATACTTACTATCTAGATTATAAATAATCTTAGGACTATTTGGACATATAAATACTGCTTTTCCCACCATTTCTTTAGGAAGCTCTAAATATTTAGTTAAATAATACTCAATGATTAATCCTCCTACTCCCGTTCCTACAAAAGACACCTTCTTAAAAGGATACTTATTTCTTAAATATTTAATAATATCTCTTAAGTCTTTAGCATATCTTTCATATAACATATCTCTCTTATCAACCGTATTATCTAACTTACTATCCCCATAATTTCTTAAATCATATCTAAATACCCCAAACTCATCTTTAAGAGTTAAAGTATTACTTAGAATCTCATAATTTCCATATTCCTTTTCTTGAAACTCTATCTTCCCTTGAATTTTCTTAAAATTAGAATCCTCTACTATCGGAAAAGCCCCATTCTCATCTTTATTATTACCCCCATCATGAACCATAATAACTAAGTAAGTTGCTTTAGTATTTCCTTCATAAAGACCACTAATATAACACTCATTTTCACTATATCTTTGTACTTGAATTAGTTCTTCCATAACAACCTCTTCTCTATTATACTTAAAAGAGCTTTGTATTTCCACAAAACTCTTAATTATCTAAAATATTTTCCAACTGTCTACTAGTAAACATTACATATATTTTATCTTTTAATTCTTTATCTTCTATATTCTTTAAGTTCAACTTATCATTAAGAATAACAACTTCTAAAATATAATATTTTCCTGTAACATTCTTTGTTAATTTGTCATATTGTAGTCCATAAACATATCTTTTTCCCATATATTCTAGGGTATCTGCTATATATAAAGAAGTTCCATCTTTTAAATTTATTATACGTTCATTCATGGTACCAATGTCAACCCTAAAGATTTTGCTGCTACTTCTCCAGTAACCCAAGCTCTTCCTTCACCACTATTTTTCGCTAAATTAACAACTACATCTTCAGGCTTGATGCCTAAAGTTTTAATGGTCTCTGTTAAGTTATTAGCATTAACTGCTAATTTTTTCATAACCCCATTTTGATAATAGTAAGCTTCTTTAATAATTGAATTGCCATCATACATAATGTTTTGATTTAATTTCACCGGATTTATTCCTAATTTAGCATCATAAGAAGTCTTATACCCAACAGTGATTTTATTTTCGGTCCCGATAGTCTGCCCTAATTTAACATCTGGTGCCGGTTTAGGATCAGCATAATTAACTTTATTAACCGTATTACTATCAATTGCACCATTAGAAGCACTACCAGGATTTTTACCAGGATTAGGCTTATTATTGGCCTTGACAGCCAAGTTATTCAAAGCTCGCGAAAATGCCATTAAATCCATTCCAATTAACCCTGCCGTTAGAGAAAGACCAATTCTTTTAACTACTTCTTTATTACTAAATATTTTACTAACCTTATCATTTTTTGAACTAGCTAATTTAGCAAAAATATTAAAATCGGCTAGATCTTTTAATTTCTTTAAATGAGATTTTCTTAAGAAACTATTTACTTTCTTCACAAGTTTGTTACTAGATTTATTAATACTCTCAATTTCTACAGTTTTTCCTTTAAGCTCTGACTCTTCAAGCGTATTAGCATAGGCAAATGCTTGAGTAGCAATTGGTGCCACAACGGCATTAACTAAAACAATCCCAGCTGGTCCTAAAACCAACGCTAAATTAGCCCCAACCCCGCTCGAAAGGATACTTAAAGCCCCATTTACTAGCACTTGCTTTTTACTAATATCTACAGAACCAACTTTATTTTTAACAAAATTTACTAAATCTTTTGATTTTTTAATAGCTTTATCTTTAATATTATTTAGATTTAAAATATCACTTACTTTAGCTAATGCACTTTGTTTTTCTTTTCGCTCTTCTTTAGTATTCTCTAATTCATTTAATCTAGCTGCTACTAAAGAAATCTTAGTCTCCAATTCATTTGTTGTTAAGTCTCCATTAATTCCATACTTATCTAAAAGGTTTAATTCTTCCTCGCTTAAATCTTGCTCATGAAGTAACTTATCAAGAGTATCTGCTAACTCTTTTCTTTCCTCTAACTCTTTATCAAGATTATCCAAAGCTTCTTGAGCTTCTTTAACCTTCTTAGTATCAGATTCCATCTCTTCTTTAGTAACTTTATTAGTAAATGCTCTCTCTTTATCTCCATTAACTAACTTAAAAGTTATCTTTTTCCCAAAATCTTCTCTATTAAAATACTTATTATTATTCTCTTTTACTACTTCTTCGGATAACCCCTCATTTTTCTTTAGATTACTATACCTATTGTTATTAAAAATAATATTACGACAGAAATTATCTAAATTATTAATAGTCTCTAAATTACCCGTTAACTGATTATCTAAGCCCTTAACTGCATCATAAATATCCGTTCCTTTATAACTAGTTAATTCTTTTTCATCTAATTCTTTAGTAGGATCCTTCTTCTTCGTTAAAACTTTCTCATAATGCTTAGCATAATTAACATTCTTTCTACTATCCACTAACCCTTGAGCCGCAAAAATTATAGTAACCGTATTAATTTCCCCATAAACATTACTTCTCTTAATACCATCCCATAAATCATCAACATCAATAACACTAGCCAAATAATCAATGATAGCCTTCCCATAATCATCAAGCTCTACTTTATTACTATAATCAATGATAATATCCATAATATCACCTAAAGTAGTCTTATCTTTAATCTCTGGTTTCTTCTTATCTTTAAGAACCTTTTTATAAATCTTAAGAGAGTCATCTAAATCAATTAAATTAGCATAATCCCACTTTTCTAAAAAAGCCCCATCAGTCATCTTATTTAAGTTATTTCTAAACTCTATAACTTCTTCATTATCACACGGAGTATCAATTCCCGCAATATAACTATCATTTATAAGCTCTTTCTTATCATCAAGAATAGCCTTAATAGAGAACGCTAAAACTCTCTTATAGTTAACATAAGCCTTATATTCCATACTTTCTCTATCATTTAGAGGACAAACCTTCGCATAAGGATCCTTATTCTTAGTTAACTCCCCCGTAATATCCGTATCATAAAAATATTCTAATTCATTAAACAACAAATCATTAAACCAAGTTAGAACTAAACCCTTATAATCATTTTCGGAAGCAATCTCAAATGGTGTTAAAGAAATATTATTCATAATTAAATCATAATCAAAATAAAGACTATATTTCTTTAGAATATCTAAATCTAACTCTTTTAAATAATTAAAATCTTTCTCATTAATCTCAACTAAATTACTCATCTAAATCATCCCCCACAAAATTAAGTACCCTATTTAACTCTTTACTAAATTCCGGTAAAAGTCGCTTAACTATATGTCTATTTTCTTCTTCTATCAAAGTATTATTATTACTTTTAAATATCTTATACTCTTCTTTCTTTAGATTATCTACTCCTAAATAGTAAGGTATTTCTCGATATTCAACAACTCCTAATAAAAGGTAAGAAGTATTATTAAACTCAAAATTATCCCCAATAGTCATAAAACCCTTCTCTCTTGCCAGTTATACTATCACAAAATCATTATTCTCGCAATCACTTTTTCTTTAAGACTCTTTCTTCTTCCTCATCCTTCTTTAAAATATCTATTCCCAAGGAATTTACTACTCTTTCTAAATCATACTCATCCATCTTATTAATTAAATTAAACATCTCTGGTAATACTTCCTCCTTAGGTCTTCTTACCAATTCTTCAGTTATTATAAGTCCTAGTAAATAGGCTATTCCATGAACTGAATTAACCCCAGTATCTAATATCTTTGAAATATTTTCTTTCCAAAGAACTTTACTTGTTCTTTCTAAAGAAACATCATTATTATTAAATAACCTTCTATTTCTTACAAATTTCACCTTTCCTGAAACCTTATCTTCAAAACGTTCTTCTCTAATGTAACCAACTTTTCTAAAAGTTACTAAATCTTGGTATAAAGATCTATTTATTAAGTATTTTTTTAAACAATAATTATTTCTTTCTCCTAAAATTTTTTCTCTTAGATCATCTCCATATCCAAGACTTTCCAAGTAAGAAGCTGCTAAACTTTCCATATACATAGAAGGTAACTCACTTAAGAAGAAAGAATCCCTATTCCCACTTACACTAATAAAATGAGTAAATTCATGAATAAAAACAATAAAATCTTTAGTAGTTCCCGTTCTTTCTAACTCTATCTTCCAAAGACCATCTTTATCTAAATAACAATTACCATTACCTTCTCTAAATGACTTTTTGTCTTGAATTAAATTATTTTTCTTTAAATAAAGATAATTATCCATCCATTCTTTAGGAGCTCCTAAATAGGAAAAGAAACCTTCTACTAAATTATCTGACTCTTCTAAAGATAACTTTCTTTCAGGGAAACCCTCATCAAAAACATAACTATTTTTCTTTAAACTCATTAACTCTAAAAGACTATCTAAATAACTTAAAGCATTCTTATCATAAGATTCTAACTTTAAAGTTAAATTACTAAGTAGATAATTATATATCTTTAGATAACTTGCATCTTTTAGCCAATTTTTAATCTCTAATTTTCTTACTTCATCATAGTTAACTAAAAACTCTACTATTCTTTTAGCATCACTCTGATAATAAGAAAAAGCACTAAGAATATAAGCATCATTAATTCTTTCATTATCTTTAGAAGTCTCTATTAAAAGATAGTTACCCGCTAAAAACTCTTGACTATCTATTCCCTTCATAAACTTCTCATCTTTAAGAATAGTCTTAATTACTTTAGTTAAATAATCCTCTAAATTAACCATATCAACTAAGTAATCACTAGTCATCTGAACATATTTATTAATTAAACCACCACATAAATCAAACACTTTAACCCGATTATTTATTTCTTCCGAACTTAATCCTCTTGTAAAAACTTCAATCTCATCCATAAATCTTACCCTTTCTTTAAGACTCTTTCCTCTTCTTTATCCTTCTTCAAAATATCTATTCCCAAGGAATTTACTACTCTTTCTAAATCATACTCATCTATCTTATTAATTCTCCAGTAATACTTCTTCTTTAGACCTATTTATTAATTATAATAATCTTTAGAAAATACTTTTCCACCCAAAACCATCACTCCAACCAGTAGCTAGATGTTAACACCATTATAATCATTTGTCCAGCCCTAAAATGAACTTTTTAAAAAAATTTTTATTAAATATTTAATAAATACTAATAGTAAACCAAGGCTTCTTTTAGTCAAAGAAAAAGACTTAATTTTAAGATTTCTTAAGTCTTTTTCTCTCATCTTTATTAATATATATAGCCTCATAAGAATTACATACCGTAATAAAAGCCTTAGGATCAATCATCATAATAGCCCTCTTAATCTCTAAATAAAAACTATATCTAATAGCAACCACTAAGACCTGTCTTTTATCTTTACTAAAGCCTCCCTTACTCTTTAAAATAGTTATCCCATAATTATAAGTCTCTTTTAAAAACTCGGTAATCTCTTTACTCTTAAGGGAATTAATATATAAGATTTTATCTTCTTTAAGTCCCAACATAAATTGATTAGAATAAATACTTTGAAACAGTAAGAAAATTAAAGCATAAATTAGATGTTCTATTCCAAAAACTATCCCCGATAAAATAACTACTACCCCATCCACAATAATAATTGCCTTATCCATAGGTAATCTTAAATACTTTACTAATATAGCCTCTATAATATCCGTACCACCTGTGGTATACCTCGACTTAAAGACCAGTCCTAACCCATACCCCGTTATTATTCCTCCCATAACAGCTTTAATCAGTAAATCAACCCCACTTAAATCAATATAACCCGTTATAGAGGAAGTAATCTTCAAAAAAACTGGATATACTAAAGAACCTACAATTGTCTTATAAGTATTACTTTTCCCTAAAAAAACATAAGAAATAATAATCAAAAAGATATTTACAACTCCAACGAATAAAGACTTATCAATATCTATAAAATTACCTACTACAATAGATAATCCCCCTATCCCTGAAGAAGCCAAATTATTAGGAACACAAAATAAATTAAAACTAAAAGCTACTATAAATATCCCTATCAAAAAGTTAATCCATTTCTTCATACCACACCATCTATTCTAAAAAGATTGTATCAAAAAAACTATAAAAAGTCACCAAAACATACTTATCCATGGTAAACTTATAATAGAAAGGAGTTTATATTTATGAAAGATAAAAAAACTATTATAATAATTATATTACTAATAATATCCCTATCTTTAGGAGGTTATCTTCTTTATGATAAAGCCTTCTCTAATAAATGTAATACTAAAGAAACTATAAGTCCTAAAGATAATGAGAACTCTAATGAAACAAAAGATAATACTAATTCTAATGAAACAAACTCTGGTAATAATACCTCTAATAATACTACTACCTCCCAAAAAGATTATGAGTATGTTGGCTTAGCATTCAATGGTTATAAAGTATATAATTGGCCTACTAGTGAATTTGGTAAAGAAAGTACTGACCCTGATCAAACTACTAATAATATTAGCATTCCTAAAATTCTAATTGACACCCCTGTAACTAAAATAATAAATCAAAAAATCTTAAAGAATTATCAAAGCTATATCGATACAGTAAATACTAATGATCAGGAAGCTGCAATTGCTAGTACTACGGTATCTTATCGTTATGCCATTTATAAAGATATTTTATTTATTATGGTTACTGATAGCTACCTAAATCACCGTGCCGGTGGAGGTGTTCATTTTACCGGTTATTATTATGATATTAAAAACGACGCTGAATTATCTCTTAATGATGTCATCAAAAAACTAAATATTAATGTAACAAGTAAACTAAAGGCAATTAGTGATAAAATCGGTGATACTGCTAAAACAATATGTGGTATCATACCTGGAACGAATGATAGTGGTAAAGATTATTACTATTCTCTAGAAAATACCTGTGGTTCAATGGATGATTATTACGTAAATATTTATGAATAAGTACTCCCTCTAAAGGAGTCTTTTTTCATCACAAAAAAGATACTAATCAACAAAATGACCGTATCTAGCTCTCTTAAAGAAGCACTCCTTCTTTAAATTTAAATCCTCTATAATTCTTTTTGGCGTACACTCTTCATACAAACTTTCTGGTACTTTGATATCCCCTAGGTCTGTCGTAATATAAATTGCTAATGGCTTATCAATCCCAATTGCATACGAAAGTTGAACACTACACCAATAATACTTAGGATTATCTCTTAAGACTTGTTTAGCAATTTCTCTCGCTTTATAAGCCCCACTTCTATCTACCTTAGAGGGATCTTTTCCCGAGAAAGCTCCTCCTCCAACACTTCCAAATGATTGATAACTATCAACTACTATTTTTCTTCCCGTTAATCCTGCATCACCTAGAAATCCCCCAATATAAAATCTTCCTGTCGGATTTATTAAATACTTATCAACCTTTATTTTGTATTCCCTACATATTTCATCACATATCTTCTTTAGAATTTCATCGGTCTTATCTCTTTCTTCTTCGGTATTTTGATAACATATCGTAAAATCTTTAATTCTAACAAGCTTATTATTCTCATAAACACCCGTAATCTCTGCTTTCCCATCCGCCAAGAAACGTTTATCAGTATGTACTAACCAATCATACTTACGGCTTAACTTTTGTAAAATAACCATCGCCGTTGGTAAATATTCCTTCGTATCACGAGTAGCATAACCAAACATCATCCCGTTATCGCCAGCGCCGCCAACCGCATCATTTGTCCCTAAAGCAATATCTGGACTTTGAATACCTATATTATTAATTATTTCACAATCATAATCATACCCAATATCTTTAAGAACCCCTTTTACTATAGATTCTATATCTAATTTAGCCTTCGTTGTAATTTCCCCTGTTATAAAGATTTTACCCTTTCCGCCAACCGTCTCTATTCCACAACGACTATTCTCATCTTGCTTTAAACATTCATCTAGAATAGCATCACTAATCTGATCACAAACCTTATCTGGATGCCCCCTAAAAACAATTTCATTACTATAATACTTTTCCATTTTCTTACCTCTTTCTTTTCATCATATAAAAAACACCCAAGATAACTAAGTACCTTGAGTATAAGGGTAAGTTATCTTATCGCTCTAGCATTACCACCTAATCTAATAGGTTGGTGTGACTTCTCTGGGCTAGTCCCTCCATCACTCTTTATAAGATGTTACATCCATTTTAATTTATTTTTTTCTTTTTGACAAGTCCCTTTCTTAAATTAAGACACCGTCTGATTGTTAATTAAAGAAATTTTACATTTGTGTACTTTTTCTTTAATATATTTTTAATTATAGAGATAAATTATGTCTTAAAGTCTTTAATTCCCGTATTTATAACCATCTATTTACATAAAATCAACTTTTTTATTATATTAATAGTAACTGTCGTTAAAGAAAAGTTACATTTGTGTAATTTTTCTTTAGTCAGAAGTTGCATAATCTTACAAATAATGATATGATGTCATTAAAGAAAAGTTACATTTATGTACTTTTTCTTTAATGGAGGCTACTATGCAAGAAATAAAAAGAGATTTATACCTTAATAAATTAATAAATCGAAGAGAAAACGGTATGATTAAAATAATAACGGGCATCCGAAGATGCGGTAAATCTTATCTTTTAGACCCAATATATAAAGATTATCTACTTAGTACGGGTGTTAAAGAAAATCATATCATTAAATTAGCTTTGGATAGAGAAGAAAATCGTAAATATCACGATGCTAGTGAACTAAATAAATATATTAAAGCTCAAGTAAAAGATAAGGATATGTACTATATTATTCTAGATGAAATTCAATTAGTTAAAGACTTCGAATATGTTTTAAATAGTTATTTATATGAAAATAATATGGATGTTTACGTAACTGGTAGTAATTCTAAATTTTTATCTTCGGATATTATCACTGAATTTAGAGGTCGGGGAGATGAAATAAGAGTCTTTCCTCTATCATTTAAAGAATTTATGGAAGTATATCCCAAAAATAAATATGATGGCTGGAGTGAATACCTTTTATATGGCGGTATGCCTTTAATCATTTCTAAAAAAAGTGATGAAGAAAAATCCAAATACTTAAAGGATTTATTTACTCAAACTTATATTAAAGATATTGTTGAAAGAAATAACATCCAAAGAGTTGATATTTTAGACTCTATGATTAATATGTTAGCATCTTCTGTTGGTTCCTTAACTAATCCTCAAAAAATGTATAATGCTTTTCTTAGTGCAGGTGAAAAAAAATTATCCAATGTCACTGTCACTACCTATCTTAAAAATATTGAAGATGCTTTTATCGTCAATAAATCTGAAAGATATGATGTTAAAGGTAAAAAATACATTTCTTCACCTCAGAAGTATTACTTTTCTGATATTGGTCTTCGCAACGCAAGATTAAATTTCCGTCAACAAGAAGAAAACCATCTAATGGAAAATATTATTTATAATGAATTAATAGTTCGTGGCTACAACGTAGACGTCGGCGTCGTCGAAGTAAGAACCAGCAAAGAAACTAAACAATTAGAAATAGATTTTGTTTGTAATCTAGGTACTAAAAGATACTATATTCAATCAGCCCTAAATATTGATACCCGAGAAAAAACTCTTCAAGAAGAAAATTCTTTACTAAATGTTGGTGATAATTTCAAAAAAATCATTGTCGTTAAAGACAATGCTAAACCATGGTATACTGAAGAAGGCATCTTAGTTATTAGTATTTATGATTTTCTTTTAGAACCTAATAGTCTTGATTTCTAACCTAAGAGGTAAGTTTAATGCTTACTTCTTTTCTTTAATGTCTATTGCCAATGGGCATAATAAGTAGTATTTTCAGTTACAATCGTATTTTCATCCACCCTCGTTCCTCCTAGAGCCTCAGTATACCAACCTAAAAAAGTATATCCACTTCTTATCGGATTAGGCATATTTCCTAAACTATCATATTCTTTTAAACTAACATTAGAATAATTATCGTATTCACCTTCCTGGAGTTCTATATTTTCTAATTCTAAAACTCTGCTTTCCTTTCCATTCAACCATCCATAGATTGAAAAAGCATAATACCCGGCTTCCACTGGCACAAAAACCCTAGAATACTTTTGCCATTTGGTACTTATCGAAAATGGACTATCATAAATATTTGACTGTTCCGAACCTATAAAAGCCGTAAAATTTTTATTGCCAACAGCATCAAAACGAAGCGTATATTTCTTAGAAACATCTAATTTACTGGACTTTAAAGATGCCCAAAAGCCAGAGGAATCATCATTACTAGTCTCATCAACTCCAGACTGAAACTTATAGTGCTTAGTTCCATTACTAGTTGATATCGAATAACTTGTATTTGCACTAGTAATAGAATTTACATTAAAAGACGAAAAATCATAAACATCATAAACTATATTATTCTTAACATAATTATTATCATAAGTAATTGTAATATCTTTTTTACTCTTAAAATACAAATTACACTTAGTCTTTTGGCTTAAATTATTAATACTTAAAGACCAATTAATATTATCCCATGATGCCTTAACATCATTATCACAGACAATCTTATCTATGATATAATTACTTCTTTTACTAGGAATCTCATCACTCCTAGTATTATCTAAATACACTGCTAATAAATCATCTTTAGAATCATAACCAATCCACATAATTAATCCTAAAATAACAATTATTAAAAGTCCCCAAATTTTATCTTTCATCATTATCACATTCTAACAACACTATCTTAACAAAAAAAATTCTATAATTATGCAATGCACTTTATAAGACAATATGCAATCTATATTTGCCTTACTCTTTATATTACAATTATCTAAGAGGTAATATATGCAACCATTTAAAATCTCTCCCAAAGGAGAAACCGAAAATAAAACCATAAGATTTCCTTTAGAACTCATTAATAGAATAGAAAAAGCTCTAGTTGGTCAAAATATATCTTTTAGTCGTTTTGTAATTCTAGCTTGTGAATATGCTCTTCTTAATATGGAAACATCTAATGATATTGATAAACAAAAAAAGAATTAAGATTTCTTCTTTACATATCTTAATTCTTTTTACTTTCTTAGTCTTAAAGTATTATCTTTATTCTCGGAGTCAATAACTTTATCTAATAACTTAACATAATTACAATTACTAATATAACCATTATAATAGTAAGTATTAGAGACAACCCCAAGACCAGGAAACTTCTCCAATAACTTTTCTAATTTCTCATGAAGACTAGTATTACTATCTATATTAACATTACCATTACTTAGATAAGTCATACTCTTAATAATATCTATATCTTTATACTCATCATAAAGACTCTTTATATCCTCATAATCTTTATGATACATAACTTCTAATATTCTAAAGAAACTATCTTCTATTTGATAATAATCATCAACAAAATCTTCATAACAATAATAAATATTATACCCACTACTATCATCTATAAAAAAGCAATCATCTAAAATACTATTAACTACTATATAATATAAAAGTAAATTATCTTCTAATGATAATAATTCTTCTTTAAGATTATAATCTATTAAAGAATTAATACTATATTTTAGAATACTTATATAATGTTGATAACCAATCTTATCATAAAGTCTTATAATATCTTCCTTAGAATATTCATCTTTATCTCCTAAAACATCATATGGATACATATTTCTTCCGACTAAAGCATCCATCGCATATACTACTCTAAATAGCTCTTTCTTCTCTTCTAAAGAATTAGCGCCTAAAAACTCTAAAAGACCATTTATATCTTCATTATTAATATATCGATAATAATCTTCTAACTTCCTATTCTTTTGAAAAACTGAACATAATAACAACTTATTTTCTAAAGACCTATACTCATCATAAGTATAATAAAAAACCACTCCCTTAGCCTCATAACCACTAGCAATCCCTAGATTATACAAAGACGATTCTGCCGCTGCTTCCGTTAAAAAACTATAATACCTATCATTAAGAAAATCAATCTCATCTAAAGCCCCATTTTCCATCTTATCTTGACAACTATGTTCCATAGAATGATTAAGTTCATGTTTTATAACCTCATCCATCCGAGCCATTATATCATCAAGTTCCCAACCAGAATCTAAGATATTATAAAAACTAATTCTAATAAGATTATCCGTACTATCATAATCGCCATAAGTATTAGGTTTCTCCAACCCTTTATCTTTAAATACCACTATCTTCAAATCTAAAATATTATGAATGTCCTCTTTATTCCCCGTCCCATAAATATAACTTATATAACTTTCTAAAGCTATTAGAATACTTTCTCTTATCTTATCTAATTTATCTTTATCAAAGAAAACCCCAAAACAATTAGTATAATCAATATTATTATAAAATTCTTTATCAAAGACAGAATCATAAATATCATTATCTTTAGCATATTCATTACTATTATTAATAATCTTATAAAATAAACTACCTATATTTCCATAATAATTATAAGTACAATCCTCACTCCTAGTCTTTAAAGACTTTTCTATCTCCTCATCTATTCCAAATACATCTTCTATTCCCATCATATCCATAGTATTAAAATCTTCTCTAACAACCATTCTAATACTATTTTCCCTGTCTTTAGGACTATCTACATAACTAAGCATATCTATTTTATTATTCTTATCTTTAGAACATCCTGTTATAAGAATACTAAAAATCAATAAAGAAGCTACTATTCTTCTGTTTGTATTTTTCACTAAAATACCCCCATCAATTAGCCTCTATTATACATAAAATATTTCAAAAGTAAATACTACTTCAAAATAAGCTTAATCCCATCTTTAGAATATTTTCTATCTCTTGTATTTCTTAAATTATTATAATTAAAATTAGCTAAAATAACCCCACTCTGTCTAATAATTCTTATCTTTGGATATTTATCAATTAATTCTTTAATATATTTATCTTCATTAAGACAATACCCCGTATTTAAATAATTATTAATCCCATTTACCATCTTATCTTTATCTAAGCTATCATCTATAGATTTTATCTCTTCTTCCGAATAATTATAATAAGACCCTAAGAATCTAAAGAATATCTCTTCTATTTGTAAATAATGATCAAAAAAATCCCGATAAAAAGTATAACTAACTTCACAAGTAGCATAATTATAATCACTAAAACTAACCATATCTAAAACATTAATTAAAATAAAATGATATAATAATAAATTATCTTCTAAACTTAAATCATCATTTAAAATATTATATTTCATCAAGCCTTTAACCGCCATCTTTAAGATAAAACTCTCATAAGCCCCAGCTGCTTCTCTCATCAATAACTCATCAATATTATAATCCTTAAGACTATCAAAATCATCAGACTTTACGATTCTACTCCAATAATTATTCCTTAAAAGGATCCCATCTACCAGCCATATCCCCTCTAAAAATTCATTCTGTTCTTCAATACTATTTAAATCTAGAAAAGCAAATAACCTCTTTATATCTCCTTTATCAATAGCATCATAATACTCTTCTATAGACCTCTTATTATCTAAAAGACTAAGTAAAAATAACTTACTCTCATATTTTCTTTCTTCTAAATAAGCATATCCATATTCATATCTACTATTAACAAATTTATAATCATTCTTTAAAATATTATAATTATAAGATTCCGCACTACTCTCTAAAATAAAAGAAGTATTATTAATTAACTTACCACTACAAGATCCTTGAAAAGCATGATTAAACTCATGATTTAAACAATCAAATAGATTCATATTAATATCATCTATAGAACTACTTTTCCCAAGAATTTTCTCCATATCTAAGATAATCAAATTTTCTTTAAAATCATATTGTCCTAAAGTATCCTCTTCTAAAGAACCAATAACAATCTTAAGAGATATTAACTTATGAATATTATCTTTTCTCTCTTCTTTTAAATTTCTTTTAATTATATCTTTAATAGTCTTAATAACATACTCTCTTATATAATCTTCTTTAATCTCTAAAATACTAGAATAATCTGTATCTTTAAGATAATTATTACTATTTAAAATAATAATATTATATAAATCTTCTATACTTCCCTTAAATTCATAGGTACATGGCTTATAAGAAAGATTTCTTAGTCTCTGTAGTTCCTCGCTACTTAAAAGATTATCTTTATCTTTAAATATTTTTATAGAAGATATTTCTTCCGGATAATCAGTTAAATCTTCGCTTTTTCCTGCATCACTGGCCAAAGCTTTTCCAAAAAAAGACTTATTACTAGTTATGATAATACAAAAACTAAGTATTATAGCAGCAGCCAACCGCCCTGTTATCGGCTTTTTCATTATTAATTTATCGCTCTTTTCTAATGTTAATTTTTCTTCATCTTTAAAACAGATTCCATAATTGGTAAAATATCCCCGTCTAAAACCTTAAATGCTTGGCTAGTCTCATAACCACTTCTTAAATCCTTTACTAAAGTATAAGGCTCTAAAACATAGTTTCTAATCTGACTACCAAAATTAATACTATCACTGATACCTTTTTCTTTATTTAATTCTTCTTCTTTTTTCTCTACTTCTAACTGGTATAACTTAGATTTTAGCATTTCTAATGCTCTTTCTTTGTTTCGTAACTGACTTCTCTCTACTTGACAAGATACCACAATTTTACTAGGTAAATGCGTAATTCTAACTGCTGAATCACTAGTATTTACCGACTGTCCTCCTGCTCCACTCGAATGGAAGACATCAATCTTTAAATCTTCATCTTTAATCTCAATATTAGAAATTTTCTCAAACTCTGGAACTACACTTACCGAGGCAAAAGAAGTATGTCTTCTCTTATTAGCATCAAAAGGAGAAATTCTAACTAATCTATGGACTCCTTTTTCCCCTTTAAAATAACCATAAGCCATATTACCACTAATTCTTAAGGTAACTGCTTTAATCCCCGCTTCTTCACCTTTCAAATAGTCAATAACTTCATATTTATAATTATTTGCATCACAAAAACGTTCATACATTCGTAATAACATTGAAGCCCAATCCATAGCTTCCGTTCCTCCTGCCCCTGGGTGAATCTCTAAAAAGCAACTTAAATTATCATAAGGGCCATTAAGTAAAGTAGCAACTTCTAAACTACTCATTAACTCTTCTAAAGAAGATAATTCCTCTTCAACCTCTTTTCTTATCTCTAAATCATCACTAAGACTAATTAACTCCTCTAATCCCTCTAAACTACTCTTTAGCTTTTTAGCATCACTACACTCTTTCTTTAGATTAATTAATTCTCCATTAATCTTATTAGCCTCTTTAAGATTATTCCATATCCCTGACTCATTTAACTTACTTTCTAATAAAGATATCCTCTTCTCTTTACTATCTAAGTCAAAGAGACCTCCCAATAACCTTCATCCTACTAACTAATTCTTCGTATTTACTATTAATATCCATTTTTCCTTCTCCTTAATACTATATCAACATCTTTAAGAGTACACCTATCATCAAGACCCAAAGAAAATAAACTTTTCTTAAACTCTTCCACACTACTCGTAATATCTATTATACCACATTGTAACGCCCCCAAATTAAAATCTCTTATATGATAATGATTTAAAACTGTATATAAATCCTGACTCTTATCAAACCAAACAATAATTCTAAGACCTTAAATATATCTCTTCCACTCTCACTATCAATCCTCTGATAACAATCTAAAAATATCTTTAAAATTCTATCATTTCCTTGTCTATAAAGCTTATTAGTAGCCTCTACTCTATAAACCCAATCCTTAGGAATATCCCTAACACTTTGAACCTTAATAACTGCCATCATCATCACCTTCTTAATACTCTTCTAATATCCCCAAGAGTCTCTACATCTTTTCCTAAAGCCCTACTCATCTTTAACTTAATTAACCATAATAACCCTATATAATTAGAACTCTCTAATCTATTCATCTTCTCCCACATATAATCAATATCTATATCTTTAAACCATTCTAGTCTATCAGAATCCATAATCTTCCCAATACATAAATTAATAAGACTCATCCCCATCAAAAGATAAGCCTTCCTCTTATCATCAAAACTTATCGTTCCATCAAAATCTAATAAATAAAGATTAACCCCATCAAAGAAAATATTACTACTACAAATATCTAAATCTAATAAACCCTTATTACTTAATATTTCTATATCAAAAAGTAAATTTATAATTCCTAAAACCAATTTATCATAAGAAACATTATCATCCAAATAAATAAACTCTTTTCCTGGACATACCCGCATCGTATACCCCAGTATCTTGCTATCCGTAACATAAATATCTTCCGGTAACACTAAATATTTCATATTTTCTAACTCACTTAATCTACCTAAAATATCTAATCTCCCTTGATTTTTCCTATTATCTAAAGACATATATTCCTCATCAAGCACCTTAAAATACTTATCTTTAAAATTATAAATATATCCATTATTCCCCTGATAAATATACTTATTAGGTAAATCTAACTCTTCTAAAGAACTAACCCTTCTAATAGCCATATTACCCCTTCTTCGTTAAAGATAAACTCTTCCTAAAATCCCCAACCGTATTAATCTTCATCCTTGTATAAAACTCTAACTTCCATCTTAAAAGCTCAAAAAAAAGATCATAATTAGTACCAATATAAGACTTAAAAGTTTGTATTAACCCTTCTAAATCCCTTTCCATAAGAATCTTTGATCCAAAACCATCTTTTACTAAAGACAAATAAAGACTCTGAAACAACTCATATACCATTCTCTTATAAAGAAGATTATCATTTTCCACATAAATACTCTGATCTAAGTCTAAAAGATACATCTTTCCATCAAATAATATATTATTCTGATTAAAATCACAATCAAAAATATTCATATCCGCTAGAATAGCAATATCTTTACAAAGAAGTTTAAAAGCCTTAATAACATCCCCATAATTAGAATCCAAACTCATATCTCTAATTGATTTAGCCTTCTTTATCAAAGAAGTATACCCCAATAAACACTCCTCAGTAACATAAATATCTTTAGGTAATATTAAATATTTAGTCCCCTTTAAATTCATTAAATCCGTTAAAATTTCCAATCTAATCTGATTATCAAGTAAGCACAAACTCATTTGACTCTTATTTAACTTCTTAAAATAAGTATCATCACTAAAAGGATAAATTTCCCCAAAACTTCCCTTATTCACCATCTTATCTGAATATTTTATATCTTCTATACCATCTACTTTTATTATTGCCATTTTAAACCTCTTCTTTAGTAGCATTAGAATATTACACTTTATAACTAAAGTCAATTATTTTTAGTTGCTTTCCTCTAACTTATTTTATACAATAAAACTGGTGAATATCGTGTCAGTTATTATCTATTTTCTTTTCTATCTTTTATGGATTAAATTATATGGCTATATTATTACTCCATTGTTGTTTTGGCTTCCTTTTTCCTTTAGGGTTAAAGACTACATTCGTACTAAAAACTATCCCCAAGCTTTATTAATTACTATAATTCCAGCTTACTTTAGTTATTTTGTCAATATTTTAAATACTTATCCCAACTATTTAGAATGGTTTTTCTTAACTTTCATTACATTCTTTATTTTATTAGGAATTAATCTTATCTTTCTTTACTTATTAGGTTTTATTGATTACTTACTTAATTTCTGGCATTTAGAAGACCTTCTAACTGATACTTTATTTTTAATTATTTACCTATCTTTCATAACTTTAATTTATTTTACTAGTAGCCCAATCATTACATGGTTAGTAAAAATAATCTAGCGAAAAAAAAGATACTATTTCTAGTACCTATAAATCAAAAGTATATCCACCATCAACGGCTATATTTTGGGCTGTAATATTCTTAGCAGTATCACTAGCTAAATATAAAACCATATTAGCAATATCTTCTACTGTCTGAGGACGTCCTAAAGGAATAGCAGATGTTGATTGTTTGAATGTTTCTTCTCTAATAGAATCATCTTTCTTTGTAAAATCATCTAAAATACCTTCCCACATATTCGTACGAACAATCCCTGGTAAAACCGAATTAACATTAACATTATATGGAGCAAGTTCTCTAGCCATACTACTAGTTATTGCCATAATTCCTGCTTTAGTAGTCGCATATACATTAGAGCCACTATTACAAATACGACCGGCTATACTTGCCATGTTAATAATCTTTCCTCCATTTTGTTTCTTCATAATTGGCGTTAAAGCCTTACACATATAAACAGTTCCCTTTAAGTTGATATCTATTAAAGCATCAACTGTCTCAATTGGCATCTCATCAATTGGCATAAGTTTACAAATTCCGGCTGAATTAACAACTATATCAATACGCCCTAACTTTTCCACCGTAAAATTAACTAACTTTTCAATCATATGATAATCAGTAACATCAACCTTACATCCTAAAACAGTACCCCCATTTTCTGCAAGTTCTTCCTTTACCTTACGAACTCTATCTTCTTTATTATCACAGATAACCACTTTAGCGCCACATTTACTAAAACTTTTTGCACATTCTTCACCGATGCCACTACCTGCTCCCGTAATAAGCACTACCTTATCTTTAAAATCATAATTCAACATAAATATTCTCCTTCTATTCTTACTTATATTTTACCATAATTTTTTATTTTTATTTATATTATTTTACTAAACTTTACAACCTCTTTATATCAAGACATATTAGTTTCCATAAGTTCTATCATCATCGCTTCTATAAAGAATTTCATAAAAAAAACAAATTTACTAAGAACATCTTTTACATTAAAGCTAAAGAAAAGTTGCATTTTATTAACATTTATTATATAATTTCAGCAGAAATTAGTAAGGAGAATAATATGCAAGTAATATATCATGGCAGCTATTGTGAAATTAAAAAACCACAAATAATTAAAGGTCAATATACAAAAGACTTTGGAACTGGTTTTTACTGTACCATCTTAGAAGAGCAAGCAGCTAAATGGGCACGTAAATATGATAGGCCTATAATTAATATGTATGAATATAATGAAAACAGTAAATTAAAGATTAAAAATTTTAACACCATGACCGAAGAATGGTTAGACTTCATCATTAACTGTCGAAATGGAAAAACACATCAATATGATATTGTAGCAGGTCCCATGGCTGACGACCAAGTTTACAACTACGTAAACGACTTATTAAATGGAATAATTACTAGAGAAGCTTTTTGGGAGTTAGCCAAATTCAAACATCCAACTCATCAAATAGTCTTTTGTACTCCTGAGTCTTTAAAATGTATCAACTTTATTGGTACTAAAGAGGTTTAATATGCAAGAAAATCAAAAAGACAATGACTTATTTTTCACCTGTAGTTTAATTGAAGCAATAGCTAGAACTACTAAAAACACCAAAAAAGAACTTTTGACAATAATCGGTAAAGAAAATATAGCTAAAATTTATTCTCTAGCAAGCACTTATCATTCTGAGAATTTAGACAAAGTCATTAATGAATTAATAAAAAAATATAAAATTAAATCAGGAACGTATAACCCAGTCAAAACTACTAACAGTAAAATTCCAACCATTTGGGAAATAGGCAGAGTATATCAAAGATTAATTATTATGGTTGACAACCATCAAAAAAAATATGTAGATACTCTATTTCAAGTTTTAACATCTTGGATTATACCCAAAATTGATAATTATAATAGCAGCATGTATTATGAAACCCCCGATTACATATACGCCTGCTATCTAGAAAATAAAATTATTTAAAAGAGTATCATCAAAAATACTCTTTTCTACTGCTCACTTACTTCCATAAGCTCTAACCACTTAGTATTTAGTTCTTCTAATCTCTCTTTATCTTCTTTGATTTCATTATTAACTTGATTTAGCTTATCATAATCACTATAAACTTCTTCTAAATAAAGAGATTCCTCTAAAGATTTAATCCTCTCTTCTAACTTTTTTATCTCTCTTTCCAACTTATTAATCTCTTTACCAAGATTATAAGTATTTACCTTTTTCTTTGGTTCAGCCAAGACATCAGATTTATTTTTACTATTATCATCTATATTCTTACTAGTATTATTATCTATATTTTGACCTTTAAGACTTTCCAAATACTCTTTATAATTCCCCTTAAATAAGTGATAATTATCTTTAGCTAAAACAAGTAACGAAGTAGCAACCTTACTTATAAAATATCTATCATGCGATACAAATAAAACCGTTCCTTGATATTCATTTAAAATACTCTCTAAATATTCTCTTCCTACAATATCTAAATGATTAGTAGGTTCATCTAAGATTAAGACATTTGGTTTCGTATATAAAATCTTACATAACTGTAGTCTAACTCTTTCGCCACCAGATAATACCTCTATTTTCTTTAAGACATCATCTCCCTTAAATAAGAAAGAACCCAAACTACACCTAGCTTCATACTCTGAAACTTTAGGAAACTTTGCCATAAACTCCTCTAAGACAGTATGTTTTTCATTTAACATAGCTAAATTCTGGTCAAAATAACCGATACTAACATTATGACCAACTGTAAAACTACCCCCTAAACTAGGAATTAGTCCTACTAAAGTCTTTAAAATCGTAGATTTTCCCAATCCATTAGGTCCTATAATTCCTAATTTATCACCCCGTCTTATATATAAATTAAGCTTATAAAGAACTCTATCATACCCAACACTTAAATTATCTAAGATAAAAATATCTCGACTAGGCATAACAATATTATCCATATTAGTCTTAAAAGTAATAGCTTCTATCTTATTAGGTCTTTCTAATATATCCATCTTTTCTAATTGATGTAACCTTGACATAGCCATCTTGGCTTTAGAAGGTTTACTTCTAAAACGTTCATATATTTTTGTAAGTCTTTCTATTTCCTTTCTTTGAAACTCATAGTCTTTTAAAGCTTTCTCATAATTTCTTTGCTTTTCTTTTTCATAGTAATCATAATTACCACTATACTTAGTTAAAGCCCCATAACTAATATCATAGATAGTATCAACTATATTATTAATAAACATCCTATCATGAGATACTACTACTATTGCTTTTTTATAACTCTTTAGATACTCTTCTAACCATTCTACCGTATCTATATCTAAGTGATTAGTAGGTTCATCAAGTAATAATATATCCGGTTTATTAAGTAACATCTTTATAAAAGCTATCTTGGTCTTCTCTCCTCCCGAGAATTCTTTTAAATACTTAAACTTATCACTATCTTTAAACCCAAACTTCTTAATTAAGATTTCATACTCTTTTCTATAAGTATAACCCCCCATATTCTGAAACTTCTCTTCTAAAGATGTATACTCTTCTACAAGTTTAATATCATCCCTAGTATTCATTTCTCTAACTAACTCTTCTAGTCTATCCTCTATCTTAATAATATCTCTAAAAGGTTTTCTTACTTCTTCTAACATCGTATTATTATCATTAAGTTCAATCTGTCTTAAATACCCAATACTAGGATTACCCTGTTTAATCACTTGAAAAGAAGTATCATCAGTCCCCTCTTCTAAAAGACTATTATCAACAATACACTGAAGTAAAGTAGTCTTTCCAGCCCCATTCTTTCCTACAACGCCAATATGACTTTTCTCATTTATCTCTAAATTAATACTTTCTAAAATGGTTTCTCCATTAATACTAACAGCCCCATTCTTTATAACATATTTCATCTTTCCACATCCAGTCAATACTTAAGATTATATCAAATAATTTTTCTTTTGATTCTTTATTATAATAATAAACCCTCCTAAAGCAATAACAGATATAATTAAACACACTATTCTTACTTTAGTAAAACCATAATAAACTTTAATATTACCTTCACTATTATTTAGGTAAACTCTAACTAAACCATTATCCCTTTTTATTACTTCTAAAGTATTATTATCTTCTTTAGCCACATACCCTTTATAATAGACTAAAGGTAACTCTAAATAAGTATCATCACTATTATTATCACTATAACTTATCTCTAGATTTATCCCCTTTCTTTCAAAGGTTGTCTTCACATCTTCATTAGAAGTTATAATATCTCCCCTTGTCTTTAAATATTCCAAATCTACATTAACTGGAACATACTCTCCTTGACTAATCCAATACTCTTTACTATCATCCAATCCATTAAAACGTAAATGATATACACTTCCTATTAAGAAAGTCTCTATCATAAAAGCACTTACTACTATTGTAAATACTCTTTTATTTAAATTCTTATAATTACTAATCTTTATGCCAAATCCTACTAATAATAAAATAGTTACTAACATATAAAAACGCCATGGAAACTGAATAATTCCTAAGACATTCTTAACTAAATTCCAAGGAAATATAGAGGTACTTAAGATTAAAAATACTAGTCCTAAGAATAACATATCTCTACTAAATTTATTATCTTTCTTATCTTTAATCATTACTTTTCTTAAATAGACTAATAAAAAGATAAAAATAAGTCCAATCCCCATTGGTTGCCATGGACTAGCCCCACTTGGAATCGCTATAATCGCATATAAAGGATTAGCGGCCCTTTTTACAACCATATCACTTCCAAGTAAAGTGCTATAGCTAAACTTATCAGAAACCATCATCTCCGCCATTGGGCCAATAAAAGATAAGCATATTAAGATTGCTAAGATTCCTCCAATCATTAACTTTCTAAAACGTTCTTTATCTTTAAAAACTTCTTTAATATTTAGAAAAAATACCAATATCGTGACCATTAAGCACATAAGTAAACTTAAATTATGCGAAAAGCAAATCCCAATTAATCCAATAGTAAAGTAGTACCAATTCTTCTTATCGCCATAAAAGATACTATAAAGTCCCAAGATAAATAAAGGAAAGAACACAAACGCTAAAGTCTCACCTAATGCAGCTCTTAAAAACATATCACAAAATTTATATGAACTCATCAAATACATTAAACCCACTATTAAAGCGGTATATTTATTTTTAGCAATCTTTTTCATAGCATAATACATACTACCAAAAACACCTATATTTATCAAAATCATCATTATCTTATACGCAATATTAATATTTAAACCCAAATAGACTAATAAAGCCGGCAAATAAAGAAATATATCTGCATAAAAGACCCCATTGGGATATCCGTACCCATTTAAATAACCAGGATAAATCAAAGCCGGAATAGTTTCCGCTTTAATACTATCACTAATCCCCTTTATTCTTGCCAAATGAAAATATATATCATGACCATAGATTAAATCTTTTCGAACTAAAAACTCTAAATTAGCTAAAACTAAGAAAAAAACCACCAATATACCATATTTCCATTTGTTATTTAATTTTTTCATACTATCTAAATATTCTTTCTATCCATTTAAGATAAACCGCTACTAAATTACTACTCTTACTAGCAAATAATAACTTATAAGTTAATTCTACATCATCTGTAATAATATTATCAACATTTAAATCTAACATCTTATTAATATTATCTTTACTATCAACTGTCCAAGCATATATTTCTTTCCCATCGTTGTGAATCTTCTTTACCAAAGAAGAGTTAATCATAGATGACTCAATACTAAAATTATCGGCTTTATCTAACTTCAATAAATCTCCATAAGCAATACTCATTATATATGCTGTTTGTATTCTGTTATTAATATTTTTTATATTTTCTAAAATACTATACTTACTAGAAGAAAGTACAACCCGCTCTTCTAAATGATATTTCTCAATCAAATCTACAGTATTCTTTACTAACGAATCATCATCACTATAAGGTTTTAACTCAATATTTAACTTCACATTAGTTAAAATCATCCATTTTAAAACCTCTTCTAAAGTAGGAATTTTTACATTACCTATCTCCATAAGTATAACTTTCTTTACTTCATCATAATTCATATCATAAATATTTCTATCAATACCTGCTACTCTCTTTAAATTAGCATCATGACTTACAACAACTTTCTTATCTTTAGTCTCTTGAACATCTAATTCAATCCAGTCAGTTTGTTTTTCTACTGCCCCCTTAAAAGCCTCAATAGTATTCTCCGGATATAAAGAAGTATCTCCTCGATGTGCCGTTATCTCTGTATTCTTAATATACTCAATATTAAAATTATACTTATTAGTAACTATTCCATAAGTAAAAACACTTCCTGTAATAATTACTATGAGTCCTAAAGACACTTTAAAATGTTGCCATCTCTTTGTGGGAATAACTATTCTTTTTTTCTTATTAAACTTAATATGTCTAATTATTTCTCCTTTTTTATCTTTCTTTTGATAGTACATTATACTTAAAACCGCATAACAAAGAGGCATTGATAAAGAGGCAAACAAAATCAAAGAAAGCGCTAAAAATAAGGCAATAATAGTAATAAAAACACTACTAATTATTAAGATTTTACTTAGTAACTTATAGATTAGATAGATGAGTGCCATTCCTATTAAAACAAATACTATATATATAAGATATCCTATTCCTTGAAATAAAATTAACTTTCCTAAGTCTAAAAAATATCTCTTCTTCCCTAGATTAATACTTCTTAATCTTGCCTCTTTAAAATCACAATTCTCTAAAACATAATAATGAATGGCATACAACCATCTAAGAAGAAGAAGACCTAGAAATATAAATACTACCCAGAAAATACTCATAAATAAGATATTCCCATTAATATAGTCCATAATAAACTCTGGTATCTTAATAGAAGATATAAATCCTGATACTACCCCAATATTTAAGAAAGGTATCAAAAATAAAATCATAAACGCTAAAGGAATATTCTTTATCTTAAAAACTTCTATTGATTTTCTTAAAGAAAGGCTTAAAACTTCTCTAAGTTCAACCCTTTTCTCTTGATATGAAGCATCTAAGATAATTATTATCGTACTTAAATCAAAGAAAGTATAAACCATCATAAAGAGTATTAATAATATAAGCATAATAAGTACTAATGGATTAAGAAGAAACCTAGAAATATTTTCTAAAGTCAAATAATCATACCCCGTAATTCGCATAATTACATTAAAAAGATTTAAAAATAACGGTGTAAAAACTAAGAAACTCGTAATTTTAAAAGTTCCTTGAAATATAATTAATTCTCGAATATTATAAAGTAACATATTTTTTATTTTATTAATCATAAACTTCCTCACAAGACCACTTAAGTATATCATATTAAGTTTTAAAAGTGGTCGCTTTAAAAGCAACATTTAACCTTTTGACAAATTTTTCTCCAAAATAAAAAATCAGTACCATAATAAGTACCAATTTTCCATAATTTATTTTACTAATTTTCTAACATAAGTTTCTTTATTAAGATAATCAGCCATTCTAAATGAATAGAAAGAGAAATCTTCATAAGGATTAATATCACGATAACATAATCCTTTATCATTAAGAACATATCCAGCTGGACAAGTTACTGTTATATTTTTATGACCATTAACTACATCAACAGTAACAATCTTATTGGCATATTCCCTTGTAGCAAATGCTGTTCTCATAAACTCAGTGAATAAATCTTCATCAATTTTATAGAAACCATCATTTTCATCAAAATAATAAGTCTTAAATAATTTAGCTACTTGTTCTTCCGTTAAAGCATTATTTAAAGAAACAACTTCTTTTTTATTACCATCACGATCTTCTAATACTACCGCATCAGGATAACCCTTACCTACAGGTCCAATATAATTTATTGAATTAAGAATTTTAAAAATATCTGATGATACCCCCGCAAAAGCATTGCTATATTCTCCAGTCACTAAAGTATCAGTATCTCTAGTACTTCTTAGTTCTACATAATCATCCCCAGTTAAGTAGCCAGTTCCAACTCTTTCGCAACGTTCATCCTTTATAATTTCAAACATATTTCCATCATCTAAAACATTTAAACAAGAATACTTAGGTATCTCACCATCTGGATTTAATATTCTACCATAACTAATATACTTATGTTCTAAAATACCAAATTTAGGAAAAACACCATCCCCAGTATTCAACTCTTTCCAAATATTATTTTCTTGATGATCCATAGCAGTCGTATCTAATCCTAAAAGCATTTCTAATCTTGTAACCGGACATAATTCTTCTCTATGTTTAGTCTCTCTACAAGACACTTCTAATTTTAACTGTCCTAACATATAAGCACTAACTATAGTAAAAGTTCCAAACATCTTTATTTTATCTTTATTAATTTTAATATTCATAATAACCATCCATTTGCCAAGATATTTTATCATCTTCCAATCTAAAAGGCAATAAAAAACTCATAAACTAGCACTCCAAAAACAATGAAATAACCAGTTTACAAGTAGATTCTTATCTATTATTATGTTTCTTATCTTTAACTAAAACTAAAGATTTACTACTTCCATCTGCAAAATGAGCTGTCAAGCCATACTCACCATCAAACATATCATCAAATTTATAACCAGTTGTATATTCAGGTGTAATTTTTTCAAAATATACCGGATAAGTAATACGACCACTTTCAATATAAACTATATCTTTAGAAGTATTAACATATTCACGATACATTTCATTAGCCATATGCTTAGAACTATTAGGAATAATAAAATCCCCATTCTCATAAGTCTTTGGTGGTAGTATATCCATAATTTTAGCTATTGCACACTTCTCTTCTGTATGATTAGTCTTCTTGCAGTTAACCGCTAATCCCACTGAAGTTCCTGAAAGCACTGAAAGCAATGCTCCACAAGCCACATATCTCTTTAAATTTTCTTTATCTATCTTCATAATATCCCCCTTAGGTAATTGTTATTATACACTTATTATTTCTAAAAGCAACTAAAAATTATTTAGAATAATCCATAATAACTAACTCTTCAGTCGTACCATCTTTAAAATAAGTTGTAACCCCATATAAACCTCTAAATTGTTCCCCAATTTTTATTTTCTTTTCAGCAATACCATCATTACGTAAAATATACCCCTCTGGAGCTTCGTAATAAATTTGACCAGTCGCATCACAATTAACTATTGCCTCAACTGTTTTTACTTTATAAACCGGCTCAATAATCTCTCCATAAGAAACATTAACAATCTCTTTAGAAGCCTTATCATATGCTATTAACATGTTTTTAACCTGATGTGACCCCAGTCCTTTAGCCTCTGGATATACATAATATATAGCACTCAATAATCTTGTAATTGGACATATTTCTTTTGTATGATCAGTATGCATACACCATATATATAGACCAATTATCATACTAGTAAGTCCTATTAAAATACCAATAATCCCTAGTATCACTAGCTTCTTTTTATTCTTTTTCATCAACCATTCCCCCTGGTTGCTGTTTATACTAGCACACTTGTTTACAAATTGCAACTAAAATTCAATATATTTATTAATTTAAACCTTAAAATGTACCAAATTGGAAATTTCAAAATACAAAATATACACCAAATCGATATTTTTAGATAAGCTATTTTTACACCAAATTGAGATTTTTAGATAAGCTCAACCATTTCTAGATAAGAAATAGCATCTTCATACTTTTCATTTCTTTTAATATCATCTTCTGTAACTTCATCTAATCTTGTTAAATCCATATTATGTTCTAAATCTTTTAACTTAACTATCGTAGCTATCTCATTAGTTTTTACCCTTTTAATATATTCTTCATAATTATCATCATTCTTCTTAGTTAATATTCTTAAAGCTTCAATTACCGTACTATCAAAATACTTACTTAAATCATCTAAAGTAATATTACTATCCTCAACAACATCATGTAAAAGAGCCACTATACAAGTTATTTCTGTAGTCATACCCTCTGCTATATGAATAGGATGAAATATATAAGGAACTCCTGCTTTATCAAATTGATTTTTATGAGCTTCATACGCTATTTTACTTGCCAATCTTGTTAATTTTGTATTTATCATACTTACCTCTCACTTCTCTTTCGATTATAAAAAAACAAAAGAAAAAAGTAAATACTAATCTAAGTACTTACTTACTACTTGAATTATTCTTTTCACTTCTTTTTCTAGAGTCTTAAAATTCTTAGTTACATAATCAGTATCGTTTTCTTTACTCTTTAACTCATGGTCTAAAGAAATACTAGCTAACTTATCCATTCCAAAATACTTGGCATCACTCTTTAAGGAATGTACTTCTACACTATAATTTGGCATATCTTTCTTATCTAATAATTCTTTTATTTTCTTAAATTTATTTAAAGAATCTTTATACCAATCACTTAACATTTCTTTATAAGTGGTGATATCTCCAAATAACTCTACACCCTTCTTATAGTCAATTCCATTATCTAACAAATACTTTTCATCATAGGTTTTATTATCATTATCTTTATTGTTGTTATTTGTATTTTTATCTAATTTTTTATTTACATTTTTATCTTTGGGATTTTCTTTTTTGGCATTATCTTTATTATTATTTTCTAATTCTTCAAATACTTTATCTAATTTAAGTTTTATTTGATCTTTACTAAATGGTTTAGATATATAACTAGTAAATCCTTCTTCTTTATACTTCTCTTCGGCTCCGGCAATGGCATCCGCTGTCAAGGCGATAACAGGAATATTAAACCCTTCTATTTCTTTTAAATTTTTAAGAGCAGTCTCTCCACTCATAACCGGCATCATTATATCCATTAAAATAATATCATAAGTATTACCATCTTTGATTTTATTAACACATACTAACCCATTTTCAGCCTCATCAATTTCTTTAAAATGTAAAGGCTCTAAGGCTCTTCTAGCTACTTTAATATTTAATTTGTTATCATCAACTACTAAGATTTTCTTTTTACTATAATCAATATTATTCTTACTTAAATCTAATATCAACTCAGCTGTATTATTTAATTCTTCTTTAGTTAAAGGTTTACTCATCATCCCTATTCTTTGAGGAACATTTACCATAAAGATTGAACCTTTACCAAAAGTTGATTCTACATTAATTTTACCACCCATTAATTCAACTAATTTTTTCGTAATAGCAAGACCAAGTCCCGTTCCTTCAACGGTCGTATTTCTTTCCGCATCTAATCTATCAAACTTATTAAATAATCGACTAATATTCTCGGCTTTTATACCTTTTCCGGTATCTTTACAAGTAATATATAAATTACAAATATCATCTTTATTTATACATTTTGCACTTAATTCAATCTTGCCTTTATCAGTATATTTGATGGCATTGGATAACAAATTATTAACTATCTCTTTAATATGTCCTTTATCACCAATTAATTCATAAGGCATATCACTAGCTACATCAACCGTTAATTCGATTGGTTTTTCCCCAATTCTTACCGAATCTATTCTTGCTAAAGTCTCTATCTCTTCTTTAAAGTTATAAGGAACTTCAATAATTTCCATCTTATCAGATTCTATCTTATTAATATCCATAATATTACCAACTATTTCAAGTAAAGTATTCGAAGCATTAACTATATCATTAAGATCTTCTTGCATATCTTTTGGACAATTACCTCTTTCTTTAATATCATTAGATAACCCAACAATAGCATTTAAAGGTGTTCTAATCTCATGAGACATACTAGATAAGAAATCTGACTTAGCTCGGTTGGCTTTTTCGGCTTCATTTTTAGCAAGTTCTAATTGATTAACCATTTTTAAATCAGGATTTTCAATAGTAAAATACATTATTACGCAAATAAAAGTTTCTACATATGTCATCATTAAAATTTCTGGGTGTGATGATTGAATAAGTATAGCAATTGAACCAATTATCAAAAACAAATATACAGGAATTAATTTTTTGGTTTTCAATTTTCTATAATTTAATATTAAACATACTAAAACCACCATTATAGCCACAAAAGAAATTATATAAGAAAAACTAACACAAGGGCCACAAGTATATCTAGTCCTAAAATCATCTTCAATAACTGATTGAATTGGCAAAACAGTTAAAAAAATTGCCACCAATAAATAATATAAAGTAAATAATTTAATTCTTCCTTTTCTTACTTCTAAACCTCTAGGTCTGGTTACACTAAAAACATAATAAGCAAATGTAGATATCCATACGATTATATACATTAAATACGCTTTATAAATAAAATTACTTATGTGAGGATGTTTAAAATATATTATCGAAGCTACCGTACACATTATTTCTATAAGTAGCCCTAAAAAATTAGATACAATAAGTACCCCAAATATTTTTGTTTCTTTCGTATTAATATGTTCTTTTGCAAAATATAATATTAGCATTAAAAAACTAAATGGCAATGCCAGCATTGGAAAATAAACACCTCTTTGCATATTATCAACTCCTATCCTATAATATTAATTATATCAAATAAGTCTCTGAATATAAATAAAGAACCTGCATTTTATTTTGCAAGTTCTAACTTATAAAATTTTTGAGATTCGCCCTTTTTTAAATCATCGGCTGCCTTTTGTTCTAACAATTGATAATCTACTTTTTCAGTTCCTTTTCTTCTAGGAAGTGCATTAACAAACTCGATATAGGCAGGAATTTCATATTCTTTTAATTGAACAACATCACCATTTACCATTTTAATAGGCTTTAAACACAAATCAAGTATTTGACTAGTAAAATCTTTATTATCTAACATTTTACTTTTATCTAGAACAATATAGGCTTTATTTGCCGCAAGACTTCCATCATTAGTATCAACTTTAACAACAGCACAGTCTTTCACACAAGGAAAATTACTTATAACTCCCTGAACATAATCTAAATAAACTTTATTTAAAGTAGATATTATATAAAATCTTGATTGACGACCAGTTAAAGTGAAATAGCCATCATTATCAAGCCTCCCAAACATTCCCGTTGCTACATAATTTTTTCCATTAACAACAATTTTAGCCTTTTTAGTTAACTCTGGTTTTTTATAATATTCTTTGAAAACATGCTCACCGCCAATAAGCAGTAAACCTTCTTCGCCTATTTTCTTTTCTTCTATTGTTCTATTATTATTGTATTTATCCATATCTATAACTAAGCAATCGCTGCCGGTTAAAACTCGTCCAACCGTTTCTGGTTTTACTTCAATTCCTACCGAATTTGTACCACAAGAAACAGTTTCCGCATTTCCCGAGCCATTTGTAATAACCGTCTTTGCCTTATGTTCTTGAAAGAAATCTTCTCCTCTTTTAGCATTTGCCGGAGTTAAGAAATCACCACCAGAGATAAAAGTTTTAATCGAAGATAAATCAAAATCTTTCGGAGCATTTATCATCATTAATTCTAAAAGGGCTGGACTTCCAAATATTATATTAGGATTTTTAGCCAAATAATAATATAAATTATCCTTGGATAAATCTGGAGCCAAAATGGCTGTTCTTCCACACATTAACGACATAAGTGTTGAAGTAGAAAAACCATAAGGATAAGTAAATGGGACACAAACTAAACTTTTTTCTCCCCGAGTATCACTAATATGAGTTGAATTTTTTAAATAAGTAGCGGCGGCTAAAATATTCTTATTTGTTAAAACTACTGCCTTAGGCTTTCCTGTTGTCCCACTAGTATAAAGGATTAAAGCATCATCTAAAGCATTAAAAGGATTTTCTAAAGTCTTCTTTTGAAACTTAGCCAAACATCCTAAAGTATTAAAATCAATCGTATTACTTTTAGTTAAATGATAATTACCATTAAGACTTAAAGAATTAACTTTACTTTTATCTAGAGTAATAACATATCTAACATGAGTTTTATCTACAATCTTCTGATTTTCTTCATCACTACGATTAAAATTTATATAAACGGGACTTTCAAACAAATTTAAATATGATACAATTTCTTCATCTGGTGCAAAAGAATTTAAAAATGTTGTTGTCGCCCCAATTCTATTAGCGGCCATAAAAACAGCTACGGCCTGATAAAAATTAGGCATAGATACGGTAATAATATCCTCTTTTCTAACTCCCAACTCTTTTAAAGCCATCGATACTGTAACAGCATCATCTAATAACTGTTGATAAGTTGCTGATAATTTTAAACAATCAACTGCCTTTTCATCACGATAAAAACTACTAATAACCTTAATGGCTGTATATATATTAATATCTGGTATTATAGGATGAGCCTCAAAAAATTTTGCTCCTTTATTTTGTGGTTTGTCGATGCTTGCATAACCTGTTAATTTCTTTTCAAACATAATACTTCTCCTATTTCTAATTTTATTTTACCTTATTTTTCGCCAATTACAAGAAATTATTTAAAACATTTCTTAATAAAAGCAAATAATACTCCCTATTTTAACTAAATCTTCTAAAAATACAAGTACCAAGCCTAAACTTAATAAATAATTGCTTTTTTAGAGCAAAACATCAAGTTTAGCTTAATCAAACTTTATGTTTTAAATTTCTTTTAATACTAATCATTCTCTTGAATATTCTTTTTATCCTCATACCCATCTAAAAAACTTTCGTATTTTCCATTTTTCTTCGTTCCTAAAACACAATCTAAATTAATATTATTCATACTTCTAAAAATACTATTATCAATATCACTATTTACTTTTCTTAAATTCTTTATTAACTCTTTAATCTCTTTTCGCTTACTAGTTCCATCATTTATTAACGAACACCCTTCAGTAAAACGACAAGCACAATTAATAAATACTAAATCATTACTATCTCGCCAAGAAATAATATCTGCTTCTTTAACCATATATAAAGGTCTAATTAACTCCAAGCCTTCAAAGTTAGTACTATGTAATTTAGGTAACATAGTCTTAACCTCGGAACCATAAAACATTGAAAGTAAAGTAGTTTCAATAACATCATCAAAATGATGACCAAGGGCTATCTTATTGCAACCTAATTCTTTAGCCCTATTATATAGGTATCCTCTTCGCATTTTGGCACATAAATAACAAGGACTCTTACTATCAACTGTACTTACGACATCAAAAATATCTGTATTAAATATTTCAATAGGGATATTAAGTAACTTAGCATTATCAATTATATATTGTCTATTATAATCATTATACCCAGGATCCATTACGACATAATGCGCTTCAAACTTAACTTTTCCATGTCTTTCTAATTCCTGAATACACTTAGCCAGCAAAAAAGAATCCTTACCCCCACTAATACAAACCATAATCTTATCATTTTCATTTATTAGTTCATAATCTTTAACAGCTTTAGTAAATCTACTCCATATCTCTTTACGATATTTCTTAATAATACTTCTTTCTATTTCTTTATACTTTTCCATCTCTTTTAATCCTCATAATATTCATAATAAATTTTATCAAACGTCTTTAAAAATTCTTCTACTTCTTCTTTTGTTGTTAAATGAGATAAACTAATTCTTATTGATGTGCTAGCTAAAGATTTATCTTTAGTTAAGGCATATACTAACTTAGAAGGACTTTCTATTGGACAACAACTAGTCTTAGCCGATACGTATATCTCTTTATCTTCTAAACTTTCTACTACTTTTAAAGACTTAACATTCTTAATACTAAAATTAATCGTAAAAGGAAGACTATTATCTCTGTTATTAATAATTACATTCCTATATTGTTTTAACTTATCTTTAATTAATATATTTAATTGTTCTACATAATTATAATTACTATCTATATTTCTTAGGGCTATTTCTATTGCCTTATCTAAAGCTCCAATACTAGGTAATTCCGGTGTTCCGGCTCGATAAATAGTCGTTGATTTTCCTCCATCTATTTGCGGTACTAAGCCTATTTCTTTCCTCTTAATAAGTAAACCCATTCCCGTTAGGCCATAAAACTTATGAGGCGCTAAAGTAACTAAATCAGGAATAGTTAAATCTAAGTTAATCTTACCAAAACCTTGAGTAGCATCCGTATGTAATAAACAATGAGGATAATCTTTTAAAACTTCTTTTATCTTACTTATCGGTTGAACTAAACCAATCTCACTATCCACACTACAAACACTTACTAAAATAGTATCTTTTCTTATCATCTTTTTTAAAGATTCAATATCTATTAAACCATCATTTCGAACTGGAATAACTTCTACTTCAAAACCCATACTCTGCATTTTAACTGCACTAGCCACTATGGAATTATGTTCTAAAGCACTAATTAATATATGTTTACCAAAACTTTTATATCTTTCACATACTCCCTTAATAGCTAAATTATTAGATTCAGTCGCCCCACTAGTATAAATTAATTCTTCCGGTAAAACTCCTAGACTCTTAGCAATATCTTTGGTATATCTATCTATTAACTCTTTAGATTTCTTTCCTAACTTATGATTACTATTAGGATTAGCATAATATTCTTTAGTTAACTTATTATAAGTCTCTAAGACTTCATCATTTACTGGTGTTGCAGCTGCATAATCAAGATAAATCATTTAATCATCCCCTTAAATAAATCCAACTTATTTTACCATAATGTCTCTTAAATGACTATCTAATTTTACAGCAATCTTAATTTATATTACCACTCCATTTCTGACCTTATTTGCTTTAAAAAATTATTATAAGCTCTCATTTTACTATCAAGACGCTCTTGACATAGTTTAAAAACATTAACTAAATCAGTTATATCATCAGTTTTTTGTGCCTTATAAAGCGATTCTTTATATTCTTTTTCATACATATTATCAATAGCAATTAAATCAATATTACTCTCTAAACATTGCTTTAATATAATAAACCTTCCAATTCTTCCATTGCCATCTTGAAAAGGATGAATTTTTTCGAAACGATAATGAAATCTTGCTATATCTTCTATCGTAGGATTAGGGATTTCCTGCCAATCAAGAAGTAAATTAAACATTAAATTATCAACTTCATTTGGATATGCTAATTTTAAATCAACACTACGTAATCTATTTTCGTATTGCTTCCAACAGCCAGTATTATGTATTTCTTCATCAACTGTATCTTTTTTTAATTCCCTTTGCCAATCAAAAAGCATAAACTTATCTAAAGGTTTATCACAATCATTAATTACTTTATCAAATACATTTAATGAATTTCTAGTTTCAACCACATCATCTAAAAAGTGTTCACCAGTAACTTTTTTATCAAATAATAATTTTTCTAAATTTTCTTTACTAAAAGTACTACCTTCTAAATGATTAGAATGAAATAAAAATTCAATTTTCAAATCATCATAAAAAGAATTTTTAATTTTAGATATTTTCTTTATTTCTTTTGCGTTTATTCTCATGCCAATTCCTCCGCTTCTATATCACTCAAGAGTATTGTAACATAACGAAGCTTCTTTTTAAAGATTTGGCTAATTATTCTATAATTAAAATAATGTTATCTTTCAACCCTTTCTACTAAATCTTAAAAAAACAATAATTATTAAAAACTATTGTTTCTTTAAGACTAACTTATTCTCTAAACAACTCTTCAAAGCATCATCAAAATAATATAAACTATGAATATCTAAGACTTTACAAATACTTTCATACTCTTTACTATTAAGTAATAATCTTAAGATATTCTTAACACTTTCCAAAGAATACTTACATATAATATTTTCTAAATCTATATTATATAAAAATGACAAACAACATATACATACCTTAATATTATCTGTAATAAAACTAGCCTGTTTACTAGGTACACTTTTAATATTTTCTTTAACTAAATATCTTTCTCGAAACTTAAAGTTATCTTCTGGATATCTTATTTCATCTAAATCTATTACATATCCATGTCCATCTTTATATAAAAAGTTAGATAAATGAATATCTCCAATACATATTCCATAACTATGTAAAGTCTTTAAGGACTTATAAATATCTTTAATAGCACTTACTTTATCCATAAAATCTATATTCTTATTTAAAGACTCTCTAAAAGTCATAGACCCCTCTATATATTCCATTACATAACCATTGAATTCATTATTCTTATATAACATCTTATATATTTTAGGAGTATTAGGAATATTATTATTCATTAAGAACTTAATATTTCTTTCTTTTTCTTCTCTAAAATAACTTATTTCATCATAAACCTTATATAAATAACCATCTTCTAGATATAAACTCCCACCATTATTATATTCTTTATTTATATCTAATTCTTTCATACATAGTCCTTCCTTTGGACTTATTTATATTAACATATTATTTCCTATTTGTTTATTATTTTCATATTAATTAATAGTCTATAATTATATAGTTCTTTTACTTATACTCAGTCATTCCCTCATATTCTATCTTTATTAATTCATCATTAATATCTAGTTTCATATATATTTTATTATCTTTAATATTCCCAAATTCTAAAGCAACATTACTATCTATAAAATCGATAAATGTCTTCGTATCAAATATTTCTACAGAATATATTTTAGAGTTCAATTCACTTGGTAATTCATTATATTTTTTATTGATAATATAATTATCATCTCTATTATCAAAGAAATCTACATAAAAGTTAATATAACCATTAATACCATTATGATTTAATTTTATATCAACTAATATTGAATATCCTTTTCTTTTATTATAAGTTGCATCTACCCATCTAACTTCTGATGATAAAATATTATATTCTTCATTATTTATCTTTAGCATTTTTTAAGTCCTTTCTTACAATTATATTACCATATTTACTTTCTATTTGTTATAATTTAATTAGGAGAACTATTTATGAAAGTAATAACTATAAGAGAACCTTTTGCTACTTTAATTAAAGATAAAGTAAAAATATATGAAACCAGAAGTTGGAAAACTAATTATCGGGGAGAAATATATATTCATGCTGCTAAAGCAAAAAGTAAAGCTAGTAACGCAAGTATTGCAAGTACTTATCTTAAATCTAGGGAAAATCCTGAACATATTATCTGTAAATGTTTATTAAAGGATTGTATTTATATGGATGATGATTTTATTAACGAAGTTAAGAAAAATAAAGAAGAATATAATTCTGGTCATTATGAAATAGGGCGTTATGCTTGGCAGTTAGAAGTAATAGAAGTCTTAAAAGAACCAATATATGCCAAAGGACAACTTGGCATTTGGAACTTTTAAGACTTCTTTTTTAAACATCAAGAATAGCTATAAACATCCCAAAGTTATGACTTTTTAACTTTGAAATATTTATGACTTTCTATTTTACAATTTATACCATAAAAAAATATGGTATGCAATTCATTTAAGAATTTGCACACCATATGATACACCGTCTTTGAAAGAGATTTCTTCTACGAAGAAATGCGATATGGGTCAGTTGCTGTCCCTGAGCCTTGCAACAGTATTTCAGCCTTCAGATTGAAAACTGGCCGAACCCCGACGTCGTAGCTCACGTCGATGCCGCTGTAAGCGTCTCCACTATCATTCACGATCCTCACGAGAGCGGAGTCGCCGCTAAAGTAGCCCGTCGAGGAAGCCCAATACCATGACCCCGAATATAGGTAATAATCACTATTGCTAGAACTCCACCCACCGGCTAGTACAGCTTCGTCGGTCGTTATTAAACCAATTGGGTAAGTCAAAGCACCATTTCCATTGATAGTATCGCTTACCGTAAAAGCATCATTTTGCTGTGGACATCTTAAATTAGTCTTAGATGCATGCCAACTATACCAGCTATAATATGTTCTACTCACTCCCGCTCCAGTTCCAGAATTACTAGATGAAAAACTACGATCATTACAAAAAATATTATCAACTAAATATTGTTCATTTTCCGTACCAGAAATGTTGGTTTTATACCAATTATCTAAATAAGTTTTTATAGTTGAGTCATTGGTATTAGTCTGGGCTACTTCTTTACTTGAAGTTCCATACATAACATAACCATATTTTACGGAAGCACTTGAATCACCTGCTGTTACCCCAAATATTTTATATACATATGAATAAGAAGTATTAGCACTTGCACTTTGCATCGTGTAATAGCCTACATAGTCTGAGGTCATCGCACTACCTAATACGGCAATCGGATCTTTTAAAGTAAATCTGTCAGTTGTCGCATCATATGTATACTCTTTAGCAATATAATATGTCCATGTATTCATAAAACTAGTTGATGTATAATACTCAGTAGCTTCTACTATCGCATCACGGTTACCATACATATAACCAACACCAGCATTATCACCCAAAACAGATGAATTAGTAGTTTCTTGGACATTATCCTTCTTCCAATAATAGTTGAATGCTGAAGTACCAATTTGTCTATCCGTACTACTTTCACCATTGGTATGAGCAGATGTTCCATCATAGATTACTCTTACGGTACCATCACCATTAATACGGATAATACGCCAATACTTATCAGCAAATTTAACATAGTTATTAGTAACATTACCTCTATAATAATAGCTAGTTCCATAAGTATCAGAGGCACTACAAACATAACCATTAGTTGCTTCTGCTGAAGTAACATTTACGGTACCATCACTATTGATAGTTGGACACTTACCCGTAGTATCAACAGAGGCTATTATCTTATCCATAGCAGTTTCCGTAGCAACCGCATCTACTACTACTTTAGACTTAAAAGTCTTATTTTGGGAATCATCACTTAAAGTAACACTTTTATCCATCCAAAGAGAAATACTATAATCTTTACTCCCATTAGGAGCCAAAGTACCAGTATCAAGAGTTCTCGATTCTGTACTACCCTTTACTACGGTTGTAGCCGTATTATAACTACTTAATAACTTAATATCTTTATTATTAACTAATACTGCTAAATAATTACTATTTAAAGTCGTACCTTCTAACATCTCTAAATTTAATGTATATTTAGCTGACATACTACAAGTATTTTTTAAAGTAAAAGTAAGTGGTGTTAAAGCCCGACCTTCTTCATCACTAATTGGATACATATTAGTTAAATTAATCTCATTACTTTGATTAGCAAGTTCTAATTTCAAACACTTACTTACAGCCGTATTAGCTTTATCTTGAACAAAGCTTAAACGCCACCAAGCATAAGATATACCTACCGCCAATAACCCCACTGCACAAATGATTCCGAAAACCAGAGTCATATGTTGTTTGTTTAGTCTTTCTTTCATTTCTTCTTTTGTAACACCTTTCGCTCAATATCTATTAAGAATAATTAATAAATATAACTAATGCTAAGATAACACCATACCTAATTCATTAATATAAAGTTAAACCCTATATCTATTCTTAATAACTATCCTAAATATATCACAATTATTTAAAATTTTAAAGGACTAAAAAAAGTTTCTATCACAGAAACTAAATTAATTCCCACCGGCCATTCTTATTAGAGCCAATTCTTCTTAAAATATATTTATTCTTTAAAACACTTAAATTTTTAACAACCGTCGTTATATAAAATTAACCTTTCTATTTAATTACCAATTCTTTTAATCTTAAAGTAATAATAAATATAGAATAAATACTACTTTTTAAATAGAACTTCAAACACAGTATCATTACCATTACTTTTAGCACATATCTTCCCCTTATGATTAACTACTATATTCTTAGCTGTTGCTAACCCTAAACCATATCTATTATCTTTTCTACTTCTAGATTCATCTAATCTATAGAACCTTTCAAATATCTTTTCTTCTTCTCCATTAGGAATTATATCCCCCGTATCAGTAACACTAAGTATTATATTATTACCTTGTTCTTTTAAACTAACAACAATTGTACTCTTTTTATCTGCGTGTTTCAAAGCATTATCTAATAAAATCTCTACTAACTCATTCATAGAATAACTATCAAAATTAAACTTAATATTACTATCTATCTTACTTTCTAACTTTATATCACTCTCATATGCTTTAGCATCAAATATTAATACAGCAAGCTCTACTGTTTTAGATAAATTATCTTCCTTCAAAACATAATTTTCCTTCTTTTCTAAAGAAGCTAACTCTAATAAATTCTTTATTAATATACTCATCCTATTAGCTTCACTCTTAATATTGTTTAGCCACTTAATCTCTTTAGGATTGTCTTCTAAAGCCTCACTACTAGCTATAATAACTGATAAAGGAGTCTTTAACTCATGTGAAGCATCTGCTATAAACTCTTTTTGAGCCTCAAAACTCCTTATTACTGGTTTAATAATCCAACTAGTTAATATCATACTAATTAAATAAACTATTACTTCTAATAAAATAAATTATTAAATAAATATTAAAATCAAATTGTTGAACATCATTATAAGTATAAATTCCATTAAGATCAACAACCCATTTATTACCTAATTTTCTAAATACCATATAATTCCATTTTTAACAAATTGTTGATATCCTAGCCGTTATAAAGATTACCTTTTAATAAATTAAAAAGTCATATCACATTAAGTAATATAACTCTCACAGATTAATTAATTTCTATATAACCAGCATTTCTAGCAATTTCTTGCCCCTTACTTCCTAACATTGCTTCTTTAACTTTATTAACAGCTTTATTCTCTGTATTTTTTAAAGTTACTATATAATAAGCCGTAATTAAAGGATAAGTATTATCTTTAATCGTATCATGATTAGGGCTTACTCCATCGACAGCCAAAAATTTAATCTTATCATTACCATACATTGTCGTTGCATAATAGTAGTAAGAATATCCAATTGCATTTTTACTATTATCATAATTAGCAACCGCATCAATTATTCCTGCCATAGAAACAATATATTCTTCGGTCTTTGGCTCTTTAATTTTTTTATCTTTCATTACAAGCGATAACATTCCAGTTTGACTACCTGAATTTTCTGGTCTCTGATACGCTATAATATTAGCATCATCACCACCAACCTGCTTCCAATTAGTAATTCTATCTGTATAAATACCTTGAATTTCACTAAGTTTTAAACCATCAACCGTATTATTAACATTAGTATAGAAAACAAATCCCTCGTTTACAACCGGTGTTACTTCTAACTCTACTCCTGCCTCACTAGCTCTTTTTAATTCATCACTACTAGGCTCAGTCACAATAATTAAATCAGTCTCCCCATTTATTAATTTAGTATAAGCAGGGTCTGTATTAGTATAATCTTTCTTTAAATTAAAATTAGTCAAATTATCAACATAAGCATCCATTAAAGGCTGAGTTGCCAAGGACGCATCTACTCGAACTTCAGTCTTATCAGAAACTTCATCCAGACTAACTTGTTTTTTATTTTTAACAAAAAGGAATACCCATCCTACTACTGCCAACACTCCTAATCCAACAATAACCATATTTAAAATTTTATTACTTTTTTCTTTCATTTTACTCTCCCAATAATTCTTTCTTTATCTTATCAGATTCATCATAATTATCTTTACATAAGTAAACTTCTTTTCCTTGATATTTTAATGCTATATAATCATAACCAATATCTAAAATTAACCTATCTTTGGACTTAAAAACATTATTAGAAGTAATAAACAAATTACTAATTAACTGCTCTTTAGTCTTATATTTTCCAAGACTAAGCCATTCATTAGAAATATACTTCCCTAAATCAAAGTTTTCACTGACAATATCAATACTATTATACTCTTTACCAGTCTCTGAATCTATTATATAAAAATACACTTTACTCTTATCATTCTTATCTTTCAAAAATTCATAAGATGACTTATAAGTACTTGGACCAAACTCAGTATCATTCATCTTAGAAAACTTATTAACATATATCTTCTTTTTATTATTTTGATATATTTTTTCATCTAAATCATAATGAGAAACCTGATAATATACATAAGAATATTTTCCCAAGGTCTCCATCGCTCCTGCAAGATTATAAACATTATGGTCTTTAGTCTGTAATTCTAACATCTCTTGTAAAACTAAATCCTTAGTAACTTCAAAAACCTTTTCCTCATAAATTCCACTATCATAATCAATCAAAGTATTATTTTTTTCTAAAATAAAATTATTAGCACTATTCTCCGATGTAAATTTTCTATCAATAATAACATTATCATTCAAAAACAAATTATCATCAGTAACATACTTATCATAAATCAATACATTATCATAAATAGTAGTCATATCTAAAGTTATTGTTGCTTTCCTTTGTTTATTATCCAAATCAATATAAGTTTTACTAGTCGACTTATTACCATTAATATCTACATAATCATCTTCAATATATACACATCCAGACTTAATATTCTCTGTAAATTTTTGGCAATTATCACCATTAAAATCAGTTTCATATATAGCCTCTGGATCATTAATACTTAAATCATCAAAGATTAAATAAAGCCATCTTTCCTTAAAATAGAACTTATAATCTCGAAGCTTAAATTTATTCATTATCTGCAAAGCAGTCTCTTCAACCCCGCTAAAATCAGGGTAAGGATTTTCACAAGGTCCACCTGAACAAATAAGGCCTGCTGCTTCGACTGCTAAATCATAAGCTTTTTTCTGCAGAATCCCCTTTAGACCATTAACATCATAGATGACATCCTCTAACTTTAAATCTTGGCCATTCTGTAATTCAACATTTTCTGTATCCAAAAGACCAGTCCAATAACTACCTCGAAGAATCTCATCTTCATTAATATCATTTTTCTTAGAATTATACTCCAATATTTCTAAAGAAAGAACATTACTATAAGATGCCGTAAAGTGATTATAAACTATAGAAGTCTTACCATTAGCATTCTTGTCAACTAAACTTTTTATTTTATTATTTATTTTTTTCTCTAAAGTTTTATCTTTTAAGCCATCAATTAAAACATAATATTTATTAGTATTTTTTTCAACTTTAAAATTAAGACCATTCTGAAAATAAGAAGTTGTAGGATCTAACAAATACTTTAAGTTTTCCGAATTAACTTGATAAACACTTTCTAAATTCGTACGGATATTATCCTTATTTATGTCTTCATTATTCTTTGAATTTTTGAATATAAAATATCCCTCTACGCCAACAATTCCTACTAAACTAAGCAAAATTACTTTTTTAACAAACAACCACTTTTTATCCAACAAACTCACAGCCATTCTAATTGCATTATACAATAAAAGTCTTTGAAAAGCAAAAAAATTATACCATTCAAAACAGTATAATTTTCTATATATATCTTAATTAATAGCAACACCATTTACATATAGTTTATAACCATAAAAATCAATATTACTGGGATAAGTGGCAATCCCAAAATGACTATTATCATATTTAACTTTATTACCTATCTTCCCAGTATAAATTTTAAAACCTAAAAATACAATAATTATAACTAACAAATAACTAGCAAAGTAATTTTAAGCATCTTTATCATAATTTATTTAACCTTTCCATATCTTTATCTTCATCTATTCTAATAACACTAAATTTTATTCCTTTTTTATAGTTAGTAAGAGCCCCTTTTTCAAAGCCAATTACATCATTTGGTAAGTTATCTAAATCTAACCACTTAAGTTCTTGACACTTATTCGGTTCATTAATCTTAATTATTCCTTTATAACTTCTAATAACAAAATAGATATCATAATAAGGCTTTAAATTCTTATTAATTCGATTTACTACAAATATATCTTCTATGTTCTTAGTAGTTATATCTATATTTAATTCTTCCTTAGCCTCTCTAATTAAAGCCTCGTAAGCATCTTCGCCCCTATCAACATGACCAGCGGGCAGTCCTAAAAAGTTAGGCCATAACTTACTGCCCCATCGTCTTTGAAATAAAACTTCTCCTCTTTCATTTTTAATAATCATATAAACTGCTGATAATAATTCTTCTCTTGACATCAAAATCCATCCTATCTTCTTCAATTATATCATAAGGAGTCTTTTTCTTAGCATACTAGCGCTAATTTTTTCACAACCTCACCAGAGACAAAGTAAGCTAAGGAATCAATCGAAACATAATCCTTATCATAACCAAATTTAATCCCAATCCCTCCTGATTTTACCCAACTAGCCAAATTACCAGAATAATCATCAACCAAGATAGCTTTAGAAGCCTTGACTATCATATTTTTTTCTACCCCACTGGGAACACAAATAATACTTATATCTTCATTTTTACTTCTAATATAATTCGTCTTGGCAATCATTTCACCTAAAGAATTAACCGTCGTTAAAATAGCAGGTCTAAATATTTTCTCTTCATAAATTTTATTTATATTTTGAAAAGCATTATTTAACTCCTCGGAATTATCTAATAGTTCATTCCAATCAATACTCTGATAAAACTTAATAACATCGGCTCTATTATTTAAGTCAATACCTAAATCTGCCATCATCTTATAACTTACTCTAATAGTATCTTTAATTACCCCATCAAAATCAATATACAAATTAATCATATTACCCTTCTTTCTTATGTGTATTTTATACACATACAATTTGATTATAAAAGGTATTATTACTAATACACTTATTTTTCTCTATCTTTAAAACAATATAACTTAGCCGGTTTCTTTCCATTAAAAACAGCATCTTTATTAACAGCCCATATTATTCCATCATTTAATAACTTTTTTCTAAAATTTCTTCTATCTAACTCTTTATTTAATAAAGTTTCATAAACCTTTTGTAACTCTGGTAACGTAAATTCTTCTGGTAATAAATCTTTTAAAATACTACTCTTAAGTATTTTTTCTTTTAAAATTACTAACGATTTATCTATTACCAAGTTATGATCATAAGCAAGTTTAGGCACTTTATCAATGGCAAAAAAATCTGCATTAGAGGTTTTCATTGTTTCCTTTTGTAACTCTATACCCTTAGTATTTATAACTCCTAGAAAAGAAACCCCAATCATTCTTTGTAAATTACTCCTATTAACATCATCAAAGATATTACCTAATTCTAATTTAATATTTTCTAATCCGGTTTTTTCTTTTAATTCTCTTCTAGCCCCATCTTCTAGGGTTTCATTATTATACATTGCCCCGCCCGGCAAGGCCCAATAACCATTAAAAGGCTCATTAGTTCGTTTAACCAACAAAACTTTTACAACTCCCTTATCGACAGTAAACAAAGTAGTAATAACATGAATACCTATATTTTTATATAACTTATTATTTAGTTCCATTACCATCACCATCCATTTATATTATATGTGTATTTTATACACTTGTCAATCTATAAAAGAAAGTTTACTTCTTTTTCTTCTTATCTCTAATGCGAAAAACAATAATTAAAACTAGTACCATTAAAGACAATACTAATTCTAACATCGAAGTAAACTTTAACATATTATCACTTGTACAAAGATACGCATACAAAACATAAGCCAAATAACTTATCGTTCCTACTACCCACGAAGAAATGCTTAAATCCTCGGAACTTTTGCTAATTATTAACTGGGTTATTTGGGGTCCGTAAGAAATCAATGTACAAATTGAAACTATACTAAGCAAGACATTAGCAAGCATTTTTATCCCTCTATTCTTAAAATTTTATCTATATTTATTTTAATAAATTATTTTCTAAAATACTACTTTTCTTCTTTAATTATTATTTATTTCTATAATCACAAGTATCATCATGACTATTAATTATTCCAATTGCCTGCAAATAAGAATAAATTATTGTACTTCCTACAAACTTCATTCCTCTTTTTTGTAAGTCTTGAGAAATATTATCACTTAAATTAGAAGTAGTTTTATCATTTTCATAAATGATATTACCCATAGTAAAAGTCTTTAAATAATTATAAAAGCCTTTATATTCTTCACTAATCTTCTTAAATATTATGGCATTATTTATACTAGATTTTATCTTTAATTTATTTCTAATAATATCTTTATTATTTATTAATTCTTCTATTTTTTTATCATCATAATTTATGATCTTATCAATAGCAAAATTATCATAACTTTTTCTAAAAGCCTCTCTTTTATTCAAAACACATTCCCATGATAATCCCGCTTGAAAAGACTCTAGAATTAACATTTCTAATAAATATCTATCCTCTGTATTTAAAATACCCCATTCTTTATCATGATATTCTATATATTTCTTATTTTTTTCGTTGCACCACTTACATCGCATTAAAACTCTTCTTTCTTAAATAAATTTCTTTTATAATTTAATACCATCATAAATGGTATATTTTTTCTTATAATAGTCTATCATTTCTTCTAGAGCCCTATTACCAAATTCTCTAATTTTCTTATTATCTTTCATTAGTTCATATAAATAATCTCTACCATAAACTTCATCTATATATTTAATTATTAAAAGACTGGCCATATATCCTCTAAATACTTTTGGTCTATCAAATATATATTCATCAGAAACTTCACTGCCCCCATGCCATCTTATATTTAAATTATCTATAGGAACATAATCATCTAAAAATTTTCTAAATGTTTGTTCTAACTTTACTTCATCATTTAGTAGCCAGTCCTTTTCTCCCGATATAAACTGCGCCATTCCCTCATCAAACCATACTATTCTATCATTACCATAAACATATTTCTTATAATATAAATGAAAAGCCTCATGAGCATTGGTACCCATAGCACTATACCACCACCCGCTTTTATAAGCCGCATTGGCATGATTGCAAGAACACGAAAGATTGCTTTTATCATCAAAGAAACCACGGCAATAAGAAGGAACTGGACTTTTATCAACTTCCCTTCGTCTTTTAAAAAATTCATCTAACGCTGTATCGACATCATACGTCTCAAAACATATTTTTTCTAATCTTTCAACACCAAATATTTTTCTATAAAGTGCCAGTTTATCCATTGTATTTTGAAGCATAAAATCTGCTAATGACTTACCACCTAGAGTATTATTAGGTCTTAAAAATTTCTCTGATACCACCATTTTTATTTCCTCATTATCAATTAGCACTTTCATAATTCCATTCCCACTCCAAACTATTGTCTCATTCATCATCATTAATTTGATTTAACAAATTTAGCTCATCTATAACTTAGTAACATCTTAATTTTATTCTAACACATTACTATTTAAAAAGACACCACTTAAGTGCCTTTATCTCTCTTATTATTTTTGCTTTTTCAACTCATAAACAGTATCAACTTGTTTACAAACATCATCTGAATATGTAACTATAATGATACATTTATTATCATTTCTAGCCAAATTTTTAAATATTTTCATAATATCATTTTCGGTATCTCTATCTAAATTACCAGTTGGTTCATCAGCCACAATCATCTTCGCATCATAACTAAGACTTCTAGCAATGGCAATCCTTTGTTGCTCCCCACCACTTAGTTTTAAAATTTTACGGTTAACATAAGATTCATCAAGTCCTACTTTTTGCATTAATTGTAAGGACTTATCTTTTTTATTAGTTATTTTTTCTTTACTAATATCCATTGCCAAAGTTATATTTTCTAAAGCCGTTAAATAAGGTAATAAATTATAACTTTGAAAAACTATCCCAATATGCGTACTTCGATATTCATCTAAATTCATTTCTTTTAAATCTTTACCATCAAAGATTGTCTATCAAATGATATACTTCCTACTATATCACTTGCATTCTGATATTCTTCTACCGTCATACTAGCAGTATTTCTTATAGCTAAAGTAATCGTAGAAGCACAAGCAATAACTGTTATAATAATTCCAATAAGTATGTTTCTCCCTTTATTTCTTGATATCGAAATAAAAGCATTTTTCATTATATACATAAATCCTCCTTCAATAAAATCAATTATATTGAAGAAATATTAAATAAAAATTAAAAAGCGATAACAAATTTTATATAATTCATTATCACTCTTTAACTGTATATTATGCACCAGTTATTTTATCAATTCGTCGATGATATCTAAAATAAATTTTTATCATAAAAAAGCAAAAAAGCACACTAAAAATGTACTTTAATCATCAATAACTATTTATTATCTTTCTTGTCTTCTTTAAAAGTTTCTTTTAATACAGTACCTGCTGTAACTAGATTTTGTAAATCACTTGGTACTATTATCTTAGTTGCATTACCATTAGCAACCTCTACCATAGCATCATAACTCTTAAGTTTAAGGACAGCCTCATTAACATCAACTGATTTTAATAATTTTAAGGCATCGGCTTTCGCTGCCGAAACTTTTAAAATGGCTTGTGCCTCACCTTCAGCCTCACGAATATGCGTTTCTCTTTTTGCATCGGCTCTTAAAATAGCACTTTCTTTTTCACCTTCGGCAATTAGAATTGCAGCTTTTTTCTCTCCTTCAGCTTGTAAAATTTTCTCACGTCTTTCACGCTCAGCCCTCATTTGTTTTTCCATGGCTTCTTGAATATCTCTTGGTGGAATAATATTCTTAACTTCAACACGGTTAACTTTTATTCCCCACGGATCAGTTGCTTCATCCAAAATTGCTCTCATCTTAGAATTAATAATATCACGACTCGTTAAAGTTTGGTCTAATTCTAACTCACCAATGATATTTCTTAAAGTTGTTGCTGTTAAATTTTCGATAGCATTTACTGGATTTTCAACTCCATAAGTATATAATTTTGGATCTGTAATTTGAAAATAAACAACCGTATCAATTTGCATAGTAACATTATCTTTCGTAATAACTGGTTGCGGTGCAAAATCCTTTACTATCTCTTTTAAGGTTACATTATTTGCCACTCTATCTATAAATGGAATAACATAATGTACCCCTGTTTGCATCGTTGTATGATAACTACCTAATCTTTCAATAACTTTTGCAGTTGATTGGGGAATAATTTTAATTCCTAACACAATCACTAATAGAATTACTATTAAAATAATCCATCCCATATTAATTTTTCTCCTCTACTCGTTGGCACTTAAGTTTTACGCCATCTATCGCTAGTATTTTTACTTTTTCATTTAGTTTAATCTCAGTATCGCTAACTGCACTCCATCTTTTACCATCAACTTTAACTTCTCCAATTTTTAATGGACTAATGGTTTCTGTAACTATTCCTATTTTTCCAATTACTCTATCTAAGTTAGTTGGAATTATTTGCTTATTTTTTACTTTATTAACAAATTTTTTCGTTAACAAAAGGGCTATAAAACTTACTACAACAAATATTCCTATCTGCAAAGAAGTATTATCAGTAAATAAACTAACAAAGAAGCTTACTAAAGAACCAATAGCAAACCAAATAGTTACTAAGTTTACAGTAGCAAGTTCAATAAATACCAAGACAATAAATAACACTAACCAAGTAAATGTCATAACTAACCCACCTACCTAATTTAATTATACTATAAATATTATCTTTTTAGGATAAAAATCATTTTAAAGTTCAAGTTTTAAATAAACATCAGCAATTGATTTACCATTTTCTATCTTGACATCTTCTTTTCTCCTATATTCCTGAAAGCCAAATCTCTCAAAACAATGCAAACTCTTTTTATTATTAGAAAAAATAACCGCTATTAGTTCTTTAAAATTTAAAACTTCTTTAGAATAATTAATCAATCCATTAATAGCTTCTTTTCCATAGCCATAGCCTTGCATAGTGGATTTTATTGAAATGGCTATCTCTGCATTCTCTTTATTTATAATTTCCAAACTAGCATTACCGATGAATTTATAAGTTTCTTTTTCAAGCATAGAAAATACTAATTCGTTATTTTCTAGAACATTATCAATCCATGTTAATTCTTTTTCTTTATCATACTTTTTTTCTTTAGTTAAAGTCATTCTTTGAATATCTTTATCATTTACCAAGGCTAAATATTCATCAACCAACTCCCTAAATACTTTAGTAAATATAATATTATCTGTTTCAAAAGTGCAATTTTTTGGAAAAATTTAATTCTTCTTTAATAGTCTCAAACAAATCCTCATAATTATCTGGTTTCACTTTTTTAGAAATAAACCCTAGTTTTTTTCCAGTCTCAATATTTTTAAGATTATCATCTATAAATAAAGTCTCTTCAGGAACCAAATTATATTTCTCTATCAATCTTTTAAAAACACCCTCATATGGCTTAATCATGTGTTCTTGAAAAGATAATACATACCCATCTACTAAATCAAATAAACCACTTTTCTTAACTGAATTATAAGTATTTTGATTTATATTTGATAACAAATAAATTTTATATTCATTTTTCAATTTCTTTATCATCTCTAAAACTCGTTTATCAACAAAAGCATAGTTATCATAATTATTCCAAAAATCATTAATAAGTCTATCATTTAGATGATTAGTCCGATCACAAACAATCTCTATAGCACTCTCTCTACTAAGATATCCCGTATCTATTAAACCATAACCCAACCATTCTGGCGAATTTATAACATTCTTTAAAATAAACTCTCGTTCTTCTTCTAAAGAAGTATACTCTCTTAAAACTCTTTCGACATCAAAATTAAGTATAACATTACCAATATCAAAAACCATACTTTTTATCATTTAAATTCACCAATCCTTTTCTCTATAAAAATTTTATCTTCCCTAAGATATTTTCTTCATATCTTCTTAATATTAATCTTTCAGTTTCTAATTTTGGATTTAACATACTATCAACTCCTAATTATATTTTAACATTAATTATTAAAAAAAGGATGTCCACATTTAAAATGTTTTCCACACCCTTTTTCACTTATTTTTTTAATATTTCGCACCCAAGTTATTAAACTTAATAAATTTTAAATATCCACTTATTTACCACAACAGTTTTTATACTTTTTGCCACTTCCGCATGTTGTAGAAACTCCCATATTTATAATACTTATAATATTATTGATATTTCAAGGCTTTACCGTCTTAGTAATCTATTATATTTATAATATTTATAGTATTTTTGTTATTATAAATATTTCTCTATTGCAAACAAATCGCAAACAATGTTTGCATTCATTTACTAAGGTTATTATATTCTTTATATATAACAAATGCCAATGTGCGTTTTTATTTATTACACATTTATTATACTATAAATATATATTTTTATCAATTGATCTGTCGAATCATGATATTTACAATTCCACTTTGTGTGTGATAAACTATTCATGTCCTTCATTGGACATCCCTCCTTTGTTATTTTTAATGCATTTTGTCAGATTGCATTATCTATTATAACAAAGGAGTTTTAATTTTAAAGACTCATCGCTAAAGCTAAACCGAACCCTCGGACTATTCGATGGTTTTATTTAGACAAAAAGGACAGTCGATTTTCTCGGCTGTTCCTTGTGCGTAGGGGAGATTTTTTTAATGTTTCATTTAAAGGATACTTCGCTATTATTTAATAATCGTATTTATAGCGGACTGCACCGCTTTATATCTTCCCTCATTTGACAACGCAGCTAAACAAGTTATCAAATATTTCTTTTCATCTTTTTCGTAAAGAACAACAATGCTATAAGAAGATGCCATAGTTCCCGTTTTCATTCCTTTTACATTTGTATTATAATATGGTGAATTTTTGTCTAAGAACTCATTAGTATTCTTCCATGTAAATTCACCTTGCGGAGTTTGAATTGAGAAAGAGCTTTCTCCAATACATTCTCTAACAAAATCGTAATTAAGAAGTTTCAAAGCTACATGGTTAATATCATCTAAATGAGTATCAGCTTGCATAGAAGCCCCGCTTGGGTCATTATACAAATTTGTTTTGGAATAACCTTCTTCAATTAAATACTCACGAAGTTCTGTCATAAAATAATCTATATATTCCGTTACTGTATAACCTTCTCCTAATTCGTTTTTAGCGATATGATATGCCAACGCATAGGCAGCGTCATTTCCCGAAGGAACAAGCATTGCCTCCATGATTTGTTTAACTGTGTACTGCCCAGCCTTTAGGTTTGCTAAAGATGATCCCACTGGCACAAGTTCCAATACCTCTTGATTTACTTCAACAACATCATCTAAATCAACTTTTTTCAGAGCGTAATCAATGACAAATAATTTCGCCAAACTTGCTACTGTGGGAAGTTGGCTATCGCCCTCGTAAAATAAATATTTCTCCTGTTCAATATCATAAACAGAAAATGAAAGAGCGTCCTGTGGAATGTTAAGCTCATTCGTATTTAGTTGAAAATCAATTTTTTTATAGATGTTCTTTAAGAAATCAAAACGATAAATCCCTGTTTTGTGTAGTCCAATTACTGCAACAAATGCTATAAACAACACTATTACAAAAGCTATTATTATCTTTTTACATTTTCTATGCTTCTTCATATTTTTTCTCCCACGAATCTATATCTACCATTCTGTACCTTTGAAAAAAGTATAGCACAAGAACATGAACAAATCCACATTATTTGTTACTATTTACAGATTTTTTGTGAATAATAAATGAAAATTACATGCTTTTTTACAACAAATAATTATTAAAAATTGCAGTAGTAATCTTAATGTTAAATCATTAATTATTAGTGAAAGTTTAAATTGACCAAAATTGAAAAGTATAGTAGTATAATGGTACTGAACGAGTAAATGGTCCAAAATAGTGTATTTATTTGACTTATACATTATTAAAATGTGACAATTTTAATATTTCATTCCACGCCAAAAAGTGTAGAACACGTTAATGTGAATGACTAAATGCACCATTTAAGATGCAAAATTATGAATGATTAAGTGTACCGTTTTACCCATTCGATAATAATAAATAATCTTAGCCTAGGTTTCGTTATTTATTATTATCTTTATTGAATAGACTAAGTTTAAGTATAATATCTTTTGCGGGGATAAAATAGAAACCTAGGTCTTTTTATATTTTCTTCTCCTATTTTTTCTTTCATTAAATTATAAGGCGTATCATCATTTAATTTTTCTCTTTTAGTATTATTAATATGATTCATCATTAAATAAATATCTTCTTTAGAATACTTATCTAAATCAATACCTTGTCTAGATTCAACCAAAGTTCTACGATAGTCATTGTTAGCGTCTTCGGCATAATAGAAATAACGATTTTTTTTACACTTATTTTTATTAGGACAACCGTTACAAACAAACGGTGCTTTCTTTAGTTTTATCACATTTCACATTAAAATTATTAAAATGATTTCCTTTAATTAAAATTCTTCTTGATAATATTTCTCTAGAAATAGTTGTGTGTGGTTTACCTATAATTTCACCAATTTTTCTTAGACTGTTATTTTCATTAAGATTACTTTCTATAATTATTCTTTGGCTTGAATTTAAATGCTTTCCCGTTTTAAAAATCTCTTTTCATATATATGGGTAAAACAGCAATGCCTATTATATGATTTTTTACATCAAGTGTGATAAGTGAAAGACTAAATAATCCAGCATTAATTATTGTGGCTCATTAAAAATTTCATTTGAATTAATTTGTTTTTTTAATTTATTCATAGCAAAAAATTGTGTTATAATTTTATTAGAGGATGGTGATTATATGATACAAATATTTGATATAAAAAAGAAAAAGAAGTATTTAAATGATAACAATGTAACTTTACTAAACAAATATAAAAAGATATCTAATTTATCATCTAACGAGTTAGTACATTATCTAAATTCAAATAAAGATGGCTTGTCAAGTAATGAAGCATCAAAAAGACTTAAAGAATATGGTCCAAACGTAGTTATTAAGGATGATAAAAAGCCTTGGATATATTTTCTTTTAAGCTCATTTAAAGATCAGTTTATTATAATATTACTTGTTTTAGCAGTTATAAACTTCTCTTTAGGTGATAAGCTAGGTTCATTAATAATAGTTTTAATTGCCGTTATAAGTGCTGTTATAAGGTTCATCCAGGACTACTCGGTTTATAAATTTAACAGAAAATTAAAAGCAAGTATATATAGCCTTGCAAACGTACTTAAAAGTGGTAAAGAAAACACCATCAAAACAGAAAAAGTAGTTGTTGGAGACATTATAAAATTAAATGCTGGTTCAATTGTTCCCGCGGATGTAATTGTTTTAGAAAGTAAAGACTTATTTTTAAATCAATCTGTTTTTACTGGTGAAAGTGTACCTATCGAAAAAAAAGGCAAAAAAAACGACGCTAAAGACGTATTTAGCATGGATAACATATGTTTAATGGGCTCTAGTGTAATTACTGGAAGTGCAACTGCAATTGTAATTGAAACTGGATTTAACACTTACCTTGGTTCAATGGGAAAAGAAATAGATAACACAAAAGAAGTAACAAACTTTGAAAAAGGAATGAAAAACATAACTAAGATGTTAATTACATATATGATTGTTGTTTGTCTTGTCGTTTTGGTGGTAGATGGCGTAATTAAAGGAAATTTTAAGGAAGCTATTTTATTTGCTCTTTCAGTTGCAGTTGGTATCACGCCTAGCATGCTTCCAATGATAGTTAACGTAAATTTAACAAAGGGCAGCAAAACACTGGCTAAGAAAAAAACACTTGTTAAAAAAATTGATGCAATTCAAAATTTAGGAGCAATAGATGTACTTTGTACTGATAAAACAGGAACATTAACTGAAAATAACATAACTCTTCAAAAATACATAGATACAAGTGGAAAAGAAAACATAAATGTACTATAGTTATTTTTCAACAGGTATAAAAAACATAGTTGATAAAGCAGTTATTTTGTATGCTAAAAAAAATAAAATAGATAATATTAAAGATAAATACGAAAAGATAGATGAAATTCCGTTTGATTATAACAGGAAGAAAACTAGCATCGTAGTTAAAAGTGTAAATGGATACAAAATGATTACTAAAGGTGCTTTAGAAGAGGTTATAAAATCCTGCAATAAAGCCCTTATTGGAAATAAAAAAGAAAAAATCACGGATAAAATAATAGATGTTGTAAACAAAAAGGCTAAAGAATTAGAAGAAAGTGGAATGCAGGTTATCGCACTCGCCGAAAAAAAAGAATATCCTGGTAAAGACATTTTCTCTAGCAAAGACGAAAAAGATATGATATTAATTGGTTTTGTTTGGTTTTTAGATCCGCCTAAAAAAGATGTTAAAAATGTATTATTAAAGCTTAAGAAGGCTGGCATAAACTTAAAAGTAATAACAGGTGATAACAAGTACGCAACAGAAAACATATGTAAAACAGTTGGAATTAATAGTGATAAAGTTCTAATTGGTGCGGACATTGATAAATTAACTGATGAAGAGTTATCTTCTATGATTGATGACGTAAATATATTTGCTAGATTTAATCCACTTCAAAAAGAAAGAATAATTAGATTATTCAAAGAAAAAGGCCATGTTGTTGGATACATGGGAGATGGTGTTAATGATGCTCCATCACTACATAGTGCAGACGTTGGTATATCAGTTAACAGTGCAACTGACATAGCTAAAGAAGCAAGTGATATTATATTATTAGAAAAAAGTTTAAATGTTATTTATGATGGTGTAATAGAAGGAAGGAAAGTGTATGCTAACATAATAAAATACATGAAAATGGCTCTATCAGGAGACTTTGGAGATGTATTTAGTATTATGATTGCAAGTATATTCTTACCATTCTTACCTCTTTTACCTATACAAATGTTATTTCAGGATTTTATTTATGACTTTTCTCAAATAGGAATTCCATATGATAGTGTTGATGAAGAATTTTTAAGAAAGCCTAAAAAGTGGAATACCAAAGGCATATCAAAATTTATGAAAGTAATGGGTATAACATCGTCAGTAATTGACTCAATTGCATTTATTATATTTTGGTTTGTATTAGGATATAATAACATAGATAAACAAGCATACTTTCAAACAGCTTGGTTTGTAATGTGTCTTATAAGTGAACTTATGATTATTCATAACATAAGAACCGCTAAAAAAGCATTTGTAGAATCAAGAGCAAACACGACACTTACCCTACTTACCATTTTATCTTTAATACTTACAATAATAACACCAATTATTTTTTGTAATATAAAATCGTTTAATTTTGTAATCCTTCCTCTTAAGTATTACTTTATAGTTATATTACTTTTTTTCTTATATATAATCTTAGTTAATATAATTAAAAAAATATATATTAAAAGAAATGGAGAATGGCTATAATCGAGTAGAAAAAACTTTTCAATGGATTATTGAATGCTTTTCCTCTCACGCCACCATACGTACCGTTCGGTATACAGCGGTTTAATTTGTAATAATATGTACTTTCAAATAGTGGTCTAGCGAGTTTACTAGACCTCTTTTATTTAATCTTTCTTTAGATATTGCTGTTTGTAGTACTCTAGTTGCTGACACATGATAATATTCATTTCTAGAGTTTGCCGTAACATGTGCATCTCTACGAGTTATTCCTAGCCTCCTAAGACAAGTATATCTTTTTCCATCGATTGAAGCAATTTCAAAACGATATTCATATACCTTTCCACGTTTTCTAACGCTTACCATAATTATCTCTCCTTCACTAATTCATTTAGTGAACGAAAAAAATGCCAACATTTACGAATGCTGACATTTATATAACTTTGTCCACAATATATGTCCACGTAGATAATCCCTTGATTTATATAGGTTTTATCAATTCTTGTTCACAAATTTATATTTATGTGGACGAGATGTGGACATTTTGTTATCTGTGGACAATTTCTTTAATTCTTTATTTTTTACAAACCCTTATTTTATAAGGCATTGCGAATTATTTTCCACAGCAGTTCTTGTACTTTTTGCCACTTCCGCAAGGACATAAATCATTACGGCCCACTTTTTTTATCTTTTTAGGGGTACTCTTAGCATGTTCTTTACCATCATTAGCAATTATTTCTTGCTTCTTAGGAGCCGGTTCTACAGCTCTTGCAATTTGGGCTTTAAGTAAGAATGTTGATATCTTACGGTCAATTTCATCTTCCATTCGATCAAATAAATCGAAGCCTTCTTGTGTATATGCTTGTAATGGATTAGATTGACCATAACCACGAAGTCCGATGCCTTCCCTTAAGTGTTCCATTGTAGAAATATGATCTACCCAAGCTTCATCAATAACTCTTAAACTAATCATTCTTTCAAATTGAGAAATAACTTCTAATGGAACTTCTTTTAGCTTATCATTATAATCATCCATAATCTTACCTTCAAAATAATTAGCAAGTTCATGATCTTTAATATTTTTAATATCATCCATTGTTATCTTAGTCTTAGTTAATAAATGATTATTAACTTCTTCTAAAATATCTGTCTTATCTTGTTCTGTTAAATATCCTTCTGGAGCAATATGACCATCAACAAGGCCAATTAAATTATTAGTAAATGTCTCTTCTATCTCTGGTGTTACATCATCATTATCAAGTAAAGCATTTCTTCTCTTATAAATAATCTCTCTTTGTTGATTCATAACATTATCATAATCAAGCAAACTCTTACGCATATCAAAGTTATTACCTTCAACTTTTCTTTGTGCTGATTCAATAGTCTTGGTAAATCTCTTTGAGCGAATAGCTTGGTCCCCAGTCATACCTAGTGCAATCAAAGCATCTTTAATCTTATCAATACCCGAACCAAAACGACGCATTAAATCATCCTCAAATGATACAAAGAATTGAGAAGTACCTACATCACCTTGACGACCTGAACGTCCTCTTAACTGATTATCAATACGGCGAGATTCATGTCTTTCGGTACCAATTACATATAACCCACCAAGTTCTAAAACGCCTTCACCCAATTTAATATCGGTACCACGACCAGCCATGTTTGTAGCAATGGTAATAGCTCCTTTCTCACCAGCTTTAGCAATAATTTCAGCTTCTCTAGCATTATTCTTGGCATTTAAAACTTCATGAGGAAGTCCTTCTTTCTTAAGCATCGCACCTAACTTCTCATTAGCAGAAACACTAATGGTACCAACTAAGATAGGTTGTCCCGTTGCATGAATTTCTTTAATCGTATTCACAATAGCATGATACTTATCTTTCTCTGTTGCATAAACTAAATCTGGTAAATCAACTCTCGCAATTGGTTTATTTGTAGGAATTTGAATAACATACATATTATAAATATTAATGAATTCTTCTTCCTCAGTCTTCGCTGTCCCAGTCATACCCGAAAGTTTGTTATACATTCTAAATAAGTTCTGGAAAGTAATTGTTGCCATTGTCTTCGTTTCTTCATTGATAGTAACGCCTTCCTTAGCTTCAATGGCTTGGTGTAATCCATCACTATATTGTCTACCAACCATTAAACGACCTGTAAATTGGTCAACAATAATTACCTGATCATCACTAACAACATAATCAACATCTTTACAAAAACCATAATTAGCCTTTAAAGCCTGATTAATATGATGTACTAACGCACTATTATCAATATCATAAAGATTATTTAAATTGAACATTTTTTCAATCTTTTTACTACCAGACTCGGTTAAAGATACATTTTTAGTCTTAACATCAACATCATAGTCTTCTTCATTTAACTTTTTAACCGCCCTGTCACTATCAATATAAAGATTTTTAGAATCAAACCTTCCTCCGGAAATAATCAAAGGAGTTCTAGCTTCATCAATTAAAATTGAATCAACTTCATCAACAATACAAAAATTAAGTGGTCTTTGAACTCTATCTTCTTTTCTAACAACCATATTATCTCTTAAATAATCAAAACCAATTTCATTATTTGTTGAGTATAAAACATCACAATTATAAGCTTCTTGTTTTTCTTTAGGAGTTAACTCTCTTAAATTCAAACCAACTGTAAGTCCTAAGAAACGATAAATATTTCCCATCCACTCCGAGTCACGTTTTGCAAGGAACTCATTTATAGTAACAATATGAACACCCTTGCCAGTTAGAGCATTCAAATAAGTCGGCATTGTTTCCGTTAAAGTTTTACCTTCACCGGTTTTCATCTCTGCAATGTTACCAAAATGAATAGCAAGTCCACCGACAATCTGAACAAAATAAGGTTTTTCTCCAATAACACGGAATGCTGCCTCACGAACCGTTGCAAATGCTGGAACAATTAAATCATCCAACTTAGCTCCATTTGCTAGTTGTTCTCTAAATTCTACTGTTTTATTTTTTAATTCTTCATCGCTTAATGCTTTATATTCGCTGTCTAAAGCCATAATTTCATCAGCAATTTTTTCAAAACGACAAAGTTCTCTATATTCTGAATCTATTAATTTTTTAAAAAAATTCATATCATATCCTCCATAATCACATTTTTATTTTAGCACAACCCTCTGTATTTTCCTAGAAAAACCTCTATTTTTTCGCTTTACTAAGTGTTAAAGTCGGGATATTACTCATTTGATTTCGTTCTAATTTGTTATTTTCCCACTTCTTCTGTCTCAACTTCGTATTTAAAATACTCAAAATACCTTGAACTTCTACTGCTGCCACTTTGCTTTTACCAAACAGTTTAGCCAATAAAGGATAACCGATGATTAACTTTTTATTAACAAACATAACCTTATATAGTTTACTTTTTTTGTCATAAATAACTAGCAAATATTTATCATTACTTAAATTTTCTTTAATATTAAAATAATCATTTAAATTTTTAAAATCAGCCTTACAATCATCGATTAAGTCACCATCCTTAATAACTACATAAGCACCATTTCCCTTATTATTAGCTAAAAATTCGTATCCTTCCCTTAATAATTCTTCATTAAATTTAAAATTTTCCATTCCTTTAACCTCCTGTATAATAAACACAAACCAAATATAACCCATTGGGACTAGCCGTCATCATTTGAACTTTTTTTTCCGGCTTTTCCAACAACTCTTCTACTTCCTTAATAATATGTTTACCCCTAGCGACATCTATCATCGCTCCAACCATATTTCTTACCATATAACGATAAAAACTCTTACCAACAAATTCTATTTCTAAATAATCACCATTTCTAATAAAGTTTATTTCTTTAACAACGGCCTCATAATTATCTCTTTCTCCAGCCGTAAAATTCTTAAAATTATGTACTCCTAAAAAGACTTTGCTACATTTTCTCATCGCTCCGATATCCAATTTATAAGGATACTGCAAATAATATCTATCCAAAAAGACACTATATTCTCCTAAATTAATCTTATAGACATATTTTTTCCCCAAAGCACTTCTTCTCGCATGAAAATCATCACTAACACTTTCAATTTTCAAAATTCTAATATCTCTTGGCAATATAGCATTCATCGCCCGCATTAATCTATCTACCGGAATATTATAATCCAAATCAAAATGAATTACTTGTCCATATGCATGAACCCCTTTATCAGTCCTCGAAGCTCCTTTTACAAAAGTTTCTTTCTTATTTATAATACTTACAGCTTTCTCAAGCTCATTTTGTATAGTCGGTAACTCATTAAGTCTTTGAAAACCATAATACAAACTCCCATCATAACTAATTTTTGCTTTATATCTCATTTGCCCTCAACACTTCTATAAATTCCTTTAATTAATTCATTAATATCTAAATAATTCGATAAATTAATGTCTTTATCTTTAACCATTTTAATAAATTCAATAATCTTCGGACATTTAATATACTTATACAAATCCTCATTATATAAGTCTCTTTTATCCCCAGTTACCACAACTTTACCTTTATTAAAAATAACATAATCATCCAAAGTATCTAAAAATGCCCCAATATTATCACTAACAATAATAATATTTTTACCATAATTTCCCTTTAATCTTCTTAAAACCTTCTTTAAATAATCAATATCTTTATAATTAAACCCTTTCTCATAATAGTCAAAAATATATACCAAAGGATTATAAAACAATACAAGCGCTAATTGAACCCTTTTTATTTCTGTAGTAGATAAAGTTCCAAAATTTCTTCTTAAATACCCGTCATTAAGTCCAACTAACTTTAAGGCATCATACATTTTCCTATTACAATCTTCATAATCAAGTTCATAAAACTTCACTAAATAGTTCATTTCATCATAAACTGTCTTCGTCTTAAATTCTTTTAAAGGATTATTACTTAAATACCCAATATCTTTAATAGTCCCCGCTGGTTTTATCTCTAAACTTCCATTAACTTTTATCTTCTTCCCAATCAATAAATCCCTTAATAATCTTCCGGAAATTCCACTAACAAAAGTAATATTACTACTTTTAAAAGTACAACTAACATTATTTAATTTCCGTTCTTCATTCACTGATGAACAGCTAACCTTATTTAAAATTATTTCCATATTGTCTTTATCATCTTTCTTTCATTAATGATAATCTCACTTAGTAATCCATAATACCCTAATTGAATAGATAAATCAACTAGAAAAGGTAAATTAAATCCTAATCTTTTCAGAATTTGCTCTTCTTTTAAACATTCTAAAGTCTTACCCTCCATAGCAATTCCTTTATCATACAGAATTATCAAATAATCACTATCTAGTAAGTTTTCCATATCTGTCGTAATATTTATAATCGTAATATTATTACTCTTACAATACTTAACTATTCTTTTGATATCATTTTCTTCCATATTAACAAAAACATCATCAAATACTATATACTCACTATTTCTTATTAAAGCTTTAATAATCTTTAAATAATTCTTAAATCTCTTAGTACAAGTAGACACCCTAGTCTCTAAAACATTATCCAACTTAAAAAACTTGACAACCTTATTAACTCTTGCCTTTTCTTCATCTACTGTCAAATTTAAGTCATTAAGACTATCAAACAACTCATCTATTACCATATTAGTGCTTGAATACCTATCATTAGTAATAACACTAACATATCTTTTTAGAAGATAAAAATTATCTTTAACTATTTCCACACCATTAATTATAATACTACCACTATACTTTAGAGTTCCTGCTAAAATTCCCGCTAATGTCGACTTTCCACAACCGCTTGTCCCAATAATAGCCGTGTTTATCCCCTTGTTAATTTGCATAGTAAGTCTATCAAATACAGTAAAGTCATTATATTGAAAAGAAATATTACTTAATTTAATAGACTCCATTATATCACTCCATTTTACCACTAATTAGTTATTATACAAGAAAGTTTCCTAAAAGAAAAGAAAATATTAGATATTTTCTTGGGTTTTTGTTGGTATTTTCTGCCAACTGTTTCTTTGTTTATAAAATAAATTATTTATTGTTTTCATTGATTCTAATGATTAACTCACCATCTTTACTATAGCCATACTTTTCCCTAGCATATCTTAAAACATATTCTGGGTCTTGAAGCTTTACTACTTCTTGCTCCAAAACTTCTTGTTTATCTTGAAGTTCTTGATATTCTTTTTCCAATTTCTTCTTTTGAATAATATTATTGCCAATAGCTACCCAGTCTCTAGCTAACCCACTAAAAATAACAACAACCATACCTATTAAAAAGAGTAAAATCCCTTTTCTTTGTAAATTCTTAATAATTAAGGTCTTTTTCTTCTTTTTCATTCTACCAACACACCTTATCACCTAAATTTTATCATTAATTAAAAATTTTAGCTATAAAGATACCACAATTATTCTAAATTTTACATTTTCTTCAAAAGAAAAAGATAGAATTACCTATCTAAAACATTTAAATTACTCTTAATCATTTTCTTCTTATTAATTTTTTCCCCACTAGAACTCCAAGTCCTAAGACACCTAAAAAATATATATGAAATATCCCTTTATTAAGAAAATAAAATAAGTCTATATAACCAATAACACTCAAATAGCTTAATAAAATATAAATAACAATCTTACCTAAATAATTACTTTTCAAAATAAACTTTCTATTAACAAAATATAACCAATATATTAATATTCCATAAATAAAAGATGTAGCAAAACATATCAGCTGTAACTTAATACTCACTTAAATAACTTAGCAAGAATACTATTATCCTTCTTACTATCCTTTCCATCTAAATAAACCAAAGAATTAATCTTTCCCTTAATTTGCAAATTACCATCAATAATATCCAGTTTAACAATCTCCAGATTATTTCCCTTTAAAACCAAAGGACCTAAATTAGTCTCCATAACAAATTCTTCAGGGTCAAAACTAACTAATTTTTTTAAACCAGATAAACTAATTTTCTTTCTATCATTAAGTTTAATCTCACTAATTAAAGTTACACTATCTAATCTATTATCCATATTATCACCATTAGATTATATGTTATTATGATTAAAAATATTATTCTTTAGAAACTTTTATCTATAAATATCCTTTTTTAAGAATAAATAAGTCTTATATATAATAATGAAAAATTTCCTAGATGATACTATTCTTATAGATATATAGATTACCCAAACTTAAGAATAATTACAAGTTTTTTACTAAAATTTTCCCATAAAAAAACTACCTAGATAACCTAAGTAGTAAACATTAACTATTCAGCCTTTTTATATTCAGCAATAATAGCATCTTCTAATTGTTTTCTTGCATCAGGATTAATAGGATGAGCTATATCTCTGTATCCACCAGTAGCAGTTTTTCTACTTGGCATCGCAATAAATAAGCCATTGTCTCCTTCAATAATTCTAATGTCGTGTACTGCGAATGAGTCATCTAAAAGAATTGATGCTATTCCTCTCATTCTTGAACCTTCTTTTTCGATTTTACGAACTGTAACTGATGTAACTTGCATATAAATTCTCCTTCTATTGTCTATTACAACATAATTTCATTTTAAACCAAGTATTACCAAAAATCAAGTATACAATTTTTTCTCGACATCAACTTTACATATGATAAATACATACATCCCCAATAGCAACATCAGCATAAGTAAAACTTTTGTTAACTCCTTCAACTAACACCGTAAAAATATTGGGATATACTTCATTAACAATACCTTTCATCATCGTTGTTTTAGCCCTGCTACCACTTACCTTTAACATAATCTCTTTATTTACTAAAGATTTAATTTCATCACGAATATCACTAACATTCATCTTGGATACCCCACATACATCATACCATTACAAATTATGCCACCCATTCCCATCTCTCCATTCTTTGTTTTCTCTAAAAGTTCAATCAAATTAATTTCTTTACTTTTCTCAGTTAAAGCCACATTACAAGCAATAATCGCTGGGTCTAAAGCATGAATATTAACTCTTTTAGGACTACTAGCAAAATTTGCCCCAGCTTTTATAAGTTCTTCATAATTACTTTGACAAGCTCCTGCTATAATAATTAACTTTTCATGGGAACTCTCATACTTCCTTGCATTTTTGACAGCTTTAACAAAATTTAAAGAATTCTTATAATTTCTTAAATCTTTTTTATCACCTTTTTTCTTCATATAGGCATCATGCCCAGTGATAATTACAATATCGGGTTTTGCATCTTTTAAATAAGTAATAATATCATCACTTACCGTTTCCTCATCAATTTTCCTTCCAATAGCAAAAACCTTATTTTGTTTATAATAATCCATGCATCTTTTTAAGTATTCACTATCACCATCTAAATGTAAAATACGCGCTGGCAAATAAAAGAAATTACTTCTATCCCCATTTTTTACTTCATCAATAAAATTAACAGGTCTAAAATCGTCTTCAATTACACTTTTATCAACGCTAACGCAATCATCTATCGGACTATCCGCATAAAGTCTAGCATAAACCCCCTTTAAATAAACTGTATCAACTCTAACATTTAAAACTAGAAATACAGTATCATTTCCATAGCTCTTACGTGTAATATAATCGCCTTTTTTAATCACGAATATCACCAATAAATATTATTATTTAAGACACAAAAAAAGAACTACAAATGTAATTCTTTTTAAACAGTCACAAAGTTCAAAAACACCATACTTTTTCACAACAGTTACACTTTTTTCTAACGACTTTTTGTATAAATTTGCACCTTTTTCTAACGACTTTTACATTTTTAATCAATTTTACTAGATTTCATTAGGAAACAAAGCTGCATAAATATCTAAAAATTCTTTTAAACTAATCTCCTCAGCTCTGTTTTGAAGATTATGATTATATTTAACTAAAACGCTATTAATTTTTTCTAAGTCATAGTTCTTTAAATTATTACGAAGATTTTTTCTTTTAAATTGAAAAGCACTTTTAACAAACTTAAAAAATTTATCTTCATCTGCTAAATCTCTTTTATCTTTTCTATCCAACTTTATAATGGCACTATCGACATTAGGAACCGGATAAAAGGCTTTTCTTGGTACTTCAAATAATTTTTTTACTTGATAATAATAATCTAAATAAACACTAATTGAACCGTAATCTTTACTCCCAGGTTTGGCACTAAAACGATCAGCAACTTCTTTTTGAACCATTAAAGTACAAGCCTTTTCGTTTAAATTTTCAGTAATAATCTTTTCCAATATTGGAGTTGTAATATAATAAGGAATATTGGCAATTATATATAAGTTTTTATAATTATCAGGTAAATACTCCTTAACATTTACTTTCATAAAATCTTCATAGACAACTCTTAAATTAGGAGCTTTAATTCTATCTAATACCGGTTTTACTTCCTTATCAATTTCAAAGGCAATGACTGGACAATTATATTTGACTAAATATTTAGTTAAAGCCCCATGTCCAGGTCCAATTTCAACAATACAGTCATCCTCCGTACACATAACGCTTTCTACAATTTTTTGTAAAATTTTCTCATCTTGTAAAAAATTCTGTCCTAAGTTCTTTTTAAATCTAAACTTTTCCATCTATTTACCTCCATAAAGCAATTTCAACATAATCATTATACACTAATACTAATTATATCCCAAGTATTTTAATAAAAAGAAAAAAGATGCTTACCATCCTTTTCTTAAAATATCATAAGATACCACAGACCTACCAACATTCTTAGAAGCATAAGCTTCACTAACAGTTAATAAATCTAAATTATATTTACTAACCCCTCTATCAAGAACTATCGCATACATAGGTTCATCATATAACTTATGTTCATTAATACGAATTATTGTCCCACAAGGAAGAGCCTTCGAGGAAGCAACAATATTTACTTCACCATAAGTCCTATCCTCGTACGTAACATTACCATTCAAAACATCTAAATTACTTATACAAGCCAATCGCCCACTACATAAAGGACAATCAGCCCCATAACCAGTTAAATAACCCGTATAAGTATCTTTAGCACTATAAAGATCATTTTTTATATCATTTTCTAATTTCATTGCCATCGCATTTAAATCAAGAGTCAAACTCAAGTTAGAATTCTTACTATTATTCAGATAATTTATTCCACTTCCAGAAGATCCAAGTAACAAAGTAGCACCTACTACTAGCAAGCCTTGTATTCCCCTTAAAAATATTTTCAAAATAAATCCACCACCTGACAAAAGTCTATCATAGGTATCTCTAAATGTCAAAAATTCGCTTAATATTTTGATTGGTAATTTCTGCTAGCTCACCCAAAGAAACCCCATAAATATCAGCTACAAACCTAGCTGTATTCATCATTTTTCCCGGATTATTTTGCGTTCCTCTAAAAGGCACAGGTGTAAGATAAGGACTATCCGTTTCTAAAACAATACTATTCATATCTATATTTTTTAGAGTATCTTTAAGATTACAATTTTTAAAACTAACAACTCCATTTATCCCTAAAACAAAACCTAACTTAATATATTCCCTAGCCATTTCTAAACTACCACTAAAGGAATGAATAACTCCAAAGTTATGGTGTTTTTTTAATATTTCTAAAGTATCACCCGCGGCCTCACGACTATGAATAACCACCGGTAAGTTTAATTTTTCAGCGATATCTAATTGTCGTTCAAAAACTTCTATCTGCTTATCCTTATTATCCTTGGTATAGTGATAATCTAGACCAATCTCGCCAATTCCCACTATTTTCTTATCCAAATTATCAAAAATAGTATAGTCAAAATCTTCCTCGATATTTTCAGGATGTAAGCCTACTACCCCGTACATTTCGGGATATTTTTTTATTAATGCCATTACTTCTTTACTACTTTCTAAATTGTAAGCAGCATTAATTACCCTAGACACTCCCGCTTCTTTTGCATCTTTTAAAATCTCATCAATATCATCATAATATTCACTTAAAATATGACAATGAGTATCGCAAAACATCTATTTAACCTCAATTCTAGCAAATAAATGTTCTGGTTCCCCTAAAGTTTTCCCAGTTTCTAGCGCCCCAAAGTGTAATGTACTTTCAACACTTGTTTGTTCTGTATTTAATTGTTTTAAAATCTTTTCGCTAGTCTCTGGTAAATAAGCTCCAAGAAGAATACTACAAATTCTAATACTTTCTAACAAGTTATATAAAACCGTAGCCAATCTATCTTTCTTTGTCTCATCTTTAGCTAAAACCCAAGGAGTTGTCTCATCAATATATTTATTACATCTCTTTAAAACATTAAATATTTCATCAATAGCATCCCCAATATGAAGACTATCCATTTTAATCTTAACATTATCATAAAGATTTTCACTCATATCAATTAGTTCATCATCAAAACTTTCTCTAACACCAGGATTACTTATAACACCATCAAAATATTTATAAGCCATACTAACCGTACGATTAACTAAATTTCCTAAAATATTTACTAAATCACTATTAATCCTTTCGACCAATAAATCTTCACTATATACACCATCAGCACTAAATGGAATTTCATGTAAAAAATAATATCTAATGGCATCGACACCATACTTCTTAACTAAATCATCAGCATAAACAACATTTCCTTTGGACTTACTCATCTTCCCATCAGCCATAATTAACCAAGGATGTCCAAATACTTGTTTTGGTAAAGGTAAATCTAAACTCATTAAGAAACAAGGCCAATAAATAGTATGGAATCTAATGATATCTTTACCAATTAAATGTAAATCAGCTGGCCACCATTTTTTAAAGTCATCACTACCACCATCAATATCATAACCAATATTAGTAATATAGTTAGTTAAAGCATCTAGCCATACATAAACAACATGTTTAGGATCAAAAGTTACCGGAATCCCCCAAGTAAAAGTAGAACGCGAAACACATAAATCTTGTAAACCAGGTTTAATAAAGTTATTAATCATTTCATTTTTACGAGCCACTGGAAGAATAAACTCCGGATGTGTTTCAATATATTCAATTAATTTATCTTGATATTTTGATAATCTAAAGAAATATGCTTCTTCTTTTTTCTCTTCAACATCTCTCCCACAATCTGGGCATTTCCCATCTACTAACTGACTTTCTGTCCAGAAAGATTCACAAGGTGTACAATAAAGACCACTATATTCTCCCTTATAAATATCTCCTTTATCATACATTTTCTTAAATATTCTTTGGACTACTTCTTCATGATGTTTATCAGTAGTTCTGACAAACTTATCATAACTGGTATTCATTGTATCCCAAATATTTTTAATTTCTCCTGATACATTATCTACAAATTCTTGAGGAGTAATACCTGCTTCCTTAGCTTTTAACTCTATTTTCTCCCCATGCTCATCAGTACCTGTTTGAAAATAAACATCGTATCCTTCTAATCTTTTAAATCTTGCTATTGCATCGGCTAAAACAATCTCATAAGTATTACCAATATGTGGTTTACCTGAAGTATAAGCAATAGCTGTACTAATATAAAATTTCTTCTTTTCCATAATAAATTCTCCTTCTTATAAATACTTTTTTAATTCATAAATATTAGATATCGTCTGATATTTACGTGTTTTTTTCTTTTCTTTATTCGTTATATAATATGAATAAACTCCTAGATTAGTTGCAAACTTAATATCAATTTCATAAGTATCACCAACATAAACAATTTCTTCTTTCCTATATTGTTTTAAAATTAGATTCATCATTTCACTATAAGGTTTTCTATCATAATTATCACAACCATAAACGTTATTAAAATACTTTAGTATATTATAGTTTTTTAATCTGGCTACTTGCTGTTTAGTAAACCAATTAGTTATTACAAATATAGTATACTTTTTACTTAAATACTCTAGTAAATCCTCTAGTTCTTGATCTTTCTTTTTAGGAATAGCATCATATAATCTTAAAGTCCATTGATTAACAAAATCATTTGGAACCTCTAAATTCATATATTCAGCAAAATACCTAGACATTTCCTCTTCATTAAATCTCGTATGCGTATTTTCATATCCCTTCATCGCTGATAAAAATAAAGCAAATGTTTTTGCATCTGTAGGTAAATTATTATCTTGCATACATTTTTTTGTAATATTATTGAACTCATCTAACCAAGGAATAAGAGTATTATCCAAATCAAATACTACTGCCTTTATCATAACACCTCCTAATAAAAAAATTCATAACTTAAGGACGAGCAAACCCGCGGTACCACCTTAATTTATGAATTAACATACACTTATATCTTAACGCGATTAAACGATTTAACTCCCAAATCCATACTCCCTATTAATCTTGCCTATCTTTCACCACTTGAAAGGCTCTCTTCTTAAAGACGCTTAGGTACCCATTTGTTCTTTGCTAATTAACCTTAGTATAGCATATTTTTCTCAAAGTGTTACAATTTTTAGTAATAAAATTGTATCTAAATACCAATCTCAATGATAATATCTTTTAATTCTTTCTAATTTTTTATTCCTAAGAACCACATCATTTGAATTATCTATATTAATCGAACCATCTTCACTATAACCCATAACTACTTCATCACCCTCTAAAACTTCAAAGACACCAATTCCCTGTAGAAAAGTCTTATTATAATCATACATGTACCCAGGACCTCTTTCCTCTTTAGGACTTAAAGTAAAATAAGTAATATACATATCTAACTGATAAGCAAGTTTACTTTTTTCTGTCTTCGGTATCTCTAAATCACCTAAATATAATTGTAATCCCGTTAAAACATTATAGCAAAAATCTCTTATATCACCATGAAAATTACCACTCATCAAGCCAATTTTAACAATTCCTAATTCTACTAGGTTACTAATATTATTTATATCATTATCAGTCAAAAATATTTGATTACTATCAAAACCCGCAGACCTTTTCCTATCAGCCATAAACTCTTTTAAAGTTAAATAATTAGCTCGCCACCCATTATCTTTTTGAATAATCTTTAACTCTTTTATAACAAGTAACTTAATCTTTAAACCTAAAATAATTCGTTTATTATCATCAAATATTATCGGTTCCACCAGATTACTCTTAGAATCCATCTTATCTTCAAGAAAATCTATTCTAAGAACAATATCATCTAAATTATCCAATTTTTCAGATACTTTCTTAATACTATAAATCTTCGAAGAATTAAGTTTATAACTACTAAGACTAGCATTATACTTAAAAAAAAATAAGTCTTTTAACTCCTGAAGTATCTTTTTATCCATCATCTTTAAATGATGTCTATCATTTAGAAGTCTTACTCTTCCGTGACTAGTTAAAATATACATAGGAATATCATCTACATACATAACCCCTAAAGTCTTAGGACTTTCTAAAACTATATCATTTTGTCTAACGTGAAGATCAATAATCGAAGAAAGACCAATCTTTCTTAAATCCTTCTCTAATTCACTTAAAAAATCTAGTATAAATCTCGTATCATCCATAACATTTTGCCTCATAATACGAGTATATAATTCTTAGCACGAAATATCAAGCTTAGAAGTAATTAAGATATTAATAATTTTACCAACTTCCCCATTACATTCACTTCCAACAACAATAATAATTCCCTCAACATTACTATCAATAATGACTGGCCTTATGTCACAATCCTTACATATCTCCTCTTTAAGACTATCTAATTCATACAAAGACAAACTAACACACTTCTTAACATCGATATTACTTATCTCGGTATTATTAAATATAATTTCTTCTCTATTAGTTGCTAAAAACTTAATTCCACTATAATTAGTCAAAATAGTTAATAAAGTCTTAACATAATCATTATACTCTTTGATAGCAACCATCTTATTTAAGACAATTTTATCCCCATCAAGCCCTATCTCCAAGGAATCATTAGTTCTTATCGATAATCTTTTTCTAATATCCTTAGGAATAACAATTCTCCCTAATTCATCAATTCTTTTTATTTGTCCATTCATATATACCTCTATGTTTATTATTGTCTTTTTTTTAAAATTTATAACATTATTTTTTTATTTATAATCTTATTATTTCTTCCCACCCGCCACCCTAAAAAGTATCTTTTATAAATTATTAGATTTATTTCTTTTTAACAATAATGATGAAAAAAAATTAGAATGTGATGGAACAAAGGTTTATTTAGTAGGGATTAAAGAAATTAAACATATAATTAAAAAATAAAATATTACCAATTATTTCCAATTGAAAGAAACAGTTATCTATTTTAAAATTAAAGGTGCCAGTTATCAATATAATTTTAGGGCTTCCTCGCCGTCTGTTTCTTATTCCTTGACGGGGTTCGGCCAGATTCCTGCTAAAATTAGCTCAAGTGCTATGAACTTAGGATAAATGCCTACGGACATTTATAAAAGTGGCAACGATTAATCGTAATCTAATTTAGATTGGAAACAGATAACTGACCAGGCTATATGCCTAAACTAAAAATATAGATGTCATAATCGTTTTAGATATAATGACTAGAACTATATTTTTTTATTGTCTAAGACATATTATAAATGTTATAATTAGAAAGAGTTTAGTCGGAAAGAAAAATGAATAACGAAAATTTTAAATTATTAGATAAAACTAAAAAAACAGCAAACTATATTAAAAACATAACAATTAATATTCCTAAAAGCGAAAGAATATTAAAAGATAGTATTGAAAAAACAATGTTTCAAAGTATTGAAAATACATATTATTATATAATCCAAAATAATGAAAACAGTCGTATAAAAGATAAATATTTAAAAGATTTATTAGTAAACTTTGCAATGCTAGATTATTTTATGAAATGTTGTAAAGAAGGAAAATATATTAGCAAACACCAATGTGATGTAGTATGTAAATTTTTATTAGAATTAAGGAAAATAACTTATGGAATTATCCGTGCCAATAAAATTTAACGATATTGTTACCGATAAAAACATTAATGAAGCTTATCGTATTATCAGAAAAAATACCATTCATCGAAAAAAATTAACTGTTTTCGAAATGTACTATCTTTCTAATATTTTTAATATTAAGAATAATCTATATAATAATACATACACTCATCAATCATATAACATCTTCTTAGTCCAAGAGCCTAAATATCGTATCATTATGAGCGAAAAGTTATATGATAAAATAATTAATCATTTAATAAGTAAATTTGTCTTAAAACCATGCATTGATAAAGTATTAATTTCCAGTAATGTTGCTACTAGAGAAGATAAAGGCACTAAAGCAGCCATTGATTACATGAAATATTATGTTAATAAATTAAAGTTTAATGCTGATAATATTTATATTTTAAAATGTGATATTTCTAAATATTTTTTTAATATAGACCACAATATTTTATTTGAAATGGTTGATAAATTTAAAATAGATACTAAATTAAAAATTATAATAAGAAATATAATTGATAGTACGGATAACATTAATAGTAATAAAGACATTGATATTATAGTTAATCGTGAAAAAGAAAGATTATTAAATAAGAATATTGACTGTAACAATGCAATAAAAGAACTGGATAGATTACCTAGATATTATAAAGGAAAAGGCTTACCTATTGGTAATATGTCATCACAATTACTTGCACTCCTTTATCTTAATGGTTTAGACCACTTTGTTAAAGAGAAACTTCATATCAAATATTATATTCGCTATATGGACGATTTTCTCTTAATTAGCGATGATAAAGACTATTTAAAATATTGTTTAAAAGAAATAACAAAATACATTGAAAACAAGCTACTACTAAAATTAAACAATAAAACCCAAATATATAATTTAAGTAAGGGAATAAACTTTTTAGGTTATCGTTATATTTTAAAAGATAAAAAACTTATTATGTTACCTACATCTAAAAACAAAATTAAAATTAGAAGAAAATTAAAAAAGTTAAAAAACACCGATTATCATAAATATAATTTAACTAAAATTAGTTATCGTGGATATTTTATGAATTGTAATCAAGATATTGATAAATATTTATAAAATGTATAACAAAAAAAGTATAGTAGTAACTATTATATCTTAAACGATTATAGTATCTATACTTTCTATTCAGGTATTAACCTAGGTGTAATCCTGTTTCCAATCTAATATTAGATTATCAGTTAAGAGTTTGGTAACATCTTTATCCTGTTTTAAAGTAATAAATAGTTATTTCCCCCTAGTCCTAAAAGACTACTTCTTCTAATAAACAGCCGTAACCATTTACCATGAGTGCCGTTAGTCATCTACACTAACCTTAGTAGGAATCTGGCCGAACCCCGTTGTTGTTGTTCACGTTGTTGTTGTTGTTCGCATTGCCATTCGAATTCACGTTACGCACGTTAGCGTTGTTACCATTGAAGTTGTTCGGCGAGGAAGCCCACCAGACAAGAAAAGACAAAATGCAACGTAAATTAATGGAATACACCCTACAACCAATATACCTTATTTTACTTATTATGACAAGATAAAATTTTTCCCACAGCCTAATCGGCTGTGGGAATCATTCGCCCTAAGTCTTTGTTTTTTTTATTTTCTTCACGTATTAATGAAATACCTTTATTATATCAGCAACCACCTAATCTTTTAGATAAAAAATTGTCGCCCAAAATGAGGGTATAGAATATGGTGTGTAAATTATTAAATTTGCATGCCATATTTTTTATGGCTTAAGGAGGATGATTTTATG
>UQXO01000004.1 GCA_900545005.1 uncultured Mycoplasmatota bacterium | reverse complement strand
CATATTATCATTAAATTTTTCATTTGTCTATAGCTTATCTTATATTTCTAAACTTTTTAATTTTCAAATTAATAATCGGTGGCTTTATAATTTTTTTATATTATTTCTATTTTTTTGTTATAATTAACTTATAAACATTTATAAAGCTTGCAAAGCAAATTTACAATGGATAAATTTCAAAATAGTGAAATCTATGAATTTTTTTGTGTGCAAAAAATACTCTACATTGCAGATGACTTTCCTATTATATAAAAAAAGATAGTTATTCTATCTTTCTAAAAATTCTTGAAAAACTTTATCATCGAAGGTGTGATCTTGTAAGGTCCCATCTTCTTTTTTCATTTGTTCAGTATTAACTAAAAAGTATTTGTGATATAAATAATTATTTCCATCAGTACTAACGGGATCATCCCAAGTTAAATCGATATGTAGCCATTCATTATCATAATAAACAGCATTCCAAATATGCGTATTACTAGAAACTTTATAATTTTTAATGCCTAAACGATCGAGAGCTAGAGCATAAGCATCAGCATACCCATTACAAGTAGCATAACCATCTATTAAAGCTCCATAAGCGGTATTACTACGATATTTACTTGTGCCGTTATTATTCTTCTCAGTATCATATTTAGTATTATTAATAATATAATCATGGACTGCTAATAACTTGTCTTTAATAGACATATTATCTTTAATGATACTATTTAAGATAGTATCTAATTTATTATTAATAGTTGTAATATCTTCATCGGTATAAGTTTTGGTTAGTTTTATGGTAATTTCACCATTTTCATCATAAAGAGTTTGTAAAGTCGAAAAAGAATTAAAAGGGTTAGCATAATTATTTATTTGGGTTAATAAAGTATCATTAACGGAAATATTTTTAATATCACTAATACATTCTTCATATTCCTGTGGACAATAGAAAGTAAAAGAGTTCCATCCATTGTTAATAATACTATAAATGATATTTAATAAGTCTTGATAACTATAAGGTGTAAAATCACTAGTCTCTTTGACAAAAAGATAGGAAGCATCTTTATGATATTTATTAGTATCTAAGACCATTACTTCTTTTTTTCGATCAAGAATATTTACAACATAATTACTAATTGGATCGATATATTTAATTTCTAAAGCTAGTAAAGCTCCAAGAATAATTGGTATAAGCATTTTTTTCATCAAAATCACCTAGTAAATTATATCAAAAAAAATGAACCCTTACTAGTTCATTTCTTTAACTTTATTATTTAATCTTGATTTTTGTCTAGCAGCTGTGTTCTTTTTAACAAGACCCTTGCTAGTAGCTTTATCAATTACAGTTTGTACTTCTTTAACTAAAGAAGTCGCTTCTTCTTTGTTCTTAGCTGCGATTGCTTTTTCACAAGCTTTGATAGTGTTCTTAACTCTTGCTTTTAATTCATGGTTATTAGCAGTTGTTTTAGCAATTTGTTTGATTGCTTTTTTTGAACTTTTAATGTTAGCCATACTCTTGCTCCTTCCTTAAATGTCTATATGATTTTATCAAATATTTCCCGGTTTTTCAAGAGTCTTTAGTGATTTTATTGCCCTTAATGGGGAAAAGCAGTTTTTAAGACGTTTTTTTGACATTATATGTAGAAAGAATACATTATAATTAAGTAGTGATGATTATGAAGAAAAGGTTTAAGACTAAAAAATCTTTAAGAATTGCTAAGAGGATATTATATATTATCTTTCTTTTAGGAGGATTTTTCTTAAGTTATTTATTTTTTTATAATAAAGTTAGAAATAGTATTTCGGAAGAAGATTATCTAAATTATCTTTTGAAAGTAGGATTTAATAGACAAATTGATCGTAGTTATATTAGTTCTTCTTTGGGACTTAATCTAGTTAGTAATATTAATTATTTAGATAAAGATAAGGAAAATAAAGAGACTAGCTCTAGTGATGAACCTCTTGTTTATATTTATAATTCTCATGATACTGAGGAATATCTAAGCAGTTATTTTAATGTCTATAATATTAAACCAGATGTTAAGATAGCATCTTACTATTTAAAAGAAAAACTAGAAGACTTAGGAATTAAAACGATAGTAGAGAATCAAAAGATTAAGGATATCTTAAATAAGAATAAATGGGTTTATAGATATTCTTATCAAGCTAGTAGAATCTATCTAGAAGAGGCTAAAAAGAATAATCCTTCTCTTAAGTATTTTATTGATTTACATAGAGATTCTTCTAGAAAGGATACTACTACGACTACGATAGAAGGAAAAAGTTATGCTAAAGTTATGTTTTTAGTAGGATTAGAACATGATAATTATGAAGCTAATCTTAAGGTAGCTAGTAGTCTTAATGAGATGATAAAACTTAAGTATCCAAGTATCTCTAGAGGTATTTATAAGAAAAAAGGTCCGGGGGTAAATGGTATTTATAATCAGGATTTTGATAGTAATTGTATTCTAATTGAGGTTGGTGGACAATATAATTCTATATTAGAAGTATCTAATACGATTGATGTTTTAGCTAGGATACTTTATGAGTATATAGGAGAGTAATATGAAGAAATCTAATCCTTTCTTAAAATTATTATTAGTCTTTTTTCTTATATTTATGGCTTTATATATTGCGTTGGAATCTGGTTATTATGATGTTAAAATGGGAAGAAAAGCTACTATTACGGAGGAAAAATTAGAAGAGTTTGAAAATGATGTCAAGGAAGGGAAAAGCGTAGATTTAAAAGATTATTTAACTGATGATTATGTTGATTATTCTTCTAGTGTCTCTAGGTTTGGGAGTAAAATTGGTAGTAGTCTTGATAAGTTCATGGATGGGGGTTTAGATGGCTTTTTTAACTTACTTGGTAGTCTTTTCTAATTGCTAAGTTATGAATTTTATGTTATCTTAAGAGTAGTAGGTGAGGATTATGACGGAAAATGATAGGGATGAAATGATTAAGGTTATTTATCGATATCGGAGTGAATTACCACTGGCAAATAGAAATTTAACAAGAAGAGTAGATATGGCTCAGATTGCTAATTGGCCGGATGATGTCTTAAGTAGCAGTTACTATTATATTATTGAAAGATTAAAGGCTTTAGCCCAGTTTAAAGCCCAAACTAGTTCTTTAGATACTGTTGAGGATTATTTTGATGATTATTATCTTGATAGTGAGACTTTTGATGACTTTTTAGGTCCTAAGGAACCTAATGGAAGAGAACTTAGACTAAAGAATTTAAAAAAGACTAGAGGAATTTAACCTTTAGTCTTTGTTAATAAAGTTTTTTAAATAGGCTTCATAGGCTAGATAAGCAGTGTCATGAGGCATTTTTTTATACTTTAAATTTTTAGATTTTAATAGTTCTTTGATGAAATATTCTAACATGTAAGGGTTACGAATAAGAAGAGGTCCTAGAAGATATGTACCATAGAAGTTATTTTTTCTAATGCCTTCATTGCTGTTATTAGGAGTATACCCAGTCCCAGTTGTTACTTTAAACAAAGGAACTTCACTTGTACTTTTAATTACGGTATCACGATTTTGAAATCCTATTACGTAGTTTTTAATTAAGAAAGTAGTATATACTTGTTCACCAATAATACGAAAATCTTCTTTAACACTTTTAAAATTTAATATCTTTAAATCACTAAATAAATCTAGAGCATTACCTGTTACTAGGATAAACTTTTTAGCATCAATATATTTCTTTAAATCATCTTTATATCTTTTTAAGTCTTCTAAAACTAGGGGATAAGATTCATCAAGACCGGTACCAATATAAATAAAATCATAACTCATAATATTAATCTCATCATATAAAGATTTACAATCTATCTTATAAGTAACACCCTCAAAGTCAAGGGCTTTTTTTAAGGCTCTAATATTAGCTGATTCTCCATACATGTTCATAATATCATAGTAAAGATGTAGTATTTTAATCATTTTCTTCTCCTTCAATCATATTCTTAATAATAGCAGTCATATCAAAGCAAACCATAGTATAAATATTACCAGTTGACTTTTCTTTTACTAGATTTAAAAGATTATTTAAATCGTCTACTAAGACCAATTTGTCATCAGGAATACCAGCATATTCAAGGCGGGTTTTAACGTCATAACGGAAACGACCTATACAAAAAATTTTATCAATGTTAGAATCATTTAATAACTCAAAATCAACATCATATAGCCAAGATAGATCATTTTCTTTATAACGACGAGAAACGTTTTCAAAACCTAAGATTACTGTCTTAAGTCCTTTTTGTTCTTTAATATATTCACAACTTTGATAGTAACTTAAATTGTTTTCGTTCTTGGTTTCTAACATCATAATAGGACGGCTATCAATATAAAGAGTTTTTCCACGTTTAGATGTTAAGACATCGGTATTTAAGGCATAAAGTATTTTATCATCACGAATATTAAGAGTCTTAGCTAAGGCGTAGGCCGCTGTGGTAGCATAAGCTGTATACAAAGCGTTCTTGTTAAGATTAATTTTTTCGTTATTAATCATAATTGTTTGCTTTTCTAGATTAATATTAGTAGCTAAGAAATCAGGGGTGCCACGATAAAAATCACATCTTGGACATTTATAATCTCCTAAATGACCATAATGGTAGTAGGAATATTCTAGCTTTTGATGACACTTAGGACAGTAAGCAAAATCTACATTATTTAAAGTTGGCTTCTTATAACTATATTTGGTTTTATCAAGACCATAAGTAGTTATTTTTCCTTGATGAGTAAGCTTTAAACGACTAACTAACGGGTCATCAGCATTGATTATAAGATGAACGGAGTCATCAATAGCTTTCTTTATATCATTGAAAACAATCTCAGGGGTACCATTTCTAGCGGGTTGATCTCTAGTTAAATTGGTAATTACTAAGTGAGTTGGTTTTTTCTTATGAAATATAAGCTTCAAATGGCGTTCATCACATTCTAAGAGTAAGACATCCTTTTTAAAATTACCATTTAATTTAGTATTATTAAATATTAGAGTAGTAGCCCCAATAATACCATTTGAGCCAGATTCATTTAGGGCAACTGAATAGCCGGCATCGATTAAGATATGTTTAATTAGACTGCAGGTTGTTCCTTTTCCGGAAGAACCAGTTACCGCTATGACAGTCTTGGGAAAATTAACTTCACTGATAATATCATCGCCAAAGAATTTTAAGACATAACTTCCTGGTAGTTGGGAACCATTTCTACCGAATAATTTACAGCCAAATGTTATAAACTTATTGATTAAAACTGCTAAAAATACTTTCATTTTCATCACCTTAGGTTCATTATACTATAAAATGCTTAGAATAAAAGAGATTTTAAGAGGTTTTGTCGAATTTATATAATTATTTTAGGAATTTTGCTATATTAAAGATGGTGATAATATGAATATATTTTATAATAATAATACGCTTTATATTAATCTGGAAGAAGAAATCAATGAATATAATATGAATAAATTAAAGAGTAGAGTCTTTAAAATAGTCCGTGATTATAATATTGATGATGTTATTTTGAAAGTTAATTCTTATAAGAAAGATAACTATCTTTTAAAAGATTTTTTAAATGAATATGAAAATACTATTGGTGGTCACATTAAGATTAGGTAACTTTTTTTGCACTTGTTATTATAAATTATCGCACAAAAAAACGTTAGAAGTTAATCTAACGTAAATATCTTTTTAATGGCGGAGCAGGAGAGATTTGAACTCTCGCACCAGTTACCCGGTCTACACCCTTAGCAGGGGCGCCTCTTCAGCCTCTTGAGTACTACTCCATACCAACAATATCAGTTTACTAAAATTAGAAACTGAAGTCAATAAGAAATTGGCTTTTTTCGTTAATTTTTAATAAATTTAGGGGTATGGAAAGGCTTAGGAAAGAAAAAACTGTCTAAATATTAGACAGAATTATTCACTAGAAGTAGCTTCTCTTAAATTTCTTAAGTATTCATTCATAATTGATAAGTAATCATCGTTATTAGTGCGTTCTTCACTACTTAGAGTGTCCATCATATTAACTTTAATAGTAGAAGCTTTATAATTATTAACTAATTGATTAATGGTATCACTAGATTCATCACTTTTAATAAATACTTTACTATAAGTACCATTTTTAAAATTATTTTTTAATTCGGTCGTAAAGTTTTTACCATCTTCTAAAGAAATAACCGTAAAGCCATAATTTTCTAAATATTTTAAAGTATTAGTAGTAGTAATAACAGGCTTTTTACTAGCAGCTCCGATACTTCTTAGGTTAGCATCCATTAATGATAAATCTTCTTGAAGTTTGGCATAATTAGTAGCAATAGCTTGTTTGATGTACTTACTATTAATAAAATCACTTAAATTATTTTTAGCAGTGGTCGCTAACATTAAATAGTTATTGGGACTTAGCCATAATTCTTCCGGAGTTTTACCATATTCAATATTTAAGCCGTAACTAACATCGATAATTTTCATGTTTTTATTTTGATTTAAAAAGCTTCTAGCTATATTTTTTTCATCACTAAGGCCATTATAAACAAAAAGGGTACTCTTAGCATAATCACTAATCTGTTTATCTGTTAGTTCGTAGTTATTAATATCAATTCCACTTGGGTAAATACTAGTTATATTAGAATAAGTTCCATATAAGCTTTTAACAATATATTCGAGGGGATAGGTACTAACAACGATACTAATATCTTCCATATCATCTCTTTTAAAGCAACCAGAAAGACTAAAAAGTCCTAATAGTAAGCAAATTATTTTTAATAAGTTTTTATGTTTTTTCATTTTTTCTCCTTTGTATATAATAATTCTTATTAGTTATTATCATTATTTAATATGGGAACGGGGTCATAGCCAAATTTTCCATATGGATGACACTTAAGTAATCTTTTCATACCTAGCTTTAAACCAATAAGTAATCCATATTTAGTAATAGCTTCTTTCATATAATTAGAACATGTGGGATAAAAGCGACACTGGCTATGGGTGCTTATGGGTATGGCTTGATAGATAGTAATAAGTTTTAAAATTAAGTATTTCATATCATCACCAAACTCATTTTACTATAATTTTAAAATTTAGTAAATATAGTTATCCAAATTGATTAATCTATTTTACTTGACAGCAAGTAAACTTTGCGGTAATATAAGCAACAATAAATATTTCGAAGGGGGATTTATTATGAATTACGATAAGGAAATATTAAATTTTAGTTTAGGAGATGTAATTGACTATATACAAGGTCCAAAATATCAAAGCATAGCACAGGCTATAGCATGGGATAGTGTTTATTTCACGGAAAAAACTGTTAAAGTTAGTTCTCAAGAAGAAAAGGCACTTATGCTTGCAAATTTTGTAATTGGTTACAAAGATGACAATATTAATGGACATTTGGTTTGGTTTGGAAATGATCCAAAAGTTATGAATGCCAGAATAGGTAATGTTCCAATTATAGCGTTTGCAAAGTTAAACAGTCCCAAAATGGCTGAAGCATTGATTGAAAAAGGTGCTGCTGACATTGAAACAGAAGTATCAAAAAATAAAGAATATGTTTTAGAGCTATCTCATTTATTTGGGTGTGTACCTACTAAAACATCATCAAATGATGCAATATCTTTAATAAGAAATATGGTGCGTAAAAATCGTGAAGAACAAAATCGTGAAAAATAAAGTGAGTATTAAAGAAAGTTGATAGATTTATTTCTATCTTTTTTTAATTTTAGCTATTTTTCTTGGCCTTTTTAGGTTTATTTGCTATAATGAGTTAGGTGATAAAAATGAACTTTTTAGAAAAATATAATATTGATATAGAAGATAAAGAATTACTTTTAACAAGTCTTACCCATACTAGTTATGCTAATGAACATAATGTTACGTCCTATGAACGTTTAGAATATTTAGGAGATAGTGTTTTACAGTTAATTGTTAGTGAATATTTATATAGTAATACTTCTTTAAAAGAAGGGGCTATGTCGAAAATGCGAGCTAGTTTTGTTTGCGAGAGTGCTTTAGCAAGTTATGCTAAAGAAATTGGTTATATTCCTTATATTAGAGTAGGTCGGGGCCAATTACATGATATAAATGATACTATTGTTGCGGATATTTTTGAGGCTATTTTGGGGTGTATTTATTTAGAATGTGGTTTTGAGGTGGCTAAAAATTATATTTATGAAACAGTTATTCCCCATATTAAGAAACATGAGATTTATCTAACTGATTATAAAAGTGCTTTACAAGAGGCAACGCAAATGAATAAACATACACTAGATTATGTTTTAGTTAAAGAAATTGGGCCAGCTCATGATAAGACTTATGAGATAGAAGTTAAAATTGATAATATTGTTTATGGCAAAGGAATTGGCAAAAGTAAAAAGGAAGCTGAGCAAATGGCCGCTAAGGATGCTTTGAGTAAAAAAGCTAATAACAAGTAGTGGGGAGTATTATGTATTTAAAAAGTATTAAAGCAGTGGGGTTTAAGTCATTTGCTGATAAAATAGAACTAGATATCAAGGATGGAATTACTTGTATTGTAGGACCGAATGGTTCGGGGAAAAGTAACATCTTAGATGCAGTTAAATGGGTTTTAGGTGAACAATCTGTTAAGAGTTTACGTGGTAGTGGCTCGATGAGTGATGTTATTTTTAATGGCTCGAAGAGCAGAAGTCCTATGTCTAGAGCTAGCGTAGCCTTAACGATTGATAATTCGAATCATTACTTAAAAAGTGAATTTAATGAAATTGAAGTTAAGAGAGTAGTGTATCGTAGTGGGGAAAATGAGTATTACTTAAATAATACGAAGGTTAGACTTAAAGATATTACTGATCTTTTTATTGATAGTGGGGCCTCAAGGGATGCTTATAATATAATTTCCCAAGGGACAGTTGAAGATATTGTAAGTAGTAAGCCTGAAGCTAGAAGAGTGATTATTGAAGAGGCCGCGGGAGTTTTAAAGTATAAGAAACATAAAGAAGAGTCGTTAAGAAAACTAGAAAAGACTAAGGATAACTTAAATACAATTAATCTTTTAATTAGTGAGTTAGAAACTTCTTTAGAGCCTTTACGTATTCAATCGATAAAAGCTAAGAAATTTAATGAATACAAGGATAATTTAAAGACTTTGGAGATTGCTTTAATAGTAAATGATATCAAAAAGATAAATTTAGAATATAATAAACTTAAAACACGTAATGAAGAATTAAAGAGTCTAATTGAAGAGTTAAATGCTAAAGTTAGTAAAGATACGGCTACTCTAGAAGTTAATAAATTAAGTAATTTAGAAGTAGAAGGAGCTTTAAATAAATTAAATCAAAATTTAGTTGATTTAGAACGTTTAATTGCTGATACTAATGCGAAGAAGACTTTAATCTTAGAGCGCAAAAAGTTAAATAGTAATAATGATATAACTTTAAATAATGTTTTAAATTTAAAAGAAGAAGTATTAAGTTTAGAGAAAAATATTAATTCTTTAGAAGAAGAAATTAATACTTTAAATAAGAAGAAAGATGATTTAAGAGCTAGTATTGATTCTTTAGATAATGAGGAATTAATCTTAAGAAAAGATTATGTTACCAATAGTAATGAACTTAATAAGAAAAATAAAGACTTGTTAGAGCTTAATAATAAAATAGATATTTTAAATAATAATATCTTAAATGAAGTTAATATTCCTTTACCAGTTAAATCCATTCTAAATAATCCTCGTTTAAAGGGGATTTATAATACGGTTGGTAAGCTACTTACTTTTGATGATCTTTATATGAATGCGATTGAAACAACCCTAGGAGCTAGTCTTAACTATTTAGTAGTGGATAGTGAGACTTCAGTTAAACAAGCTATTAATTATTTAAAAGAACAAAGATTAGGGCGAGCTACTTTTCTACCACTTAATATTATTAAACCTAAGTATTTAGATTCTAGTGTCTTAGAGACTTTAAAGAATAGTTCTGGTTTTATTGATATTGCTATTAACTTAGTTAAGTTTGATGAAGCTTATAGTAATATTATGCAAAATCTTTTAGGAAATACGATTGTTGTTAAAGATATTGATGCCTTAAATAATATTGCTAAGCTTCTTAATTATAAATATAAAGTCGTGTCTTTAGAGGGCGATATTTCTTATGCTGGTGGTTCGATTAGTGGTGGTGCTAAGAAAAATGGCAATAGCATTTTAAAAGACCGTTATGAATTAACTAAACTAGAGACTAATAAAGTTAATTTAGAGACTAGTATTCATCTTTTAGAAACTAAGATTAATGGTTTAAATAAAGACAATGAAGATTTAAAGACTAAGAAAAATAAGCTTAATAATGAGTTTATTGAGTTAAAAGAAACAATAAATCGGAAGAGTATTAGTTTAACTGAGTTAGAACAAAACTATAAAGATAAAGAAAATACTATTAAGAATAATGAGGCTATTTTAAATAATACCATTGATAAAGAATTAGAGGATATTTTAAAGTATTATTATGAATTAAGTGGGAAGAAGGATGCACTTTTAAGAACGATTAAAGAATATAAAGAAAAGTTAGAGACTTCAAGAGAGGATTTAGCGGAAGCGGAGTTAAATATTAAGAATAAGAATAAAGACTTAAATAAGTATAGTAATGAATTTAATAGTAATGAAGTTACTTTAGGTAAGTATGATGTCAAGTTAGATAATTATTTACTTACTTTAAATGAAGAATATACAATGACTTATGAGAAGGCTTTAAGTGAAGTAGATACAAATATTGATATTGAGACGACAAGACTACAGGTAAGTAAGTTAAAGAGTTTAATTAAAGAATTAGGAGAGGTTAATTTAGGTAGTATTTCTGAGTTTGAAAGAATAAATGAAAGATATACTTTCTTAACGACGCAGCAAGATGATTTAGTAAAATCAATTGAGGAATTAAAGACCGCTATTCTTTCTTTAGATGAGATTATGAAGGAAAGATTTAAAGAAACTTTTGAAAAAGTTAATGCGGAATTTCAAAAAGTCTTTAGAATCTTGTTTAGAGGTGGTGAAGGTCATTTAGAACTTACGGATAAAGATAATTTATTAGAAACGGGAGTAGAAATAATTGCTCAACCTCCAGGAAAGAAATTAAGTTCAATAACCCTATTCTCTGGTGGGGAAAGGACTTTGACGGCTATATCATTATTATTTGCCATTCTTAATGTTAAGACCGTACCATTTGTTATTTTAGATGAAGTAGAAGCGGCTTTGGATGAAGCTAATGTTGATGTCTTTGGTAAGTATTTAGAGACGAGAAAAGATAAATCTCAATTTATTATTATTACTCATAAGAAAAGAACAATGGAATATGCGGATACTTTGTATGGGATTACGATGCAAGAAGAAGGTGTATCTAAATTAGTAAGTGTTCGTATGGAAGAAAACGAAAATAATTAATCATCTTGATAGAAATTTTAATTAATAATTGATATAATTTAGATTTCAAGGAGAAGATAATCTATGAATAAATTAGATAGTGAAGAATTATTTTTATATGATAGGGAGATAGTTAAGCTAATAAAAGAAAAGTATAATATCTCTGCGATGACAGCTTTTAGAAAGTTTATTAATTCGGAAACTTATAAAATGTTAGAAAATAAGGATTTAGCAATGAATTATTTTGCTACTTTAGCAATATTTGATATGTGGGAAGCTGAAGAGGTTACGGGCAGTCCTCTTAATTCAGTATATTTGAGGACTAATTATGAATAAGGAAACAGAATTTTTTATCTATTTACTAGAGAAGTATTCTGAGTATAAAAATATTTCGACTACTGATGTTTTAAATACTTTAGATGAACTTGGTTTAACTGATTTTATTTATAATATGTATGAAAGATATCATTGTGAGGCAATTGAAAATGCTTTTAAAGATATAGATGATTTAATTGAAGAGAAAAAGCAAGAGAATAATTAGTGGTTAAGACTAATTATTTTTGTTATACTTAAGGTGATTAGAGAATAAAGAGGTTAATATGACTTTAGAAGAGTTAAATACTTTTATAGAAAAATTAGTTTGCAATGAAGATTTTAAAAATATGCTAACTGGGAAAGTGGGAATACTAGATGATAAGGTTATTTTAGAGTTAAATAATGTTTTATTAAGTCAGTATAACCGTTTTCCTAGACATAGGAATATTCCTAGTCTTATGAATTTGAAAGTCAATTTAAATAGTGGTGATTACCAAGATTTTGTAGTAAGATTTTATGAGACTATGGGAATATCAAAAGAAGTTACTTTGCCAATTCTTCAAAATAAAGTGGCAATTCAAAATGATAAAGCTTTTCGAGCTGTAACAGAAAGAGATGGCTTAATTAAACTTCAAAAGTTTGATAACTCCTTAGGATGGTTAGTTACTTTAGTACATGAAATGGCTCATGCAATTAGTAAAAATAATTCAAAAGGAACAGACAACTTATTTGCGGAGGTAGAAGCTAAAGTAACAGAACAAGTTTTTTATCAATATTTAGTAAATAATAAGATTAATATTATTTTAAATGAAAATAATAGTTTAAGAGCTTTGACTGCAGAAGAGGTTCAGCTACAAAGATTATTAGAAATGGATCATGAAAGGGAATACTTATATCGCTATAATCGGGAAAGAGCGGTAGTTAATGGTTTAAGAAATAATTTGAAATTCAATAAGACTTATTGTTTTTTGGAAGAACAATATGAAAATATGGATGCTGATACGAAGGCTTTACTTTCAAGAAGAAAAGATGAATTAACCCAAGATTATGTGGGATTTAATCCAGGGATAGGGGCGTATCGCTTAAATAATGGACGTCACTTAGATAATGAATATCGTTTTGTTATTGCGAGACTTTTTGTAGAATATACTTGCAATCATCCGGATATTTTGAATAAATTTGGAGAATATTTAATGTCTAAAGATTACAGAAATCAAAGATATATACAAGATTTCTTTGGAATAGTGTCTATTAGTGACTTAGTAAAGGCTGAAGTATGTAATTATCAAAATACCTATGATTTATTAGAGCATAAAGAAAATATATTTTTAAAGAAAGATAGAGATAGAAAGAGTCATTTAGATTCTTTTGATAAGATGTCTTTAGAGGAGAAAGCTTTATATGAAAAGATGAGATTGGAAAGAGAAGAGTCTAAAGAAAATAGCCTTCAACCGATGAAAAGAGTTTTAGAGAAAAGTAGTAATCCTGATAGTAATGGCTATATTAGTACACTTTTACTGACTTTAGGAGTTGGTTTTATTTCAGGAGTAGTATCAATTATGACATATCTTTTTATAAGTAGGTAAGCATGACTAGAGAAGAAATTTTAGAAAAAATAAATAATTATAATAATAAAATTCAAGAAAAATTAAATAGCTTTATAACTGGTTGCTATTCTTTAGAAGAAGTATCTAAGAAAGAATATCAGGTTCAAAAGACTGTTGAATTAAATAGAATTTATTTACAGGGGTATGTTTTAGATTCTAAATTTTGTAAATATTTTCAAGAGAAGGGAATAGCTAATTATTCTTTAGAATTTTTAAAAGACTATATTAATAAAAATTTTAATCCTTTAGATGAGGATTATTCTATATATCATTTGGCTTTATCTTTATATGAGGAGGCTTTAGAAATAGAGGAGTTAATAGATGGTAAAGTTAAATTAGAAATGGATTTTTTAAGTAATTATATACCTCAAATTAAGTCTTTAGACAAAGTCGGTAGAAATGATTTATTAAAGGAATATGAGATTCTTAAAGAAATATTAATGAAGAGACTAAAAGATAAGTTCAGAGAAGAAGATAGTAGGATGATTATTTTAATTCTAAATGATATAATTAATTATTTTCTGAATGGTTATCCAAAAATGGAGAATAATTAGTGGTTAAGACTAATTATTTTTCTTTTTTTGAAACTTTTTTAATAGTTTTAGGGATAATATAAACGTATAGAGGGCTGTATGAGTGTTAATGAAGAAGAAAGAAAAGAACAATTTAAGAAGATATATGATGAGACTTATAATAATATTTTAAGATATATAATTATTAAGACTAGTAATATTAATGAAGTAAATGATATCATTCAAGAGACTTATTTAGAATTATGGAATATTTTAAAGCGAAGAGTGCTTAGAGAAGAGAATCTTAATAGTTTTATGATAGGCATTGCTAATAATAAAATTAAGAAACATTATACTTTTTTAAAGAAATTAAAATTCTTAATAAAAGATAGTTCTGATAAAGATATAGAAGATATTAAAGAAGAAAAGATTAGTCTAGAAGAGTTAAATATAAAAAAAGAAGAGTGGGATTCTGTTTGGAGGTATTTAAAGACGAGAAAGAATCAAGATATTCCTAAGATTTATTATTTATATTATGTTGAAGGGATAAATATTAAAGAGATAGCTTTAGTCTTAAAAGTAAGGGAGTCTTATGTAAAGAATTTACTTTATCGGACTTTAAAAGAGCTTAAGAGGGGGGATTATTATGCGAAGTAAAGATAGTTTAAGAGAAATTATAAGTTCTAATTTTTCGAAGAGAAAGAATTACTTGGAGATAGAAAAAAGATTTGATACAAAAAAGAATTTTAAATATAAGTATTTTCTTTTATTACTAGTAATTCTTTTAGGAGGTGTTTGGGAATTTAAAAGAGTTATGAGTTCTAAAAATAGTGATAATATTGATGAGATTATTATTAATCAAGTGGATGATGATTTTTTAAGAGTAGATGATGATAGTATTAAGAAAGGGACTAATGAAGTATTGCCGATGTTTAATTTTATTGATAAGAGATGTCTAGAGAATGGTTATACTCTAAAAGATTTTAAAGGAGTTAATACTAAGAATATTAAATATCAATTAGATTATTTAAAGGATAAGTTTAAGATGACTATTTATATTTTACAAGATGATTATAGTCTTAAAGATTATCAAAGTAGTATTGTTGCTAGTAGAGATGTATACATCTTAGAAGATGATAGGTATATATATTTTTATTTTGAACAAGATAATATTAAGATTCTTTTAAAAATGGTAAAAGAAGAAAAAGAGGAAGGAATAAATATAATAAAAAGTTTTAATTAAGTAAATTATTTTGGAAAAATTAAGGCCAAAGTATTGTACTTATATTCAAAAAGTGGTAGGATAATCCCTCTGATAAGGGGGAATAAATATGTATGATAGAGAGTTAAATGTTTCTTTAAAAACTAAGATGTTTTTAGAAAAAATTGGTATTAAGACTATTGGGGATGCCTATAATTATGATTTAAAAAGATTATTATGGCTAAAAAAAGGCAATCGAACATTAAGCAAGTATTTAGATGAGCTATGGGAATATATGCATAATTTAGGTTTAGGTTTTAAAGAGGAAGAACAGTATTATTCTGATCTTAAGAATTATTATTATAACTTGAATGATTTAGATATTGAAGATTTTTTCTTTTGGACGTCTAAGACTCATGCTTATCTTAAGAGTTATGGAACCATAAATAATTTTTTACTGACTATTAAAGAAGATCCTAATCAGTTAAAACGTTTCTTATATTTTAATGGGGATTTAGATAATATTAAACTTCTAAAGAGGATTTTTCAATCTTTAGGAGAACGAGGAGTTTGTTTGAATTTCCTTTTGGATAAGTATGTTATAAATCTAAGAGAGTTAGGACCTTTTACCCCTATATATAAAATATTTCAAGATAAGACGGTTGTTAATTGTTTTATTAGACAAAATATTTGGTTTTTAAATGATTTGGCATCCTTATCTGCTAAGAATATTAAAGAGATTAGTGGTCTTGGAAATACAAAGAGGGGTCTTGCTTATCGTGATTTAGAAAATTTGGGGATTAATTTAGCTTCTTTAGAGCCCGTTGATGATTTGGAACTTTCTTTTGCAAGTGTTAAAATTACGGAACTGAATTTTCCTTTAGAGCTTCAAGAAAAACTATTGAATGTGGGAGTTGATACTTTAGAAAAGTTAATTAATCTAAAGTATTTACATTTCTTAAATATGAGGGAAATTGCTATATTAAGAGAAAAACTTTATGCTTTAGGACTTCAAGATGATAGTAAGATTTTAGTGATGAGTAAAGAAGCTATCAATAAGAAGTATACAGAACAACTTCTTAAGATTTATTCATCAAGAGAAGAGATAAATCGTTTAGAGTTAGAAAATAGAGGTTATGAGATGATTCTTAAACTAGAAAGGGGAAAGTTTGGGGATGAGTGATTTAGATTTTTTAAAGATGAGTGAAGGAGCAAGAAAGGTAATTGAGCGTTTAAATCTTACTTCTTTAGAGAAACTTTTGAATATTGATTATGCTTTATATCGACATATTGTTGATTCTTCTAAGCAAAGAAGATATTATTTTGATGAATTATTTATTCTTTTAAAGAAAAATGGTCTTTCTTATAGTTTTATGCCTAAGTATTATTATAATTTAGCTAAGAGAAGTAATGACTTAGGAAGTATTTTAATTAGTGATTTAGAGTTATCAATTGGAATGCGAAAATATCTTAGTGATTATAAAAATTTGCAAGAATTTTTTATTGATATTACTTATAATAAGAGTAAGCTTAATCGTTTTTTATATTTTAATATTAGAGATGAGGAAGATTATAGTTGTTTTTTAGATTTATTAGATTCTTTAGGAAATAATGGGGTTATTTTAAAAGGTATCATTAAAGAATATCAAAATTATCAAAAAGAAGGGAATTCTTTGTATACTCCTCTTTATAAAATATTTAAGAAGAGTAAGACTTTAGAGATTTTAAATACTTATGATATTTATTTGGTAGGGGATTTTCTAAGTATGCCTTTTTCTACTTTAGAAGAGATAATTCCGGCTAAAAAAATTGCTATCTTTAAAGAAACTTTGGATGAGAATGGTTATTCTTTAGAAAATAAGAATTATGTGCCTTTAAGATTTAGTTTTGATTGTTTAGATATTAAATCTTTATGTTTAGATAAATATCTAGAAGATGAGTTAGAAATCTTAGGAGTAAAAAATGTTCATGAGGTTTTATTTAGTCCAAAGATGAGGGAGGTTAATAAAGAAGATTTAAAGATTATTAGAGAGCATTTTAGTTATTTAAATTTTAATTTAGATGAACCGTTTTTATATGATTCTTATGATAAGAATGTTCTTAGGTATCAAAATCTTTTATTTGAAGAAAAGGGTTTAAAGATGAGAGATAGGGAGATTGATTCTTATCTAGGAGGAATTAAACCATTATTAAAGGAAGAATCTCAGGAGTTAACTATGATTAATGATATTCCTTTTAGTGAAGATATCAAAGAGTATTTAAAAGGGTATGGTTCTTTAGAAGAGTTTGTTAGTAAAATGTATCAGGATAAAAGAAAATTAGATCGTTTCTTAGCTCTAAATATTAAGAATAATTGGGATTATAAGGAATTCTTTAAGACTTTAGAGACTCTAGGAAATGATGGAGTTTTATTGAAACTTATTATAAGAGAGTTTCTTAATATTCAAAAGAAAAAGGAAATTTCTTTGTATACGCCTTTAGATAAGATTATAGGGAAGAATAAGACTTTAGAGACTCTTAATAAACATAATATTTATTTTCTTGTTGATTTGTTAGAATTATCAGAAGAAAAATTGGTAAATGATGGGGATTTTAGTATCCGAAAGATAAATGCTATTATGAGAATTGCTAGAGAATATAATTATCTTGGAGAAGAGAATAATCAAGGACTAAGATTTTCTTTACAGACTTTAGGTATTTCTTTACTTAATTTACCTATAAAGATAGTAAAGAAGTTAAATAGTTTAGAGATTTATAATCTTCAGGATATATTAACATCTAGTATGGTTAATTATTTTTCTTTAGAAGAGTTAGTTATAATTAGAAATAGTCTAAATAATTTAGGATTTAATCTTCAAGAACCATTTAACTATAATAAAGAAATTAATGAAGCAATTAAGTATAATAATTTGCTTTTTGAAAAGAAAGCGTTAGTAGGAAGAGAAAAAGAGATTAGAGCTAGTTTAGAAGAAGTATCTTCCCTCTTAGCTTTAAGGCCTCAAGATGTTTTGCAATTAGGAACGGTTAGGACTTCAAATTTTAAGTAATCCTTGGTATAATATCCTTAAGAATAGGATGATAAAAGATGAAAGAAATTGAGATTGTTGATGCATATTTTAGAGCAGCTAACTATATAAGTGCGGCATGTCTTTATTTAAAAGATAATCCTTTGTTGTTAAGACCTTTAAAGGATACAGATATCAAGGGAAAGTTAGTTGGCCACTGGGGAACGGTACCAGGTCAAAACTTTATTTATACTCATTTAAATCGAATTATTAAGAAGTATGATTTAAATATGCTATATATAAGTGGACCGGGACATGGTGGAAATGCTTCGTTAGCTCAAAGTTATTTGGAAGGAACATTTAGCGAAGTATATCCATGGTGTCCTAAAAATAAGGAAGGAATGCAGCATTTATTTAAAGAGTTTTCCTTTCCTTATGGTTTAGGATCACATGCTACTCCAGAGATACCAGGGTCAATGCACGAAGGGGGAGAACTGGGCTATAGTTTAATTCATGCGTATGGAGCGGTTTTAGATAATCCTTCTTTAATAGTGGCTTGTTGTATTGGTGATGGCGAAGCAGAAACGGCTACTTTAGCAACTTCTTGGCAAGTTCATAAATTTTTAAATCCTAAAAGAGATGGAATAGTGTTACCTATTTTACATTTAAATGGTTATAAGATTAGTAATCCCACTATTTATAGTAGGATGAGTAATAAAGAACTTATTTGTTATTTTACTTCTTTGGGGTATCATCCTTATATTGTAGAAGGTTTGGATAAGTGGCAACTTCATAAGATAATGATGAATACTTTAGATAATATTGTCTTAGAGATTAAGAAAATAAAGACTAATCCCAAAGAAAAGATATATTATCCGATGATTATTTTAAGAACAAAGAAGGGATGGACTGGTCCTAAAAAAGTCTTGGATAAAGAAATAGAAGGGACTTTTAGAGCACATCAAATTCCAGTTGATAAGAGTAATCCGGATTATTTAAAGATTATTGAAGATTGGTTAAGAAGTTATCATCCGGAAGAATTATTTAATGTTGATGGAACTTTAAAAGATTTTTTAGAAGAGTATCATCCTATGGGTAATAGAAGAATGAGTGCAAATGAAGCTACTAATGGGATTAGTCATATGACCTTAAAGCTACCTAATCCAGAAAATTATTTATTAGATAATCAAGTTCCCGGGAAGATTGTAGCTCAGGATATGTTAGAGCTATCAAAATATATTAGAGATGTCTTAAGACTTAATAAGAGTGATTATCGAATCTTTAGTCCGGATGAGGCAATGTCTAATCGCTTATATCATATCTTTGAAGTGGAAAAGAGAACGTGGGAAGAAAAGATACTTTCTGAGGATGAGAATTTAAGTAATGATGGAAGAATTATGGATTCTTTTCTTTCAGAGAATGTTTGTGAGGGTTTACTTGAGGGGTATACTTTAACCGGAAGATATGGGACTTTTGTTAGTTATGAAGCTTTCATTAGAGTAGTGGATTCAATGGTTAGTCAATATTTAAAATGGTTAAAGATGAAGAAGAGTATATCTTGGCGAAGAGAAATACCTAGTTTAAATTTAATCTTAACGAGTAATGTTTGGCAACAAGATCATAATGGTTATACTCATCAAGACCCAGGCTTTATTGATCATTTAGGAACTAAAAAAAGAGACCTAGTTAATATTTATTTACCAATAGATACTAATAGTCTAATTTTGACTTATGATAAGTGTTTAAAAGATAAAGATAAAGTTAATGCGATTATTGCTTCTAAACATCCAACGAGACAATGGTTATCGAAGGAGGAAGCTAAAACTTTAATAGATAATGGTCTTATAGAATTAAAGAAATTCTCGACTAGTGATAATCCAGATATTGTTTTTGCTAGTTGTGGGGATACCCCTAATATTGAGACTTTAGCAGCAGTTTCAATCTTAAAGAAATTTATACCTAATATTAAATTAAGAGTATTAAATATTTTAGAAGTATTGAAATTAGAAAGTGATAAAAGAAATCCATTCGGACTTACAGATACGGAATTTAATGCTTATTTTACTAAGGATAAACCGGTTATTTTTGATTTTCATGGGTACCCAGCTTTTATTCATAGTTTGCTTTATGATCGAGAGAATAAAAATTTCTTAGTACATGGTTATATAGAAGAGGGTTCAATTACGACTGCTTTTGATATGCGTTTACGAAATAAGATTGATCGTTTTAGTCTCCTAGAAGATGCTTTAAATTACTTACCAGATACTAAAGAAAAAGAAGCTTTAAAAGAATATATTGAGGAAGAATTGAAGAAACATTATTCTTATGTTAAAGAATATGGTTTGGATTTAGAGGAAATTACTAATTTTGCTCTAGAATAATTAAGTTACTTTTTAAAATTAAGTAACTTTTTTCTGTCAATAACTTTTGAAAATGTCTCATTTTCAAAAGATAACTATTAAGACATTATCATAAGTTAAACATATTTATCCTGTGAATAGTAACATATAATTTTAAATAAATATGTTTCTATGATATAATTAATTTACAGAGTAATTCTGTTTGGAGGATTGATTATGAAAAAGGTCTTAGCTTGTTTATTATGTGGGATAATAGCATTAGGAGTCGTTGGCTGTAGAAATAATAAAAATATTGAAAAACAATATGAGCCTATAGAAATAGATGGGATTTCTATAGAATTAAAAAATGGAACTTTATCAAATAAAAGTGTAGAAATAATTATAAAAGATACTAATGGATCTGACAAATATAGATATGGATCTGGTTTTAGAATTGATAAAAAAGAAAAGGATAATTGGGTAAAACTTAAAGGTACTGGAAATGACTGTTCTGCTACTCTTGCTGCGTACAATGTTAATGAAAATGGAATTTTAGAAATGAAGCAAGATTGGGAATGTATGTATGGTAAATTAGATCAAGGTACTTACAGATTGGTTAAAGACATATTTTTAACTAATGATAATCAGAATAAAAAATATATAGCAGTTGAATTCGTTATTGCATAATACATTTATAACTCAAACTTTAGGAGAAAATTAACAAAATATAATTTCTTTTTTTCTAAAAATGTTTGTTGTTAGATGTCAATAACTTTTTTCTTGACTTAAAGACTTTATATGATTATATTGGTATTTGTTTGGTGAGGGTATTTATGCATGATAAACATAGTGTAAAAAAGATTAAGAAAAGAAAGAACAAAAGAGGTTTAAAAGTTATATCGATAGTATTAGCTCCTACTATTTTGATAAGTGCCGGAGTTATATGTAAACGTAAAGATGATAAGATAAATCATCTTTATGAGGCTTGTCCTTTTAGTAAGATTTGTACGGAATTAAACCTTAGTATTGGGTATCAACATTTGATTAAGAAAATTGAGGCTGATAGCGATTATACGGCTTATTATCAAAAAGAAAGGGTTAATACTTATTATATTCATAGTAGAGGTTGGTTTTTAAAAGATGGGTTATATTTTGAAGAAGAAAAACTTATTCCGGAAGGTTATCAATTATTAGATAAGCCTCATCATGGATATGATTGTTATAAAGAAGAGTATGAACCAGAGGCCGTAGTTATCTTAGATAAGAATAAAAAATTAGTGCGAAAATTGCTTTTGAAGTAAAAAAATATTGCTTTTAAAAAATTTTTTTAATAAAATTAATGTTGTGGTGATTAGAGTGAAGAAAGATTTTTTAAAAAAATATATTATAGGACTAATTTTAGTAGCACTTCTTTGCTTGGGAAGTCTTTATCTAAATAAAAAAGATGCGCCTAAAGAGACTAGTGATACGAAGTTTTATGATGAGTATACAGCTTATAATAAGAAGAAAAATAGTAGTGATAAAGAGTATCCTTCAGTTGATATTGCTAAGAAGAATTTATACTATTATATAACTGATAGTGAAATCGAAGAGTTATTTAATAATGGGACAGGAGTTTTATATTTAGGGTTTCCTACTTGTCCATGGTGTCGTAATATCGTTTCTGTTTTAAATGAAGCTGGGGAAGAATATGGTATTGATAAGATTAATTATTATAATATAAAAACGATTAGAAGTTCTTTTACCTTTGATGATGATAATAAGTTAATTAAGACTGATGGTTTGGCAATTTATACTTTTCTTTTAGAGAAGTTAGATAAGTTTTTAGAAGATTATAGTGTTACCGATAATAAGGGGAAGGCTGTTAAGACAGGAGAGAAAAGAATTTATGCTCCGAGTGTAGTATTTATTAAAGAGGGAGTAGTAAAAAAAGTGGTTGCAGGAACGGTTGATAGTCAGAAAGACCCTTATATTCTTTTAAATGAAGAAGAAAGAAAAGAACTAAAAGATAAGTATTTAGAAGGATTTAATACCTTGGCAGATTTATGTGATGAGAAATGTTAAAAAAGCATTTCTTTTTTTCTTCTTCTTTATTATAATACTAGCTAGTGGGTGATTTTATGGGAATTATTAGTCTTTTGCCAGCTGATCTTTATACCGTTGTTAATAAGACCATTTTAACTTTAGAAGATCGGGATAATCTAATTACTTTATATGAACCAATTATGGGGGCTTTAGCAGTTAGTCTCTATCTTACTTTGTGGCGTGATTTAAAGTATAATAATTTTAAGAGTGAAGAGTATAATCATCATCATTTGATGAGTATTATGAAAACAGATTTAAAGAGTATTAAAGAAGCAAGAAGTGCCTTAGAGTCTTTAGGACTTCTTAAGACTTATGTTAAGAGTGGAGATATTTATTCTTATGTTTATGAGTTATATAGTCCAATGAGTCCAAGAGAGTTTTTAAATCATCCGGTCTTAAATGTTGTTCTTTACAATAATATTGGAAAAGGAGAATACGATGCGATAAAGAAGTCTTATGAGAAGAAAAGTATGTCTTTAAGTGATTATGAAGATATAACGAGTAGTCTAAATATGACTTTTACTTCTTCTGATATTTTACCGGAAGTTGATGCAGTGGAAAGAACAAAACAAAGTGTGGCAGCGAAGAATGTTATTGATTTTGATATGTTAATAGCTAGTATTCCTAAAGATATTTTAAATGAGAAGGCTTTTAACAAAAGAACTAGAGAGCTTATTGAAAATTTAGCATTTGTTTATAATTTAGATACGATAAAGTTTAGTGAGATTATTAAGAATGTGATTAATGAGCGTGGATTTATTGTAGCAGATGAGTTAAGAAAACTGGCGAGAAATTATTATACTTATCATAATAATGGCAAATTGCCGACTCTTGTTTATAAAGAAGATAAGAATAAGACTCTAGAGAATATGAGTAAGAGAGATAAGATTATCTATGTTTTTGAGAATACGAAGCCATATGATTTCTTAAAGAGTAAATATCATGGGATTACGCCAACGAATAGAGATTTAAAGCTTTTAGAGACTTTGTGTTGTGATTTAAACTTAAAACCGGCGGTAGTTAATGTTTTGATTGATTATGTCTTAAAGAAGAATGATAATAAATTAAATAAGAATTTTGTCGAGGCAATTGCCGGACAATGGGTAAGAAGTGGAGTAAAGACGGCTAAAGACGCCATGAGTTTAGCAGAAAAAGAACAGAAGAAATTAAATGCGGTTACTCCAGTAAGTGCGAAAACTAAAGAAGAGGTACCTGTTTGGTTTAAAACGGAAATCAAAAGAAATGAAGCAACGGCTGAAGAGCAAAAGGAATTAGAAGAATTGATGAAAGGAATTTAAAATGACAATAGTAAATAAAACAAGACTAATTGAGAATAGCTTAAAAGATAATTATATTCGGGCTATGAAGAATCCAGAGTTTAAAAGTTTAGTAGCATCCTTAGAGTTATCGGATAAAGAAGCAATGAATTATACTTCTAAGTTAGAAAGTTATTTGGAAGAGGATAATCATTGTAAGAATTGTCATGGTCTTTATGAATGTAAGAATAAAGTATCAGGATATCTTAATTATCCTAATAAATATAATAATCATTTGATGTTTTCTACGGAGGCTTGTTATTATAAACTACAAGAATTTAAGAAATTAAAAAATAGTATTAGTGCTAGTAAAGAGTTAGAGAATGCTTCGATAAAGACTATTGATACTAAAGATAAGAATCGTTATGCTTTAATTAAATGGGTAATGAGTTTTATTAAAGAGTATGATTATGGGAAGAATACCAAAGGTCTTTATTTACATGGTAATTTTGGGTGTGGGAAGACTTATATTTTAAGTGCTTGTTTTAATGAGATGAAGAAAAGAGGATTTAGGACTAAGGTTGTCTATTTACCAGAGCTTTTAAGGACTATTAAGGGAGATTTTGAAGCGATGAATGATATTATGGATGAGTTATGTCATATTGACTTATTGTTAATTGATGATATTGGAGCCGAAAAAGTTACGGACTGGGGAAGAGATGAAATCTTAGGAACTATTTTACAAACAAGAATGAATGAACATAAGACGACTTTTTTTACATCTAATTTCACAATAAATGAATTAGAAGAACATCTTTCTTGTAAAGGTACTGAGAAAGTAAAAGCTAAAAGAATTATTGAACGTATTAAACAGTTAACTATGGATATGGAGATGTTAGGAGAAAATATGCGTAAATGAATTTATTTTGACTAAGAAGAACAAGAAGTATATAATGGTATTAGGAGGAAAAATGGAAGATGTAAAAATACCTATGCATGTGGCAATTATCTTAGATGGAAATAGAAGATGGGCAAAAAATCATTTATTACCAAAGTTAGAAGGTCATAGACGAGGTTTTAGTAATATAAAGAAGATAGCTGATTATATTTTTAAGAAAGGGGTTAAATATTTATCAGTTTATTGTTTCTCAACAGAGAATTTTAAAAGGGAAGCTAGTGAAGTGGATTACTTGATGAATCTTTTTATTAAAGAGTTTAAAAGTCCTTGTGAAGAGTTAAAGAAGAATAATATTAAAGTAGTCTTTAGTGGAAGAAAAAGTCCTTTAAGAAGGGATGTTTTAGAGGCTATGGATTATCTAAGAGATGAGACTAAGGATAATACCGGGGGAATTTTAAATATTTGTCTTAATTATGGGGGACAAAGTGAGATAGTGGATGCTACTAAAGATATTGTTAAAGATATTGAAGATGGTAAGATTTCTAAGGAAGAGATAACTCCTGATTTATTTAAGAAATACTTGTATCAGGATTTACCACCAGTTGATTTAATGATAAGGACTGGGGGAGATGTAAGAGTAAGTAATTTCTTATTATGGCAAATTGCTTATGCAGAGATGTATTTTCCTAATTGTTTTTGGCCAGATTTTGATGCTAAGGAATTTGATAAAGCTTTAGATGCATATAATGGTAGAGAAAGAAGATTTGGGGGTGGTAAGTAGTGAAGAATAGAATAATTAGTGGGGCTATAATAACTATTATCTTTTTAAGTGCTTTTTTCTTGGGACCTATTACTTTCAAAATATTAGTAGGAGCTGTAGCATTATTAGCTTATAAAGAGATTATTACTTTACCTAATGTTAAAAGCAAATTAAATATACCCATTATTATCTTAGGACTTATTGCGTTTATGAGTTTAATTTATGTGGTTAATGATACTTATGCTTTATATGTTGGGGTTTCTTATCAGATGATAGCGTTTATGTTATTTAGTCTTATTATTCCGACTATCTTTAGTAGAAGATATGATACGGAGACATCTTTATTTATGTTTACGTTATTATTTCTAATCGGATTAAGTTTTAATTCAATGGTTATGTTAGATATGGCTAATAAGTATTTACTTTTGTATATCATTATCGTGATTGTAGCTACGGATGTTTTTGCTCTTTTGATAGGTAAATATGTAGGGACGCATAAGCTTTCTAGTATTAGTCCTCATAAGACGATTGAAGGGGCTTTAGGAGGTATTATTTCGGCTAGTATTATTGGGACTTTCTATTATTTAGCAGTTATTGGGAATATGGGGGTATTAAGAATAACAGTTATGAGTATCCTAATAAGTGTCTTTGGTCAGATTGGAGATTTATTCTTTAGTAAGATTAAAAGAGAAAATAATATTAAAGATTATTCACATCTAATTAAGGGACATGGGGGTATTTTAGATCGTTTAGATAGTTTAATATTTGGGGTTTTGCTTTATACATTGTTATGTACAATATTATAAATAGAAAAGAGTGTTATTATGTGGTTAGTTAGTATAATCGTATTAATTTTGATGCTGGGGATTTTGGTTTTACTTCATGAGTTTGGACATTTTATAGTAGCTAGATTGTGTGGAGTTCATGTTTATGAGTTTTCGGTGGGAATGGGACCTTTACTTTGTAAACATATTTCTAAGAAAAGTGGGATTCAATATTCCTTAAGAGCCTTACCAATTGGAGGATATGTCCAGTTAGCGGGCGAGGTTATGGAAGATGATGATAAGATTCCTAAGGAAAAGTTAATGTGTAATAAACCTTGGTGGCAACGAATTTTAATCCTTAGTGCTGGGGTTATTATGAACTTTATTACGGCGTTTGTTCTTCTTTTTATGATTGGACTTATTTATGGGTCTACTAGTACAACCCCAAAGATTAATAATGTTTTAGAGGGTTCGGCTTTTAGTGAAGCAGGCGGAAGAAGTGGGGATGTTATCCTAAGTATTGATGGAAAAAAGACGAAAACTTGGGATAGAGCTCAAGTCTTACTTACTTTAGATAATAAAAAAGATTATTATAGTATTGAAGTAAGACATGAAGATAATACTACAGAAACTTTAAAAGTTACGCCTAAAGAAACAACCGATGAAAAAGGAAATAAATCACGGGTATTTGGTGTTACTATTTACCAAGAAACTTACCATGGGGTAGGTAAAGCATTAAGTTATGCGGCTAGTAAATTTGAAAGCATTTATCAATCAATGTTTACCATTATTTATGGTTTATTTACAGGGCGTCTATCGATGAATTCATTATCGGGCCCAGTTGGTATGTATAATATTGTTAATCAGTCTCTAGCCTTAGGATTAGCGCAAATTCTTTATTTGACAGCTTATATCTCTATTAACTTAGGGTTTATGAACTTCTTACCTTTCCCTGCTTTTGATGGAGGTCATATTTTATTTGTGCTTATTGAAAAGATTAGAGGAAAGAGAGTAGATGCTAATATTGAAGGATGGTTCCATACGATTGGGTTTGTTCTTTTGATGTTATTAATGATATTTATTACTATTAAAGATATAATTGGATTATTCTGATTATATTTTTTTCTTTTAAGCTTTTAATTTCTTAAGAATGCTAGTATAATTTAGGAAGAAAGAAGTCGGGGGAAGTAGGTTTTTGGGGGAAATTATGAAATTTACTTTAAAGAATGTCATTAATAATTTAATTAGGGTATTTAATAGTATTAAGACTTCACCTGATGATAATATAGATAAGAAGTATCAAAGACTAAATGAGATGCTTTTAGATTATTTACATCGGGATATAGTTAATAGTAAGAAGTATTTTAGTCTTTTAGAGATAGAGTATTTTTTATTGACTAATTTTATTGATATTAAAGAAGAAGAGTTTGATATCGAAGCGTTAAGGGCTATCTTTGATAATTTTTGTGATGATATTGATTCGGTAGAATGGTATTTTTTTGATGATAAGCATATGTTAATGATTATTGAAGAGATTTTAAAGAATCATTTAGATTTTCCTTACTATGATTATACTAATTTAGCTAAGGCTTTAAGAGAAAGTAAGACTAGAGAGTTAATAGAGGAGTTACATCCAGATATATATAGAGATATTGAAGAGATTAAAAAACAACAGGAATTAGAACAAGAGGGGGTTAACTTCTTAGAGAAGAGTATTTCTAGTCCTTTAGAGTTCTTTTTAGAGGTTAAGGGGTTAATGCTTAAGAATGGGAATAAAGTCTTAGTTAAACAGTATGTTCATGAGAAGTTACAGAAGTTAAGGGAGACTAATAAAATCTTATTTATAGGGGTTATGCAAGTAGTTTTAAAGTTCTTTTATCTTTATTATGCAGGGATTAGGTTTTCTTATCAGGAAAATAATAATATTGTAGAGATGTTTGCTAGGGATTTATATAATATGTTAGAGGAGACTAAAAGTACGAAAATACTTATAGAGTCTTTAGATGATATTTATTTATATTTTGATATACTTAGTGAGGTTCCAATACTATATAATACTCAAGAGGTAGTTATGTTAGAGAAGACTTTAACGAAAAGACAAGAGAATATTTATAAGAAATTAAATGATTAGTAGGTTTTTATGAAGAGATATTTAGTTATTATGATTGGTATACTTAGTATACTTTTAAGTAGTGGGTGTAGTTCTAAAGAGGGGGATAGTTTAAAAGAGAGTTCTAATGATAAGATAATCAGGGGATTAGTTATTTATCAAGATGAGGATAAGTCTTATGTAGCTTTAGATAATCAAAGTATATATATCTTGGAGAAGATAGGGGCTAATGTTAATGATTATGTTGATATTACTTATGAGGGGGATATTGATAGTACTAAGGATTATCAGAAGATAAGTATACTTAAGGTAGAGAAGAGAAATGATGAATATAGAATACTAGGACTTAATAATTCTTATGATGATAGGGCTAGAGATCTAGTTAATAAGATGTCTTTAGAAAGTATTGTTGGAAGTCTTTTTATGCCTCATCATACTAGTAATAGTTTAGAAGATGTAAGTAAGTATCATTTAGGAGGGTTAGTGCTCTTTGGTGGTGCTTTTAAGAATAAGACAAGAGAAGATATTCTAAAGATGATAGAAGAATTACAAAGTAGAGCTGATTATCCTTTATTCTTAGCAGTAGATGAAGAGGGGGGAAGTGTTGTAAGAGTTAGTAGTAATAGAAACTTAAGAAGTAAGAGTTTTTCTTCTCCTAGAAATTTATATATCGAGGGAGGATTTGAACTTATTAGAAGAGATAATGAAGAGAAGAATGAACTTCTAAAGAGTTTAGGACTTAATATTAATTTAGCCCCGGTCTTAGATATTTCTACAGATAAGAGTGATTATATATATTATAGATCAATTGGGTTAAGTCCAGAGTTAACGGGAGAGTTTGCTAAAGTAATTATTGAGAGTTCTAAAGATAGTGGTATTGTTAATGTGATGAAGCATTATCCGGGATATGGGAAGAATAAGGATACGCATAAGACTAGTTCTTTAGATACAAGAAGTAAGGAAGAAGTAGAAAAGGATTTAGACCCTTTTAAGAGGGCTATTCTTAGTGGGGCCGAAGCAATTATGATAAGTCATAATACGGTAGAAGTCTTAGATAGTATTAATCCCGCTTCTATATCAATTAGTAATCATAATTACTTAAGAAATACCCTAGACTTTAGGGGAATGGTTATTACAGATGCTTTAAATATGGGGGCTACGGCTGATATTGAAGAAATTGGGTTAAAAGCTATTTTAGCTGGCAATAATATTATAATTACGAAAAATTATGCTAAAAATATCGAAGAGATTATAAACTATGTTAAAGCGGGGAATTTAAGTGAAGAGTATTTAAAAGCTTTAGCAGTTAAAGTAATTGCTTGGAAAATAAAGATGGGTCTAATAAAATAGGCCTTTTTTTAGCTAATTTATGGTAATTAGCTTGCACTTAAAAATAAACTTTGGTACAATACTAATGGCTTTAAAAGTCAAATATTCATATTTATCCAGATATTAATCGAGTGCCGAAGAGGTGATTGGTATTGCTTAAAGATAAATAGAAGCATAACGAAGGAGGGATTTTTAATGGCTGTAGTTTCTATTAGTAATCTATTAGAATCTGGGGTTCATTTTGGTCATCAAACCAAAAGATGGAATCCAAAAATGAAGGAATATATCTTCACAACAAGAGACGATATTTATATTATCGACTTACAAAAAACACTTGCTTGTATGGAAGAAGCATATGCTAAAATTAGTGATATTGCTAAAAATGGTGGTACTTTCTTATTTGTTGGTACTAAAAAACAAGCCCAAGAAGCAAGTATTGAATGCGCTAATCGTTCAAAATCATTCTATGTAACAGAAAGATGGTTAGGGGGAACTTTAACTAACTTTAGAACTATTAGAAGAAGAGTTAAGAGATTAGAAGAAATCGAAAAGATGGAAGAAAATGGTACTTTTGAAGTATTACCTAAAAAAGAAGTTATTCAAATTAAGAAAGAATATGAAAAACTTAATAAATTATTAGGCGGTATTAGAGAAATGGTTAAATTACCAGATGCCATGATTATTGTTGATCCTAAGAAGGAAATCAATGCTATTAGAGAAGCTAGAAAGTTAAATATTCCAGTATTTGGAATTGTTGATACTAACTGTGATCCTGATGATGTTGATTATGTAATTCCAGGTAATGATGATGCTGTACGTTCAGTAAAAATCGTTTTAGGAGCATTAACTAATGCTATTTGTGAAGTTAATGGTTTAGAAGTAATTGATTATGTTACAGAAGAAAAAGAAAAACCAAAAGCTGAAGCTAAAGATAGTGAATTAGAAGAAATGCGTAAAGCTGATGAATTAGAATCTAAATCTATTCAAGAATTAAAAGCAATGGCTAAATCTCGTAAGGTTAAAGGCTATACAAATATGAAGAAAGATGAATTAATTGCATCTTTAAATAAATAAGATTAAATATAAGGAGAAATTTATGGTTACTGCACAATTAGTAAAAGAATTAAGAGATGCTACTAACTTAGGTATCTTAGATTGTAAGAAGGCTTTAGAGGCTACTAATGGTAATATTGATGCGGCTATTGATTGGCTAAGAGAAAAAGGTATTGCTAAGGCTGCTAAGAAGGAATCTAGAATTGCAGCTGAAGGTCTTGCTAATATCTATGTTAGTGGTAATAAAGCAGTTATTTTAGAAGTTAATTCTGAGACTGATTTTGTTGCTCAAAATGAAGACTTTAAGAAAATGGTTGCTAGTATTGGTGAGGTTGTATTAAATAGTGATGCTAAGACGGTAGAAGAGGCTAATTCTTTAGAAGTTAATGGGCAAACTATTAGTGATTATGTTGTAGCAATGACAGCTAAGATTGGAGAGAAGTTATCTCTAAGAAGATTAGAAGTTGTTACTAAGACTGATGATGAAGTTTTTGGTAGTTATTTACATATGGGTGGTAAGATTGCTGCTTTAACGGTAATTAAAGGTCAAAATGAAGAAGTTGCTAAGGATGTAGCAATGCAAGCTGCTGCTATGAAACCAGAATATACTTTTGAAACTGATGTTCCGGAAGAGAGAGTATCTAAAGAAAAAGAAGTTTTAAAAGAAGAGGCAATGAAAGAGGGTAAACCAGCGGAAATTGCTGAGAAAATGGTTGCCGGTAGACTAAAGAAATTCTTTAAAGAAATTTGCCTTGTTGATCAAGAATTCATTAAAGATGGAGATGTTGATGTTAAGACATATTTAAAGAATAATAATTGTGAACTTGTTATGATGATTCGTTATGAAGTTGGCGAAGGTATTGAAAAAAAGGTTGAAAACTTTGCTGAAGAAGTTATGAGTCAAGTAAAAGGGACTAACTAAGAAATAGTGGGAAAACCACTATTTTTAATTTGATTAAAAATTGGGTTTTAAATAAGTAAAAATTGTGGTATCATTATATTGGAAATAATAAATAGGGGTTATAAGTGCTTTGAATAAAGTTTATAATTCATTAATTTAGGTAAAGGATTTGTTATGAAAAAGAATATTATGTTTGTTGGGGTATCAATATGTTTGTTAATCTTATTGGGAATAGGCTTATCTTATTCCATGTGGAATATGAGAGTAAGTCAAGATACGGATAATGTTATTTCTACTACTGATTGTTTTGATATTACATTAGCTAATCAAAGTAATGCAATTAAATTAGATAACGCTTATCCCATAACAGATGCCAAAGGTAAAACACTAACCCCTTTTACCTTTAGTATCAAAAATGTTTGTGATATGGCGGCTGCTTATACAGTTAGTTTAGAAAGTCTTAAGGGGACTACTTTAGCTAGTGATTATTTAAAGGTTATGGTTAATAATAATGAACCCAAGTTGTTAAATGGTTTAACTACTACTGATGTTGTCAATACTACTAGTATTGAATCGAGGGTACTTGATACTGGCACTTTGTTTAAGAATAATACTAAAGAATATTCTATTAGATTATGGATTGATTATAATACTACTTTAGATGATTTAAATAATGAAACTAAAGTCTTAAAGTCTAAGATAATTATTAAAGGGGTACCTTCTAATGAAAAAGGTCCTGTAAATAGTTATATTGCTAATTTAGCTACAAAAGATACTGTTAATTTAGCTACTGATGATGCGGATAATAATGTAAGATATATTGGTAAAGACCCAAGTAACTATGTATATTTTAACTGTAGTGATTATTCTAATCCAACAGCTGATACTTGCGAATTATGGCGTATTATTGGGGTCTTTAATAATGTAACTAAGGGAGATGGAACAAAAGAAAATTTAGTTAAGATTATAAGAGCTGATTCTTTAGGTAACTATTCTTGGGATTATAAAAAGAACGGGGTAGGAACATCTACTAGTGATGATGGTTCGAATGACTGGAGTGATTCTCAACTTATGATGATGTTAAATCCTACTAACTATTTAAAATCCGGATACACTAATTCTAGTGATATAATCTCCTTAGGAAGTCAACAATTATATAGTAAAATGGGTTCTTATTATAATGGCACCAAAGGTTGTTCACCAGCTGCGATTGGTGGTGGGGAATCATTTAGTTGTACGGAAGTAGATTTCTCTTCTGATGGCTTAAAAAATGATACAACAAGAAATGCCATCGAAGAAGTTATGTGGAATTTAGGTGGATATGATGATAATGGGGAGAATAACTTTCTTCCAAGTGATTCCTATATATATGAAAGAGGAACCACCGTTTATAGTGGTCATGCTACTACTTGGACCGGTAAAATTGGTTTAATGTATCCAAGTGATTATGGTTATGCAACTAGTGGCGGGTCTTCAAAAGATAGAGCAGCTTGTCTAGCAAAGGAACTTTATAATTGGGAAGCTTCCGATTTTAGCGATTGTAAAGGAAATGATTATTTATATAACTCAAATGCTGATCAATCGACAATGATGCCATATCCGGTTGATGCTGAGAGAGTGTTTACCGTGTACTCTTTCGGCAGTGTGCGCCCTGATTATGCTTCAAATTCTCTTAATGCTGTCATCCGTCCAACCCTTTTTCTGAAATCTAGTATCCTGCTGGATAAAGGTACAGGCGAGAGTTCGAATCCGTATACTTTGAAAATGCAGTAAAGTAAATACGGAATAAAGGGCCGTTTGCTTGGCTCTTAGAGAAGCTTGGCCCAGCAGAAAAATAAAGAAGAGAAAAATGAAAACGATAGTAAGTACAAGGAAGAGAAAATCGATGGGCTAGTCCTCGAAGGGGCTTTTAGAGGGCGAAAAGCCCTCTGCCAAAATCGGGAAAATTTCAAAGTTAAAAAGTCATAACAAGAAGTTATGATTTTTTTGAGGGATTAACTACTTTACTAGCAGTTTCCATATAAGCACGGAATAAGCCTCCGGCTCCTAGTTTTATACCTCCAAAATACCTAATAACAACGATAAGAGCGTTATTTAGCTTTTTACGTTCTAAGACGGTATAAATGGGAAGACCGGCGGTACCGTTTGGTTCTTTATCATCACTTTTTTTAGCTGTTCCTTGGATTATATAAGCATAAGGGAAATGTTTAGCTTTTTTATTAGTTTTTCTTAAAGAAGATAAGATAAGAGGGACTTCTTCGGGAGTATCTAGTTCATAGTAAAAGCCTAAGAAACGAGATTTTTTAATAATTATTTCATTAGAATTAATAAGTTTCATAGAAAACACCTATAATAATTATAGCAAATTTAGAGAAAATACACTATAATTTAGAAGAGAAAGGCATGAGATATGGAGAATTTAATTAAAGAAAAGTTACATTTAGTACCTAATCTTCCGGGATCTTATCAGATGTTAGATGATAAGGGGACAATCATTTATGTAGGGAAAGCTAAGAATTTACATAGGAGATTAGCATCTTATTTTAACAGAGAACAAACAGGGAAGACTAAAAAGCTAGTAGAGAATATTAAAGATTTTAAGTATATAGTGGCTACTAGTGAGACGGAGGCTTTTCTAATAGAGATTAATCTTATTAAGAAGTATAATCCTAAATATAATATTATGCTTAGGGATGATAAGAGTTATCCTTATATAGAGTATATAAAGTATCCTTATCCTCGCCTTAAAATATCTAGATATTTAAATATTAAAAAGAAAGATAATAGATATTTATTTGGACCTTATCCGAATGCTTATGCGGCGAGGAGAATAGTAAATCTTATTAATAGGTTATATCCTTTGAAGAAGTGTGAGGGGTTACCTAAAGAAGTTTGTTTATATTATCATATTCATGAGTGTTTAGGGTATTGTAGTAAGTCTTTAGACCAAGAGAAACTTAAAGAGATGGAAAGTGAGATATTATCTTTTTTGCGGGGGAATAGTGAGGTCTTAAGAAAGAAGATTTTAGAGAAGATAAATATCTATAGTAAACAGTTAAATTTTGAGATGGCGTTAGATTTAAAGAAGGAGTTAGAGTATATAGATTATATTACAGAGAAACAGAAAGTCGATTTACATGATTTAGCTAATAGAGATATTATTAATTATTATACAAGGAATGGGTATACTTCAATTACATGGTTTTTTCTTAGGAATGGGAAGCTTTTAGGGAATAAGAATAACATATTAGCCATAGATTCTAAAGATGATATAGAGTCTTTTATAGCTAATTTTTACTTAAGAAATGAGATTCCTAAGGAAGTATTAATTCCTATGAGTTTGGATAAAGAGTTACTTAGTAAGACTTTAAATACGAAGTTTATTACCCCAGAAAAGGGAATTAAGAGAGAACTTCTAACGATGGTTTTAACTAATGCGAAGATTAATTTTGAGAATGAGTTTAAACTAATAGAGGCCGATGAGGCCAGAACTACCAATGCTAATGAGGAGTTAGCCTTTGTCTTAGATATGCCTCATATTACGAGAATAGATATTTTTGATAATTCTAATCTTTTTGGGACTTTTGCAGTTTCGGGGATGGTAGTATTTATAAATGGGAAACCAAAGAAGAGTGAGTATCGGAAATATAAAATTCAAGTAGATAAGAATGATGATTATCATACGATGCAGGAAGTAATCTATAGAAGATATAATAGGGCTTTAATAGAAGGTAGTGTCTTACCGGATTTAATTATTACCGATGGGGGAGAGACTCAGATTAAGGCTGCTCAAGGGATGTTAGAAGACTTAGGACTTTCTATTAGAGTAGTAGGACTAAAGAAAGATAATCATCATAGGACTAATGTTTTAGTAGATAGTAATCTTAAAGAAATAAAGATTGATATGACTTCTAATCTCTTTCATTACCTAACAAGAATGCAAGATGAGGTTCACCGTTTTACTATTAATTATCATAGAACTATACGTTCAAAGGGATCAATTAGTAGTATTCTTGATAATGTTTCGGGGATAGGTCCTAAGAGAAAGAAAGAACTTATTAAGAAGTATGGAAGTCTTAAGAATATAGCTAAACTGTCTAAGAAAGAGTTAAGTCTTATAATACCAGAGAAAACAGCTGAGATATTATTAGAATATTTAAATGATTATCTGGATGATAAGAATAGTAAAAATGAATAAATAAGCTTGATTTTTAGAAAAAATTAGAGTATCATCAATGAGACAGAAAAAATAGAAAGAGTGTTAACAAGATGAATATAAATGATTTTGATTATGATTTACCAAAGGAGTTAATTGCTCAAACACCGTTAGAGAAACGTTCTGATTCTCGTCTTTTAGTAATGGATAAAAAGACAGGGAAACTTACACATGAAGTATTTAAAAATATTACTGAGTATTTAAATCCAGGAGATGTTTTAGTTCTTAATAATACGAAAGTTATTCCGGCTCGTTTGATTGGAGAAAAAGAAGATACGAAAGCTCATATTGAGTTATTACTTTTAAATGATTTAGGAAATAAAGAATATGAGTGTTTAGCTAGACCACAGAAAAGATTACATGTAGGAACTATAGTTAGTTTTGGAGAAGGGTTATTACGAGCTAAAGTCTTAGAAATTAAAGGAGAGGGAATAGTTCATGTTGAATTTATCTATGAAGGGATTTTCTATGAGATTTTAGATAAATTAGGTGAGATGCCGTTGCCACCTTATATTCATGAGAAATTAAAAGATAAAACTAGATATAATACGGTTTATGCTAAGATTGAAGGGTCAGCGGCGGCGCCAACGGCAGGACTTCATTTTACGGAAGAACTTCTAGAAGAAATTAAAAATAAAGGAGTTATTATCACTTATGTGACTTTGCATGTTGGTTTAGGAACCTTTAGACCAGTAGAAGAAGAAAATATCTTAGATCATAAAATGCATAGCGAGTTTTATATGATGAGTAAAGAAACGGCGGATATCTTAAATAAAGCGAAAAAAGAAAAACGTCGCATTATTAGTGTAGGGACGACTTCTTGTCGAACTTTAGAAACGGTTGCCCATAAATATAACGGAGAGTTTAGAGAGTGTTCAGGCGATACGGATATCTTTATTTACCCTGGGTTTAAGTTTATGGCTATTGATGGTTTAATAACTAATTTCCATTTACCAAAATCCACTTTAGTAATGCTTGTTAGTGCCTTATCTTCTAGAGAACATATCCTAAATGCTTATAGAGAAGCAGTTAAAGATAAGTATCGTTTCTTCTCTTTTGGCGATGCGATGTTTATTAAATAAAATTTTTTAAGAATTAATGTATAAAATTTAAAAATCCTCCTCATAATATGAATGTAGTGATGATTAACCAAAACCATTTAGCTATAATAAAACCAAAATCTTTATAAAATTTTTTCAAAATATCACTACAACATCCTAAAGTCATTTAGGATGTTTTTGTATCTAAGATAGTCTTTAACTTAGTAGCATTTTGAAAAACAACATAGAAGATATTGATAGCTTCACTAATTACTAAACCATAAAGACCGATATGAAGAAGACTAAAGATAAATAAAGACAGGAGTTTAATAATAACACCGATAGTAGTGGTCTTTAGAGTATATTTACCATAGCCAATACCTTGTAAGATACTAGAGATAGGGGCTTCTAGATAATAGAAGGTAAAGAAGGGACTTAAACTTAAGATGTAGTTAGCACCTTTAGAGGTATTATAGATTAATTTAAGGAGGAAACTACGGAAGATGGTAACAAAGATAACAGTTAAAAGACCAATGATACTAGAAAGAATAATAGCCTCTTTGGCTCTTTTTTTAACGAGATTATATTTATGTTCACTATAGAATTTAGAGACTTCAGGGATAATACTAGTACAGATAGCTTGAATAAGAAAAGAAGGCATCAAAAGAAGGGCTAGACTATAACTATTATAAATACCATATTCAAAGACAAAGAAAGAACTAGAGTAACCAATAGAAATTAAAGTATTGGAAAGAATAATAGGCTCTAAGAAGTAACCAATATTACCAATAATTCGGCTAGAGACTAAAGGAACGGAAGTATTAACTAGTTCTTTAAAGATAAGATTATCATAAGATATTTTGGTAATATTTAACTTCGTATTTTTAGGCAAAAGAATTAAAAAAGTTATAATACTAGCTGTTTCGGTAACAATATTTAATAGAAGAAAACACATAATACCTAGGACTAAGTTTTTCTTGATAAGATCTGGTAAGATAAAGATAATAAATAAAAGTCTAATAGATTGTTCAATACAATTAGAAATATTATTGGGAAGCATTTTTTGTTTACCATAGAAGTAACCTTTTAAAGTACAAGCTAAAGCTATATTAGGCATCGCCAGGGAAGAAGCAATAATTAAGACTTTTAAACGGGGTTCATGAAGAAGGGTAGTGCTAATGAAATCACTACTTAAGATAATTAAAATCATAATGAAAAAGTTAAGAAAGAGTAAAAAGATAATACCTTGTTCAATAATCTTTCTACTTTTATTTTTACCTTCGGCAATTAGTTTGGAAATAGCTTGGGGCATTCCAAACCCAGCGATAGTGACCATAAGAGAAAAGAAAGGCATAATAAGACTATAAAGACTTATTCCTTCAGTACCAAGAGTTCTTGTGGATAAAATCTTAATAATAAAACTTAAAATTTTAACGATGAAACCTCCTAGACATAAAATAAAGGTACTTAAGAAAAACTGGTTCATAGTCGTATCACCTATATAAATATTATGTAGATTTCTACTTCAAAATTACAGGGATTTAGTTTATAATAATTAAGAAGGGCAGCAGTGATGTTATGGATTATGAATTTAGTAGTGTTTTAGATTTAAAAGCGCATATTAAACCGGCTTTAGATTCTAAGGTTAGAGAACTACAAAGGAAAAATATTAATTATGTTAGTCAGGATGATATCTTTGAGTATTTAAGAAATATGGTTTGGCCTTTAAAAAGTAATTTGACTTTATATAATATTGTGGATGATATTTTAAATACGGATAATGAAATCTTCTCTAACTATGTTGTTAGTAAGATGAGAAATAGTCATTAAGACTAAATAAGAATAAAATTAGACTTAGATTTAGATAAGAAAATTAAAAAAAGGCAATTGGCACTTTTTAGACGATTACTTTTAAAATTATATGTAGTATAGTTAGTAACCGAAAGAAAAAATTAGCGATTAATTAAACAGGTTGGCTTGGAAAGATGAAGATGAGGAGTGAAAAGAATGGACACAGGAAGAGAAAAAAAGTATCAAGAAGTAACTTATGAAGAGTTATTAGATAAGCTTAAGACTTACATTACTAAGGAAGAAGAATTAAAAGTCATTAATGATGCTTATCAATTTGCTTGGGAACATCATAAGGGCAAGAAGCGTAAGAGTGGAGATGATTATATTAGTCATCCCGTTAATGTTGCCTATATTTTAACTTCTTTGAATGCTGATTATATAACGATTTCTTCGGCGCTTTTACATGAAGTAGTTAATCATGGCGGGGCTTCTATTGAAGAAGTTGAAAAAGTTTTCGGCAGTGAGATTGCGGGGATTGTTAATAGCATTTCTAAAATTAATAAATTAGCCTTAAGTGATGATAAAGAAGTTAGTGCGATTAATTTAAGAAAAGTTTTAGTAGGACTTTCTTCAGATGTTAGAGTTTTATTTGTTAAATTAGCTGATAGATTACATAATATGCGAACTATCTGGGCTTTGGATCCAGAAGCTCAAAAAGCAAAAGCTAATGAGACTATTTCGGTTCTTATTCCTATTGCCCATCGATTAGGAATTAATCAAATTAAAGCGGAATTAGAGGATTTATCTTTATATTATACGAAACCAGATGTTTATCGGGATATTGAGGAAAAATTAAATAATGAGAGCACTAAACTAAATGAAGAGTTAGAGCTGATGAAAGAGGAACTTGTTGAGATTATGAATGAAAATAATATTCATTTTCATATTAAATCTCGAGTTAAAAGTGTTCATAGTATCTATGAGAAGATGGCTAAGGGTAAAAAATGGAATGAAATCTATGATATTTTAGCTTTAAGAATTATTGTTGATACTGTTAGTGATTGTTATTTAGCAATTGGGCTAATTCATGCTAAGTTTAGACCGCTTCCTAAACGCTTTAAGGACTATATTGCGATGCCGAAGGAGAATATGTATCAATCTTTGCATACTTCTATTTTTGGGCCTCATGGTTATGTTTATGAGGTTCAGATAAGAACGACGGAGATGGATGAGATTGCAGAAAAGGGTATTGCCAGTCACTGGTCTTATAAAGAACATTCCAAAGGGGGTGTGGTTAATGTTTTTGAACAAAAGTTAGAGATGTTTAGAAACTTAATCGAACAACATGGGGATGATTTAAGTAATAGTGAATTAAAAAAAGAAATCAATGAAGAAGCCTTAAGTAGGATGATTTATTGTTTTACTCCTAAGGGAGATGTTGTAGAGTTACCAATTAATTCAACTCCGATTGACTTTGCTTATCGTATTCACTCGAAAGTTGGTGATACTTGTGTAGGAGCAATAGTTAATGATGTAATGGTTCCTTTAAATAAGCCTTTAGAAGATGGGGATATAGTATCTATTAAGACTAGTAAAGATAGTACGCCTTCGAAAGAATGGCTAAATATTGTTAAGACTAGTCAGGCTAAAAATAAAATTAAGTCTTATTTTTCAAAGATTGATCGAGAAGAGTATATTAAAAGAGGACAAGATTTATTAGAAAAGGAAATCCGCCGTAAGAAGTTAACTATCAGTGATGTTTTAGCAAATGAAAGAGTAGAAAAAGTTTGTCATGATTTAAAGTTAGATAATCTTGAAGATATTTATTTATCTGTTGGTTCCTTAAGATTTACACCAACTTATATAATTAATATGGCTTATGAAGATAAGAAAGATGTTCATGATATATTAATTGAAAAGATTGGTCATAAGAGTGAGAATATCAATTATAAAAGTGATATTATTGTCGCTGGTAGTGGGGATATTAAAGTAAATATTGCTAAATGTTGTAAACCAATTAAAGGGGATAAAATTGTGGGCTATATTACTAAGGGTGAGGGAATTACTGTCCATAAGAGTGATTGCCCTAATGTTTCTAATACTAATAGACTAATTGAGGTATCTTGGAATAATACTAATGAGACTTATTATTTTACGGATATCTTAATAAGTACGATTAATAATAAAAATTATCTTTATGATATTGTAAGTCTTGCCAAAGAAAAAGATATTTATATTGAGGCAGTAAGTAGTAAGGAAGAAGAAACTTTAACCAAATATAAGCTTACTTTGAAGATAAAAAATACCCAAGAGTTAGATAATTTAATTAATGCTTTAAATATGGAAAAATATGTTATTAGAATAGAAAGAGTTAAAAATTAATGAAAGTAGTTGTTCAAAGAGCTAAAAATGCTTCGGTAAAAGTAGATGAAAAGGTTGTTGGCAATATTAATGAAGGTTTAGTTTTGTTAGTAGGTTTTACACAGACTGATACGGAAAAAATAATTGATTATATGGTCAAAAAGATTGTTAATTTACGAATATTTCCGGATGAAAAGGGAATTATGAATAAAAGTATCTTAGATTATAATGGAAAAATTTTAAGTATTTCTCAATTCACCTTATATGGGGATGCTACTAATGGTAATCGACCTAGTTATATTAAAGCAGCTAAGAATTATGTGGCCGAACCTTTGTATGAAAAGTTTAATACTAAGTTAAGAGAATTTGTGCCGGTGGAAACAGGAAGATTTGGGGCTGATATGGAAGTTAGCTTAGTTAATATGGGACCAACAACGATTTTACTTGAAAAAGAATAAGGAGGATTTATGTACAATGATTCAGCAGGAGCTATGTATGAAGAAGAAGAGTATGCTAAAAAAGAGGCTCTAAGAAAAAAGAAATTACTAATTAGAAGAATAGTAGTTGTTAGCACTATTGCTATTGTGTCTTTATATACGATATTATTTTTAATTGACCAGGGACGTTTTAAGAAAGGGCAAAAGCCTTTAATAACTTTTAAAGAAGTAACCAAAACTTATAATGATGGGACGGTGGTTTCACGTTATGGTTTAGGATGGGTCTTTAGAGAATATAATAGAGAAACACTTTTAGATACGGAAATGGTGCCTTTTTGGAAAAAAATTAGACAAGATTATGATGCGGCTACTACGGTAGATACTAATCTTCCTAAAGTGATATCTGGTTATGATATTCCGGATAATCCAGATGAACTAGAAAAAGTCGAGGGTGTATTATTTCTTTATGATAGTGGTAAACTTCTGGATACTTATAAGTGTATTTTAAGTGATAGTGATTGTGAGATAGCGACTTCTTATCTATATAGTGATGAAGTAGCAGGAATGTATGATATTAAGATGGATATTGTCGATAAAAGATATGCTTTTATTAAAGAATATGAAAATAAAGGTTTAGAGAATGAGACTAGTGTAATATTACTTTATGATATTAAGAATAAACAAATACTAGCGCAATATGAAGATATTCATTATTCTAAGCAAGAAAATGGAAAAGGAATTATTGATTCTTCTAAATATATTATTAAGAAGAATGGTTTATGGGGAATAGATCAGGTTATTAATGGTCGAGTTACTAATGTCTTAAACTATCAGTATTATGGAATCAATTTTAAATTTAGTAGTAAGAAATATATCTTAAAGAGTGATAGTGGTTATCAAATTTATGATGCTAGTAGTAATTCTTTAAGTGAGGTTATTGCAAATAAAATTGAAGATATTATTTCTTTTGGGACAAATATATTTTATACGACGAAGAATGTTACTAATACGGGGGTCTTCTATGAGTTATATAATGCTAATAGTTTAGAATGTATCTTAAGTGATAATATTAGTTATATTGAACTTCATAATGGGTTTATTCTTTATGTTAAAGATAATAAGTTATATTTATGTGATTTTAATGGTAATAGTCTAACGAATGTGGAAATGCCTTTATACTTTAATAATTATAATGGGAATGGTATTAAAGCTTTTAGTATTGATGTTATGGGAAATCAATTAAGAATAGCAACTCCTAAGACAAATGAACAGACACATTATGTTACTGAATATTATTTTGATAGTGTTACTTATTCATTTATTAGAACTAGAGAAAATGTTAAAGAAACGGTAGAGTAAAAAAGTATATGCAAAAGCAATATAAAGAAGATTTAGAAGAATTTATTAATTTAACTAAATTATCAAGAGGAACTTTAGTTGATAGTAAGTATCCAAATGAGGATTGGCATTTAAATTTTTATCAATCTCATAGTCCAGAAGAATTAAAAAAATTTATAGCTAGTTTACAATTAGATGAAAAAATACTTGATGATTATACTTTCAATTATTATATGAATGTTTTAATAAAATACATGAATGGGTATTTAGATAGTCATACACATTTAGCATTTTATAAGGTAACACCTTTACCTTATAAACTAAAATGGATAAATGGTTTGGGACTTTTTATAGACTATTCTTTAGATGCTAAAATTAGAAAAGCTAAGGTTTTAAAGATAAATGGCATTTTAGTTGAAAAATTACTTGATGAATATGAAAAATGTGTTAGTTATGCAACTTATAATCATCTATATGCTATGATAGAAAATAACTTTAATATTCTAGAAGTTTTATATAGTTTACCTAGTTTTAAACGGGATAATTTACTGTTAAAAGTTGAAACTGATAAAGGAATGTTATCTATTGATACTAAAAATAGTTTAAAAGAATGTCTTTTAAAAAGAAAGGATACTAAGCCAAACTTTTATATTCAAGATAAGGCTTTGATATTTACATACCAAAGTTGTCATCCATATTATATTCCAGTTATAGATAGCTTACTTAAAGTACTTGATAGAGAAACTAAAAATCAAAATATTACAAAATTTGTTTTGGATTTGCGTGGTAATGGTGGTGGGGCTTCTGCTATTATAAAGCCCCTTATTGAATACTTAAAAAATACCAATTTAGAACTTGTTACTATCGTTGATAAAGGTGTGTTTTCTAGTGGACGCTTTGCTTGTGTTGCTATGCAGATGATAGGTAGTAAAGTGGTGGGCGAACAAATAGGTACACCAATTAATTGCTTTGGCAATGTTCTAAGGCCACCGGTTTTAACAAATACTACTCAACAACCAATATTTGCGAAGACCTATTGGTATTTAGATGATGATAAAGAAAAAATGGTAGGAATTAATGAAAAGAAGGAATTATTAAAATATGATAAAGACTTCTTTAAACCAAAATTTTTAGAGTTAGATGAAGAATACACAGAAACTCTTACTGATTTTATAAATGACTACGATATATTTTTAAAGAAGGCTTTAGCAAATCAGACTAAAATTAAATAAAAATAGTCGGAATAATTGACTAAAAAATAGAAAGTTATTATAATATTTGATAAATAAATTGTTATGTAGTAGTAATTCTAGTATGTAATGACTAGAATTTTACTTTTAGAGAAGAGGATAAATATGATACTTAAACAAAAAGGAACAGTTGATATTTTTGGAACTGATGCCCTTAAGTGGCAATATGTAGAAAGTTTAATTAAGGACTTATGTCAAACTTATAATTATGGTTGGATTAGAACTCCTGTTTTTGAAGCCACGGAACTATTTCACCGTGGTGTAGGAGAAACAACGGATATTGTAACTAAAGAAACTTATGATTTTAAGGACCGAGGAGAAAGAAATATTACTTTAAGACCGGAAGGAACGGCGGGGGTTGTTAGAAGTTATATTGAAAATAAGATGTATGGTGGTGCTACTCAACCCGTTAAATTCTTCTATATAGAACCAATGTATCGTTATGAAAGACCCCAAAGTGGGAGACTAAGAGAATTTAGTCAATTTGGTTGTGAAGCAATTGGTTGTGATGATGCTTATATTGATGCAGAGATTATTTCTATTCCGGTAAATCTATTTAAGACTTTGGGACTTCGTAATGTTAAAGTAGAGCTTAATTCTTTGGGAGATAAGGAATCAAGAGAGAATTATCGTGAGGCTTTAATTAATTATTTAAAACCACACATTAATGAGTTATGTGATGATTGTAAAGTAAGATTAGAAAAAAATCCTTTAAGAATATTAGATTGTAAGGTTGATGGGGATAATGAGATTATTAAGAAGGCTCCGAAAACAATTGATTATCTAACTAGCGAGGCTAAGAAGAGATTTCTTGATGTTAAACATTATTTAGAGATTATGGATATTCCTTATGAGGTTAATCCAAAGATTGTTAGAGGCTTAGATTATTACAATCACACGGTGTTTGAAATAATGGCGGATATTGATACTATGGGTAGTCAAAGTACTTTGGCTGCTGGGGGCAGATATAATGGAATGATTGAAACCCTTGGAGGACCAAGTACGCCAGCAATTGGCTTTGCATGTGGTTTAGATAGATTAATGCTTGCTTTAGAAAAAGAAGATATTGAACTACCAATTAAGAATTGGGTTGATGTTTATATTATGTATGTTTCTGATACGGAAAAAGATTATGCTGTTAATATTTGTCAAACTTTAAGATTAAGTGGTTTTGATATTGAAATGGAAAATATGGGAAGAAGTCTTAAAGCTCAGTTTAAACAAGCTGATAGATTAAATGCTAAGTTCTTAATTATTCTTAATGATGAGGATATCAATAAGAAGATGATTAAGATTAAAGATAATGTTACAAAAGAAGAAGTAACAATTAATGAAGATGAATTAGTTGATTATATCAATATGAATATGTAGGTGATGATATGAAACATTTTACAAAAGAAATGGTTGATAGTTATGCTGATAAGTTACTTATTGGTTTAACGGCAGAAGAAAATAAGATGGTTTTAGATGAATTTCAAGAGATAGATAGAAATATTAATATTATTAATGAAATTCCTAATATTAAAGATGTTAAACCAATGAGTTATTGCTTAGATGATATGGGGAGTCATTTAAATAATGATGAAGTAGAAGAGACCGTACCAATTGAAGAGTTACTTCGGAATAGTGGAAAGACTGTTGGCAGAGAAGTTGAAGTAGTAAAGGTTGTTGGTGAAAATGCATAATGAATTAGATATTAAAAAATTACATGAAATGCTTATTAAGGGAGAAATTACTTCTGAGGAATTAGTTGGTGAATCTTTAGAAAAGTCGAAGGAAATTGAAGATAAATGTAATGCTTTTGCTCTTATTTTAGATGATGCTAAAGGTAGTAAAGTTACAGATAATTTACTTAGTGGGATTCCTTATGGAATTAAGGATAATTATTCAACAAAAGATATTGAATCTTGTGCCTCTAGTAATACTTTAACTGGTTATATTCCTTTCTTTGATGCGACTGTTATTGAAAAACTAAAGAAGGTTGGGGCGGTTGCTACTAATAAAACGGCCATGGATGAGTTTGGTATGGGTGGTACTGGTACGACAGCTAAAACTGGTATCATTAGAAATCCTTGGGATACTAGAAGAATGTGTGCGGGTTCATCAAGTGGATCAGCGGCGGCCGTGGCAGCAGGGGTTTATCCTTACGCTTTAGGAAGCGATACAGGAGATTCTATTCGTAAACCAGCTGCTTATTGTGGTATAGTTGGCTATAAACCTACTTACGGGATGATTTCTAGATATGGCTTGTTTCCTTTTGCTTCTAGTTTAGACCATTGTGGCGTTTTAACAAGAAATGTAGCTGATGCTGCGATTGTTACGGATGTAATTAAGGGTCAAGATGAAAAGGATATGACTTCTTGGGATAGTAGTAATATGCATTTATATGAAAACTTAAAGGATGATTTAAAGACTAGAAGATTATGTTATGTTAAAGAAATAGTATCTTTAGATAATTATGAGACGCCAAGTGAGGAGTTAAAAACTCATTTAAATAATTTTATGGATAAAGTTAATGATTTAAGAAATAGAGGAATTACGGTTGATGAAGTTAGTGTTGATAAGACTTTACTGGATGCGGTAGCATCTTGTTATGTAGTAATATCTTGTGCAGAAGCAACATCTAACATGTCCAACTTGACGGGCATTAACTTTGGACCAAGAGGATGTGCTAATAATATTTATGAAGCCATGAAAGACCATCGTACTAAGGGTTTTTCTCCACTAATTAAGAGAAGATTTGTTATTGGCTCTTATGTACTACAAAGAGAAAACCAAGATAAATACTTTAATAATGCTAAACGGGTTCGCAGATTAATTGTTAATAAATGGAAAGAATTATTTAAAGACTATGATGCGGTTATTTTACCAGTTGGTAGTGGTCCGGCTCCTTTCTTAGAAAAGTCGCAAAATACTTTGGCTGGTGGTTCAAAAATATTAGAAGAACATCTACAGATAGGTAACTTTGGAGGATTTCCTTCTATTACAATACCAGATGGATTTGTAGATAATTTACCAGTTGGTTTAAATATTACTGGTGATTGTTATAATGACCAGACGGTTTTAAATATTGCTTATGGGATTGAAAAAACGATGAATTATAAGAATCAAATAGCAAAGGAGGTTTCATATGAATAAGGATTTGCAACTAGTAGTGGGAATTGAAATGCACTGCGAGTTAAAAAGTCATGCTAAAGCTTTTTCTAAAGGAATAAATGGTTTTAGTGATACGGCTAATGTCTATGTTTCTCCGGTTGATATGGCATTTCCTGGGACTTTACCAATTGTTAATAAGAAATGTATTGCTCATGCGATTAAGATGGCTCATATTTTAAATTGTAAGATTGCCAAGGTTATGCAGTTTGATCGTAAGAATTATTATTATCCCGATTTACCTAAAGGATATCAGATTACGCAGTGTACTAATCCGGTAGGGGTAAATGGTAAATTAGAAATACCAGTTGATGATAAGACAATTGAGGTTTTAATTCATGATATCCATTTAGAAGAAGATTCAGCTAGTTTAGATCATTTTGCGAAGATGACAACAATTGATTATAACCGAGCTGGGGTACCACTTTTGGAAATTGTTACAGAACCTTGTTTTCATTCTAGTAAAGAAGTTATTGCTTTTTTAGAATATATTCGTGATTGTTATCGTTATACTGATATATCAGATGCGGATACGAAAAAGGGTCAAATTAGATGTGATGTTAATATTAATCTAAAGAATAATTTAGGAGAGTATGTTACGCCTAGAGTAGAAATTAAGAATGTTAATGGTTTTCAGAATATTGAGGCTGCTATTAAGTATGAGGAAGAAAGACAAAGAAATGCTTTAGATACTGGGGAAGAGTTAATTCAAGAGACGAGAAGATTTGACGAGGATACTAATACGACTATTAGAATGCGTACGAAAGAAGATGCTATTGATTATAAGTACTTCTTAGACCCTAATATTCCGCCTTATAAGCTTGATAAGTCTTGGATAGAGGAATTAATCAATGAGATACCTAAACTTCCTCTAGAGCGTTTAAAAAGGTATACTAATGACTTAGGACTTAATGAGTATGATGCTAGTATTCTTATTAAGGATAGAAATATTGCGGATTACTTTGAAAAGTGTGTTATAATAGGTATAGATTCTAAGATGGCGGCAAACTGGATAACAGTTAATATTGTAACCGAATTGAATAAAGACAATAGTAGTATTAAAGACTTCTTTATTACTCCAGAGATGTTAAGACAGATAACGGATGCTATTAAAGATAAAACTTTATCGAATAAACAAGCTAAAGAAGTATTTAGTAAGGCTTTAGAATCTAAAAAAGAACCTAAAGAATTTATTTCTAAAGAAAATGCTCAGATATCTGATGAATTAGTTTTAAGAACAATGATAATAGATATTATTAAGAATAATGAAGAGCAAAGGATAGCTTACTTAAATGGACGTACTAATCTTTTTGATTATTTTGTTGGCCAAGTGATGAAGCAAACTAAAGGAAAAGCTAATCCAGTTATGACAAAACAAATCTTAAAAGAAGAATTAGAAAAATAACATATTTAGGTATGAAAGAATAAATTATGGGTAAATAATAAGACTAGGAGGTCTTAAATGAAAAAGAAAGTAATTAGTATTTTCCTGATAGGATTTATATCAGTAATTACAATTATAATCCCTATAACTTTAAATATGAAGAAGAATAAAACTTATGAAAGTATTGTTGTTGTACCAAATATTGATACTTATAAGACATTGACTCTTGAAGATATTGCGGAAAATAAAATAAATGAAAATATTACGGCTAAAGAGAAGACTTATGAATTTTATGCGATGATGTTTGGAATTGATTATAATACTTTGCTTAGTGAAATAAGAAGTGCTAATAAGACTAGTTTTAATGAATTAGATTTATTACAAACAGGGAATAATAAAGCTTCTTTTGATGCGGCTTTATTAGAGTTTATTGTCGCTTTAGAGAGTAATAAGAGTGAATTATTTAAAAGAAATTATTCTTATAAAGATTGTTCAAAAGAATATATTTATAATCTAATTGAATATTTTGTGTCTTTAAACCCAAGTGTTGATTTAAAGACAGCAAAGGCTATTACTTGGATTGAAACAGGTAATTTAGGGGCTCAAAGTATGTTAAATAAAAATAATATCTTTGGAGGTATGAGTAATGGAAGATTAACTACTTATCCATCTATTGAATATGGTGTTTATAAATATGTTATGCTTCTTAAGAGTAGTTACTTTGATCAAGGCTTACAAACGGTTGAACAGATTGGCTATAAATATAATCCATTAATAGTTGATGGAGTTAAGATGGCTAATCCAACTTGGGTAAGTAATGTTAATAGCTATCGTAATAAATTTAGTAGTGAAGTTAAGATTACTTCGGTTGAAAAATTATTAAACCTATAGTGTAAAATGGCTACCATAGTAGTCGTTTTATTTTGGAAAAATAAAAAATTGCTTAAAAAAGTTTATCTTTTAAGAGGTAAATGATATAATTTATTTATAAGAAGAATAAAGGAGAATAAAGATGTTTGGAAAAATTAAATATATAACAGAGGGAGAAGCTCATGTTGAATCCCTTATCCAACCTGGTCAAGATGTTGACTTAATGAATAATAATGTTGTCTTTGAAGCGGAAAATCAAAGAATTTTAGGGGAAGTAGAAGAAGTTAATGATGAGATTATTAAAATAAGGTTTTTAGGAGAATTTATTGGAAATAAATATATTAGTGGGGTTATTAGGAAACCAGTCTTATCATCAAAAATAAGACAAATAAACGATGAAGAATTACAGAGTTTAATGGGTTCTTATAGTGATAAAACCTTTATTTTAGGCCAATCAGCTATTTATAAAGGACATACTGTTTATGTTGATATAAATGATCTCTTATCAAATCATATGGCAATATTTGGTAACTCAGGTTCTGGTAAATCGTGTGGGGTTGCCAGAATGGTTCAGAATTTATTTTCAAACCCAGAGTTTATTGCTTATAATGCCAATATATTTATCTTTGATGCTTATGGTGAATATAAAACGGCTTTCTCAAAGTTAAATGAATTAAATCCAAATTATAGTTATAAGTTTATTACTACAAATCCTACGGAGGCTACTGATCAAAGACTATCAATACCTGTTCATTTATTAACTTTAGATGATATGACTTTGTTACTACAAGTTTCTAGTCATACGCAAATTCCTATTATTGAAAGAGCCTTAAAGTTAGCTAAGGTATTTGCGGATGTCTCAGATGAGGCAACAATGTATAAGAATCATTTAATTGCGAAAGCATTATTGGCTATTCTTTTTAGTAATGAAACTACTAAAGAGAAGAAGAATGAAGTTTTTCAAGTTATTCAGGTATGCCATACTAAGGAGTTTAACTTTGATACGGATATTCCAGGAGTAGGGTATACAAGGAAATTTAGTGATTGTTTTGAAATAGATTCGCATGGAAATTTTGGAGAATCAGTCTTAATTAATGAGTATATCTTAAAGTTTATTAATGATGATTTAGAAGGTAAAATTTCTGCAAAACCAGTTTATTATACTTTAAAAGATTTTGCTAGTGCCTTAGAATTTACTTTGATTAGTGAAGGCTTTTTACATAATGAAGCCATTAGAGATGATGCTAGTATTTTAAAAGTTAGGTTGAATTCAATTTTAAATAGTAATGTTGGGACTTATTTTAATTATCCTAATTATATTACTTTAGACCAGTATATTGCTTCTTTAGTAGCAACTCCTAATAGAAAAAAAGCCCAGATAATAAACATTAATCTTGAAGATATGGATGATACTTATGCGAAGGTTTTGGTTAAAATATATGCTCGTATGTTCTTTGAGTTTGCTAAATCACGTACCCAAAGAGCTAGTATACCTTTTCATTTATTCTTAGAAGAAGCTCACCGTTATGTTTCTAAAGATGCTGATACTTTTCTTTTAGGATATAATATCTTTGAAAGAATTGCTAAAGAAGGTAGAAAATATGGAGTCTTATTAAATATTATTTCTCAGAGACCAGTTGAAATTAGTGATACGGTTATTTCACAGTGTAGTAACTTCTTAATATTTAAAATGACCCATCCTAAAGATATTGAATATATTAGAACAATGCTTCCTAATATTAGTCAAGATGTTATTGAAAAACAAAAAGTTTTACAACCAGGTAATTGTGTTGGCTTTGGAGGAGCTTTCAAATTACCAATGATAATTAAATTAGAGATGCCTAATCCAATGCCATATTCAACGAACTGTAATGTTAATGAAAGATGGAAAATTCATACGAATTAAAACTCTATGAAGATGAAAAAAAAGGACTTAAAATAAGCAAAAGGACTTGCTTATAAGAAGCTCTTATGATACACTTAAATTACCAAAGGAAAATGGTTTATTTACATAAAACCGAGTAAGTGATTATACGGGAATCTAATTAAATTGTGGTGTTGAATACTTGTAAATGCAAGGATCCTGAAACAATTTATGTGTATACCCACCTGCGATAAGCGGGCTTTTATCACAATAGACCACCCTTTGGTTTTTATATGGAGTAAATTAAATGGAACAGTATGCAAGAATATTAAAATTAATTAGTGAAGATAAATTAAAAAGTATTCAGAATAAAAAGATTGTCTTGATTGGTGTTGGAGGCGTTGGGGGTTTTGCTTTAGAAACTTTAGTTCGTTTTGGTCTTAAGAATATTATTATAATAGATAATGATACAGTTGATATAACTAATCTAAATAGACAAGTAATAAGTAATTATGAAGTCTTAGGTGAAGAAAAAGTAAAAGTCGCCAAAGCTAGGGCATTAAGTATTAATCCTGATGGTTGTTTTACCGTGCATAGTGTTTTCTTAAATAAAGAGAATATCAAAGAGTATATTTCTCTTGATACGGATTATATCTTAGATTGTTGTGATACAGTGACAACTAAAATGGCTTTAATAATGTATGCTAAAGAACAAAAAATTCCTATTATAAGTGCAATGGGAACCGGAAATAGACTAGATCCTAGTAAGATTGTAATTACTGACATTTATAAGACTAATAATGATCCTTTAGCTAAAATTATGCGTCGCCTTTGCAAAGATAATAAAATAAAGAAGCTAACGGTAGTTACAAGTAGTGAGCTTCCGATTAAAACCCATGATAGAACTCCAGGTTCAACACCTTTTGTCCCTAGCGTTGCGGGTATTTTTATGGCTAGCCATATCATCCTAGAATGGTTAAAAGATTTAGAAAATTAAAAAGAAACTAAGAAGGAAAAACTTATATATTAAGTTAGACCAGTTATTTAGTTTCTTTTTTCATCTCTTGATTACCAAGATTTAGGGTATCTTCATACTTACTATGTCTTGGATAATAATATTTTTTATTTTTGACGGCATCGGGTAAATATTGTTGTTTAACCCAGTATTTAGGATAGTTATGGGGATATTTATAATTAGGTGAAGTAGTTTTAAGGTGTTCAGGGACTTCCCCAGTAGAGCCACTTCTGATGTCATTTAAAACATTATCAATAGCATTTTCACTGGAATTACTCTTAGGAGAAAGAGCTAGTTCTAAGACTACTTGAGCTAGAGGAATACGAGCTTCAGGTAGCCCTAAAATTTCTGCGGCATGAATGGCTGCCATTACTTTGGGACCCATCGAAGGATTAGCAAGACCAATATCTTCATAAGCAATTACACTCATCCGGCGATAGATAATATCTAAGTCTTCAGCTTCAATTAATCTTCCTAAGTAGTAGATAGCAGCATCAGCATCACTTCCTCGAATAGATTTTTGAAAAGCTGAGATGATATCATAATATCCATCGTCATCTTTATCAAAGAAAACCGATGACTTCGAACTAATATTTTTAATAGTCTCCATTGTTATTTTCTTATCTAGGACAGTCATACTAGCGACATCTAGCAAATTAATTGCGTTTCTAACATCACCACTACTAAGTTTAGCAATGGCGGCGTAAACTTCTTCTTCAACCGTTAAGTCTTCTTTAGCACTAACTCTTTTTAAACAAGTAATAATATCTTCTTTCTCTAGGGGTTTTAATTCAAAGATTTGACAACGACTACGAATAGCAGGATTAATCTTATGATAAGGATTACTAGTCGTAAGACCAATTAAAATAATAAGACCTGATTCAATATGAGGAAGTAAAATATCTTGTTTATCTTTATTCATTCGATGAATTTCATCAACAACTAGGATTAAATCCTTATACATTTTAGCCTCTTCAATGGCAATTAGAAAGTCTTCTTTTCTAGATGAAGTAGCATTTAAGAACTTATATTTTTTATCATAGGAATTAACTAAAGCATAAGCAATAGAAGTTTTGCCAATTCCTGGTTTACCATATAAAATCATAGAAAAAATCTTCTTATTTTGAACCATATTTGATAAAATTTTATTCGGTCCGATTAAATGCTTTTGACCAACGACCTCTTCTAAAGACTGAGGGCGATATTTATTTGCTAGTGTTTCCATATTATTTAGTTTGATAAAAATTATCAATTACCTTTCTATATATTAGTTTTATACTTGTTAAAACAGTATTTATTATATCATAAATAGACTTTCTTTTTAAAATTAACTAGTATTTTAGTAATTAAAAATTCTTTAAGAGATAAGTTTATGATAAAATTAGAGTTAAGATAAAAAGATTAAAGGAGAATAAATATGGATAAAGAAGTAAATTTTCTTAATGATGAATATCTTAATAAATACTTAGATTATCTTTTATATGAGAAAAATCTTAGTAGGAATACTTTAGCTTCTTATAAAGAAGATATCAAAGACTTATATAATTATAATAGAAATTATTTAAAGATGAATGATAATGATATTTTGAAGTATTTAAGCACTTTAGAAGCTTTAAGTAGGAGGAGTATGGCTCATCATATTACGGTTTTAAGATCTCTTTATGGCTTTTTAACAAGAGAGTCTATTATCCAAGTTAATCCTTGTGATAAGTTAATTATGCCTAAATTAGAGCAAAATTTACCGGAATATTTAACATCGGAAGAAATAAAAACTTTACTAGCTATTGATTTAAAGAAACCTAAAGATTATCGGAATAAGGCGATGTTAGAACTGTTGATTGCGACAGGTTTACGTATTAGTGAGCTTACTAATCTTCGGGTAAGTGATATTGATTTTTCTGAGTGTTATTTAAGGGTTTTGGGGAAGGGGAGGAAGGAACGAATTGTTCCGATTGATGATGAGGCTTTATATTATACTAAATTGTATTTAGAATATTATCGTAATAGTTTACTTAAGAAAAATGATAGTGAGTACTTATTTATTTCTAGTTATGGGAAAAAGATAACAAGACAAGCTTTCTTTAAATTTCTTAAGGAAGAGTGTAGTAAAAAGGGGATTAAAAAGGAAGTATCTCCTCATACTTTAAGACATTCTTTTGCTACGATTTTACTTAAGAACGGTGCTAATATTAGGATTATTCAGGAGTTACTTGGTCATGAAGATTTAAAGACAACCCAGATATATACGCATCTTATTGATGAAAAATTAAAAAAGGACTACGAAGAATATCATCCTCGCAGTCATAAATAATTAAGGATTTGAACTAAATTTCATCATTTAATTCATTGGATTTTGCATGACATTTACTGTTATTTTTAGCAGTGTTATGACATCTAGTAGAACTTTTTGCTTTATTACGAGCATTGTTCTTAGCATTGTTTCTTGCATTATTTTTTGAATTCATTTTGACCTCCTAATTATATTGTGGATTAATTGAAAAAAATAATACTATAAAATGTTTGGTAATTTATGGGTTTTCATCGGAATAATATTAATGTGATGATTATGGATGCCAAAAATGCGATTGTGATGGCTATTTTAGCGGGAGCGGCCACTAATTTAGGAATTTTCTTTACTTATTTTAGTAAGAGTAGGGTAAGAGAGGTAATAAGTGTTGCTCTTTCTTTTGCCATGGGAGTAATGAGTTTAATAAGTCTTAAGGAATTAATACCAATTTCTATTAATTACTTTTTTAGTAATTTAAAGATTAATAGAGCTTTATTAATTGTCATAATGATACCCATATTGGTAATGGTATTCGTTCATTTTTTTAAAACTAAATTTAAAGATAATAATCACTTATATACAGTAGGAATCTTAAGTATGGCAAGTTTACTTTTACATAACTTACCGGAAGGAATAATTGTCTTTACTTCTAGTCTGGCTAATAAAAAATTAGGTTTAAAGATAGCCTTATCGATTGCGGCTCACAACTTACCAGAGGGTATCTGTATTGCTGTTCCAATCTACTATAGTACCAGTAATCGTAAGAAAGCCTTATTATATACTTTTTTATCGGGAGTGGCTGAACCTTTCGGAGCCATTATTACTTGGTTATTTTTAAAACCGTTTATTAGTATTTTATTTCTTAATATAATGTTATACTTCGTGGGTATTTTGATGATTACTATTTCTTTTTTAGAAATACTACCAGAAGCCGTGAGTTATCAGAGAAGGTGGCATATCTTAATAGGTTTATTATTATCTTTATTTATCTTATTTTTATAAGCCATTTTATAAATGTTAACATAATATATATTATGTGCAGTTATATTTCAAAATAAATTTTAGTTATTTTATATGATTAATTACCTTATTAGATATTAAAATTCTATTCTTTAGATGATTAATCATTAATCTTAAATATTTTTTAATTGATTATAAATAATATATGAAATAAAATTTATAAGAATCTAATTTTAATTTCTAGAAGATAAATTTTTATTTTATTAATTAATAATATTTCCAGATAATTAATTATTGTTTATTAAGGAAATACGGATTTTTTGCCCAAAATATGAGCAATTTTGAGACAACGAGACAATCAATTATTCATCTTTTAATTTCTCGATGCGCGAGAATTTAGGCTTATTTTTACTATTTATAAACATAAAATGCAGTAAATAATAGTTAATGTATTTAAGAGAAGGATAAAATGATAGGTATATATAATAATACAACTCCCCTCTTCTCTTTTTATGATTGGTAGGGGAGTTGTATTTTAATTTTTTTAAGCTTTTTTAGCTAGTAATTCTAGAATTTTTTCAATGACTTCATTGGCGTTCGTATTATCCATTTTTGCATAATTTAATTCTTTTAAGGCCTGCAATTTAACGGCACTTAATTCTTGAGTACGCGAAATTTTTTCTTCCTTTTTAGCATCAATTTCTGCAATCCAACGGCGATGAGCTTCTTGTAGTTTAGAACGTGATGATCCACCATTATTATATAAGTCTAAGGCGGTATGTAATATTCCTTCTAAGATAAATTGTTTTTCTTCTTGTAATTTATATTCTTCGGGATTAGTGTAACCACCGGTTTTACTCATATAGCCAAAGATATATTTAATCTCGGGAATTTCATCCATCAACTGTAAAGTATGATATAAGTACTTAAAGGTATAATAGTTTTCTTTACGGAAATTATCTTCACTTAAGCGCTCCTTTAACAGATTAATAATATCGGTTAAGAGTTGCTCAGACTCATAGTTTAAGCCTTTAATGTCAATACAAGAACTCCCCTCCCCTTGCAGACGAATGCCTTTAATAAGGCGGGATTCTACTCCTAACATATAATCAGTTGTAACATCAATATAATTAATACTATTAGCATCCTTAACATCTAATAACTTATAAAGCATAACTCTTTTTTCTTTAGGCCATTTACTTAAATCATCAAGTTCTAGATAATTATAAACCATTTGTCTTGATACACCTAGGTATTTAGCTAAACGAACTTTGGAAATACCTAATTCTTGAAATAGGTCATTTAATTTTTGCATATGTAAAACAACTGCCTTTCTTATCTTACATACTAATTATATCATTTGTACAAAAAGTGTCAATCAAAACGTAAAGTTTTTGCCTATAAATACCACAATTTTTGCCCATTTTTAAAGACTTCTTTAATTATGCCAGAGCCAAGACATTCTTCGCCACTGTAAAGTACACAAGCTTGACCAGGAGTAACGGCTTTGGCAAGATGAGGATATTTAACAAGGATATTGCCATCACTTAAATATTCTAAAGTAACTTCATTATCTTCCCCACGGTAACGGAATTTAGCACTACAATTTTGGGGTCTTGCCTCACTTAAGAAGTTAACATCTTCAATAAGACAAGCATCGCTCATTAAATAAGTATTATCATCCCCAAAGGCAACATAAAGAATATTCTTTTCAACATCTTTACCACAGACATAATGGCGTTCTAAATTACCCGAGATTCCGACATTTCTTCTTTGCCCAATTGTATAATTCATAAGACCAGTATGAGTACCAATTTTTTCTTTTGTTTCGACATTTAAAATATCTCCGGGATTAGGTTTTAGATAGTTATGAATAAACTTCTGATAGTTTCTTTCTCCGATAAAACAGATACCGGTGGAATCCTTTTTATTAGCAGTCTCTAAATGAATTTCATTAGCAATCTTGCGGACTTCGGGTTTAGTTAACCCCCCAACCGGAAATAAAACATTTTTTAGAGCTTCTCTTTTTACTTGAGCTAAAAAATAAGTCTGGTCTTTATTAGAATCTATTCCTCTTAAAAGGTGTCCATCTTCCATTCTGGCATAATGTCCAGTGGCAATATAATCGGCTCCTAGTTTTTTAGCTTCTTTGATAAATAAATCGAATTTAATATACTTATTACACATTAAATCGGGATTAGGAGTTCTCCCCTTCTTTAACTCATCAAGAAAATACTTAAAGACATAATCCCAATATTCTTTGATAAAATCAACTCGGTATAAAGGTATGCCTAGTTCTTGAGAGACTTTTTTAGCATCATTGTAATCTTGTTCTTGAGGACAGATATTCTCGCCAAAAGTTGGATTACCTTCAATATCATTATTTAAAGCGGCATCCCAATTACGCATAAATAGCCCTATAACGTTATATCCTTGTTCTTTTAAAAGATAAGCGGATACCGAAGAATCAACGCCACCACTCATTCCTACTACTACTGTTTTCATTTGTAAATCACTTCCGTGATATATTTTACCAAAATAATTTTTTAAAGTCTATCCTAAGAGAAAGAATATTTTAGGAAGTAAGACTTTAGAGGAAAAGAAAAGGATTAGATCATTTATAAGAATGGTACTGCCAATGATTAGCATGGCTAAAATAGTCTTTTTAATCTTAGGAAAAATATCTTTAGAATGGTCTATTAAAAGAATAAGGATATTCTTAGTAAGATAGTTTCCCTTTATTAAAAGAAAGATAAACATCGAAAGATAAAAAAGATTAATAGTTAGATTATAGATAAGAGAACTAATTAATCCTTTAAAACCAAAAGAAACTGTAAAAATATAGATATTAAACCCTATAGTTATCCCTTTGAATAGTAAATAAATTATATTAAGAAAATATAAGGGCATAATGAGACATGTGAAAATAACTAGTCCTAGTAAAAGAAAGTGAGAAAGAATATTATTAACATTATTAGTAAGAATAGCATTCTTGAGATTAGAGGTACTATAGATTAAGTCATTCTTAAAGATGGGGCCTTGCTTGATACCTAAAATAAGACCAAGAATAATGCCTACGACAATGATAGTTACCAAGAATAAGACTGTATTGTAGTGCTTTTTTAGAAGTTTCAAGTTAATCACCTACATAAGTATATTGGCAAGTGCTTATTTTTATGCTAAAATATTATTATATTACATGAAGGAAGGTAAGAACTTATGTCAAAAAAAGCCCAAAAGATTGCTGTTTGGACTATGTTAATTGTTATGGTTGTAGGAATTATTGCTTCCTATGCTGCTATGTTTATTACGGCAAAATAAAAGCCACACAACGATGTGACTTTTTTTATTTCTTAAGACTATCTCTAATTTCTCGTAACAGTAAGACTTCTTCGGATACTTCTTTTTTTGTTTCTTTCTTGGATTCTTCTTTCTTTGGCATAAGAACATTAATTAGCTTAATGAAAATGAAGATAGAAGTTGCAATGATAAGAAAATCAATGATATTTTGGATAAAGGAGCCATACATTATTTTGGCGTTTCCAATGGTAATAGAAAGATTTTTAAAATCATGACCACCAATGATAATTCCAATTATAGGCATCATAATATCATTTACTAAAGAGGTAACAATCTTGGAAAAAGCATTACCCATTACTACACCAACAGCTAAATCAACGACATTACCGCGCATAATGAATTTTTTAAATTCTGCAATTAAATTTTTCATCTACTCCTACTCTTTCTAATTATTTTCTAGGTAATTTAGATAATCCTGACTTCGGGTCTTAATATTATAAAAGTAATTGGCTAAGGATTTATAATTATCCAAGAATTTTTCCTTGGTAAATTCATCCATCTTGGTACTTAGAATAACCCCATCAAAGCGATCAAGCATTAACATTTTATTTTCAATATAACGTTCATTAAGAAGAGATGATGCTAAAGCTTTTCTTAAGGTCTTATTTTTCTCTAAGACGACTACGGCTCCATAAGGCTCAAAAGTAAAGGCATACGCTACTAATTCAACGGCAAAATCGGCCGTATAATCCCTAGTAATTGTATTATCAAGAGCTTTTTTATAATCATCATAAGTAACAGTAAAAGCAGTATTACAAAGTCCAAAAGAGGACATAGCATATTGGCATAAATCTTCAGTTAAATCAAGCTCACTTAAGGCTTTAGCCTTAGCCCGTCCTCCCCTTCTAGAAGAAATAAACTCATACTTATCATTATACTTTAAACCATCTGGTAAGACACTATCATCATCAAATAAGACAAACTTAATGGCTGCTACGGCATTTCTTAGTCCTTGGGACTCCTTAGTTCCTAAGAAGATATCATCAAGAATTCTCATTTTATTTTGATTATCTAAATTCACACTAACCACCTCAATAACATCATATCATATTTTAAAGATTTTTTTGGCTTTTTCTTAAATATTTTCTTCCATAATTAAATTAGCTACATAGACTATTTGTCTATCTGTATTCTTAAGACAAGTAATTAGATAAAGATCAGAAACACTTCTAGTATTGTAAGTTAGATAACCATTTTTTTCAATTTCATAAGAGAAGGCTACTCTATAAGTATATTTTTTTCTATTATAATAAAGATATATATCATCATTAGAAACTAGTTTATTTAAGTCTTTAAAATATGCTATACCGTTATATCCAGAGTGAGCAGCGAGAATAATATGACTTATCTTGTTATCTTCAGGAAAAAGAGAATTCTTAGCAATATAAATATTTTTATTAACGTTATTATCTTTACTATCGGGATTAACTAATCCTTTTGTTAAGTTAATCTTAGGAATTTTTAAAATAGCATAATATGGGGTTATTTCTTCTTCGGGGAGACTTATAGTATTTTTTGTATCACTGGTCTTTTTAGAAAAGTAATAATCGATACTAGCTTGTTCTTTTTTATCTTGAAGATAATCATTATGTTTAAGAATAATTAAACTAAGGGAAAAAAGGATAAGAATAGTAATAATTAAATAATGGCTTTTCTTCGAAATATTATGATTAACCATGTGATAATTAAGGCTCCTTCTATGATCTTAGACCAATCTTTTTTATGGGAATAAGTATCAGGAATAGGAATTAAAGGGTCATTTAGAAATGTTAGTTCTAAAGATTCATTATGGTCTTTGAGAGTAAAGTAAAGTTTCTCTTGATTTATTGTATAACCGGGGATAGCTTCTATTTCTTCGAAGTAATAAGTTCCTAGGGGTAAGTTATCAATAGAAAGAAGACCACTAGTATTAGTAATTCCTTCGTAAATAAGAGTATTATCATCTTTATAAAGATTAATCTTAACACCCGGTAATACTTCCTTAGTTAGGCTATCCTTTTTAACCAGACTAACACTTCCTTTCTTTAAGTAATTAATGAGTTTTAAAGACTTAATTTCATCTTTAGAATTAATATTACTTAGGTCAATAGCATATTCTTTAGTATCTAGAAGATAATTATCTTGAGTAGTTATTTCTTTTAGATAATATTTTCCTAGATAAAGACTAATAAATTCGATGATACCATCTTGATTAGTCTTAGACATAGCAATTAGACTATTCTTAGGATGAATTATTTTTCCATTGATATCTTTAATACTTTCTTTAGCATAAAGACCAATGGTGATATTATTTAAAGGAATATACCTATCTTTAGAAGTGTTACTTTCTCCTAGTTTAATAACTTTAAGGGAAGTAGTTAATCTTTCATTATAAATGGATACTTCATAGATTAATTTATTATTTTCTTTTGGATAAGTAGTATCTTTAGTGAGTTCTACTAGTTTTTCTTGGGTATTTTTTAAATAACCAGGAATAGTACTTTCTTCCGTAATAATATATTTACCAAAATTTAAGTTATCTATTAGGATTTTTCCATCTTGATTAGTCTTGAAGATATGGGGATCATCGGGATTATTTTTATTTATTAAGTATTCATTAGTTTTAAGATCTTTAACTTTAAATTTAATGTCAGCGACTTTAAGAGTTTCTTTAGTCTCTAAATCTTTCTTTACTATTTTTAGAGATGGTCCTACGACATTAATATTTAAAGTTACTCTTTGGGGTTCATAAGAACCAGGTAATAAGACATTTTGAGAATCTTCAGAAAGGTAAAGAACAGGTACATTTTTATATAAAGTATCTTGTTTTTCTAAGATTATTTGATGATTTCCTAGGGTGGTTGCTTCAATGGTAAGATTATTATTAGTAATGGTAGCGGGAAGAGTTGATTTTTCAATGTAGTAATCTTTTAAGGAAGCATTTTCATCTTCTAAAGTAAGAGTATTATGGTAAGATGTGGAAAGCGTCTTATCATTAAAACTAGGCAACAGGCTATGCTTTTTTACTAAGTTTTCTAATTCATTAATTTCTTCTTGATAAGCATTGGGTAAAATATTACCATTTAATTTGTCTGTAAAGGAAACTTGATAATTAATACTCATTGTTCGCCAAATTAAAACTTGTGTTATAACATACCATTTATCTTCTTGATGGTTTTGATATTTATATCCGTAATAGGCTAATAAAAGAATTCTTTCCCAGCGTTTTTCAGGTAAGGCTAGGCGTTTATGATAGTTGGAAGTAACTTCTTCATAAGTAGAATTATTTTTAATTTTAATAAATGGCTCTAAGCAGTAAACATAAGAGTTATCACTTCTCCTTCTAAAAAACTCAGCTTGCATATATTTTTGGGAGCCATTTAGTTCAAGTTTTAAATAAATATTGGGAATCCACTTTCCTTCGTAGATGCTCTCAGCATCTACTTTTTGCTTTGTAAACAGGATAAAAATTGTTAGTATTAAAGTAAAACTGATTATTTTTTTAATTTTATTATTCATTTTAAACCTCCTCAAATAACTTTTTAATAAAATTAAAAATTAAAAATTAGCTGGTCATAGAATCACTACCCTTCTATATATATATATTAGGGATAAGTAGTGATTTTTTTTCTTTTTGGCTAAACTTTTTAAAAATTTCGCCAAACTTTTAGTTTGGAGGTCCAAAAAAAGCAAGTAATTTACTTTGAGTAATTACTTGCTTCACTATCCATTAAGTAGGAAAAGATTAAATAAGCCGTTTTTAAAGAGTCATGGCGATAGACATTATCTTCAATTTTAGCAAGGTTATCTGCTATTACTAAGACATTTCTTTTTTGAAGTACCTCTTCATCTAAGATAACAGGATCTTTTTGCTCTTTTGTTTGATATTTAGCTTTTAAAGCCTTATCTTTAAGATTTTTATTAGCAATCACTACATCAATGGTATCTTTACCTAGGTAAGACTCGAGGATATCGATATGCTGACTTACGGTATAACCATCAGTTTCACCGGGCTGGGTAAATAAATTACAGATATAAAGTTTAGGAGCTTTAGTATTTCTTAAAGCTTCAATAACTTCTTTAACAATTAAATGAGGAGCAATGCTAGTTAGAAGAGAGCCGGTCGAAAAGATAATTAAATCGGCTTCTTTAATAGCGGTTAGAACTTTAGGATTTATTTTTATTTCTTTATTGTAGCCAATATGACTAATTTTGTTAGCACATTTAGTAATTTGTTCTTCGCCTAGAATTTTTTTACCAGAGGCGGTAAAACCTACTAATTCAGCATTATCTTCGGTTAAGGGAAGAATATTGCCTTTAATATCTAATAAATTCATCATAATAGGAATACTATCATTAAAATTACCTTTGAGGTCTAAAAGGGCACTTAAAAGAAGATTTTTTACAGAATGATTACCTAAAGTCTTAGATTTAGTAAAACGATAATTTAGAAGATTTACTAAGTCAGTGTTAGCATTTGACATAGCTAACATTACTTTAGAAATATCGCCAACGGCAGGAATATTAAAATCTTTGCGAAGGCGGCCGGTAGAGGCACCATTATCCGCTACAGAGACAACGGCTGTTATGTCTAGAGGGAAAAGTTTTAATCCTTTTAAAATTTGCGAAAGGCCAGAGCCACCGCCAAATATTACTATCTTTTTCATATAATCACCATTACTATTATATAATGGTTAAGTCTTAATTACTACTTTTTTCGCTTTCTTCTAGCATATTTATAATAGAAATACCATAACCGGTTTTAACGTTATCAATACTAACATGAGTAACGGCTCCGATTAATTTACCATTTTGAATAATAGGAGACCCACTCATTCCTTGCACAATACCGCCAGCTTCTTTAATTAATTCTTCATCCGTTATTTCAAAATAGAAGTTTTTAATTTTATTGTTTTTTTCAATTCTTAAGATATTGATATTGTAAGCTTTTACTTCGTTATGATATAAAGAGGTATAAATGGTAGCAGCACCTTTTTTTACTTCTTCTATTTTGGCAATGGGAACTAAATTATCCGTATTTACTTCTTTATTAAAGGTACCAAAGATACCAGCAAAGGTATTTTTATCAATGGTGCCATAGATATCTTTTTTAGAGAAGTTAGTATTAATACTTCCAGGATTACCATTGGTACTCTTAGTAACACTAGTAATAATACTCTTAAAGATATTACCATCATTTATTTTTATAGCCTCATTAGTACTACTATCAACAATGAAATGTCCTAAAGCACCATAGATTTTACTCTCGGGATCAATATAAGTAATAGTCCCATTACCTAGCATATTATCTTTAACATAGATACCCGTTTTATAGGTATTATTAGTCTTTTCTAACTTTAAATTAGTAGTATATTCTTTATTATTACGAATATAAGTTATAGAAACACTATCATCTTTAGCATTATTATTTATTTCATTAACAAGTTCTTTGATATTATTAACTGGAATATTATTTACTTTGGTAATATAGTCACCGCTTAATAAATGACTGGAATTATATTCTCCATTTACTTTGTAGAATCCTACTACTAAAACACCCTGCATATTAATAGTTATCCCGATATTTTGACCGCCTAAGATTACCTTATCTGAGTAGGCTAAAACCGTAAAAGGAAAACTAAATATGGCTAAACCCACTGTTATTTTTTGAATTATCTTTTTCATAAACTTCACCATTAGTAGTATGAACTTCTTATAAGTATTTATAGTGACAATTTATACCAAAAAACAAGTATTGCTACTCGTTTTCAATTTTAAAGTCTTCTAAGGTATTATTGTCAGTTAAAATTTTATTAATGCTTTCTTTAGCATTATTTAATTTTTCACCACAGATTTTAGCTAATTGCATAGCTTCACTATATTTGGCAATAGCCTTATCTAAATCAACATTACCCATTTCTAATTCTTTTACTATACTTTCTAATTCGGTTAAATTTTCTTCAAAAGTTTTCTCATTCTTGGCCATGATTGCCCTCCTTACTTACCACTTTGGCATTAATTACCCCATCTTTTAAGGTGATTTTTAACAAATCATCTTTATTTATTTTAGCGATACTAGTAACTATTGTATCTTTACTTTTAACAACACTATACCCACTTTCTAAGAGTTTCATTGGATTAAGGATTGTTATTGTCTTTAAAAGAATATTAAATTGATATTCTTTTCTTTCTAATAATTTTTTTGGCTCCTTAAAGAGAATATTATCGATAATTCTTTGATATTTAAGAGTATCCTCTCTAAGTTTATTATTAATATATAGATTCAACCTATCTAATAAATTATCTAGTTTCTGTTCTTTAATTTCGTAAATACTTAAAGGATTTTTTAATATCTGCTTTGTTGTTAGTGTCTTTAAACGACTTTCTTTTTCGTTAAGATTATTTTCCATTGCTTTAGTTATTCTAATCTTTAATTGATTTAAATAATTGTTTAAATCAGTGAGATTAGGCACTGCCATTTCGGCGGCACCAGTTGGCGTTGGTGCCCTTAAATCAGCCACAAAGTCGGCAATGGTAAAGTCAATTTCATGCCCAACGGCACTGATAACGGGAATTTTAGATTCGTAAATAGCCCGGGCTACTATCTCTTCGTTAAAACTCCATAAGTCTTCAATCGAACCACCTCCACGCCCACAGATAATAACATCTAAGTCGTATTCTTGAGCTTTTTTTAACTGTTTAACAATTGATTCTTTCGAACCAGTTCCTTGAACTAAGGCCGGAAAAAGAATAGTTTTAGCAATAGGATATCTTCTTTTAATGGTGCTTAAGATATCTCTAATGGCAGCCCCCGTAGGAGCGGTAATAATCCCAATAGTCTTAGGAAATCGGGGAATTGGTTTTTTATGGTTTTGATCAAAAAGACCTTCAGTCGCCAGCTTTTTCTTTAGTTTTTCATATTCTAAATATAAGTTTCCTATACCATCAACATCCATGGTATTAACATAGATTTGATAAGATCCAGTAGCTTCATAAACACTAATACGACCACTAACTAAAACTTTCATACCATCTTCTGGTTCAAAGTTAACTTTGGAAGCATTAAAATTAAACATAACCGCTGCTATTCTAGAAGACTCATCTTTCAAAGTAAAGTAGAAATGCCCCCTAGTATGATGTTTAAAATTTGAGATTTCTCCTTTTAAATAAACATTATTTAGATTACCATCGACATCAAATTTAGCCTTAATATAACGATTTAAGTCTGATATTGTAATATAATTAATATCCATAATTACTCTTTTATCATCTTATCTAAAACAGCATTAATAATCTTACGAACGGAATCATCTGAATATTTCTTAGCTAGTTCTACAGCTTCATTAATAACTACAATATGTGGAGTATCTGTATATTTAAGCTCATAGATAGCCATTTTTAAAATAGCGGCTCCAGTCTTATCAATACGATTTATATCCCAGTCTTTTAAGTATTTATTAGCTATTTTGATGATTTCATCTTCATAAGTAATAACCCCATAAACAGTATCTCTAACAAACTCATTATCAATATCAAGATTATCACTAATTATTTCTTCCACATTAAAATTAATATGTTGCGATTTATTTATATCAATTTGATATAAAATTATCATTATTTTTTCTCTTAATTCACTTCTCGATTTCATATATACTTCCTTCTAAGCAATTTATGCTTTTTTATTTATCATATCTTTTATTTTATATAACTCATTTAAGGCATCAATTGGTCTTAAATTATCCAAATTTAGTTTGGCAATTTCCTTAGTTATGCCATTATTTTCTTCATGTTTTACTGATTCTTCGGCAACGGTTTTAGGCTCTTCGAGGTCAAAAAGACTTACTTGTTTAATATTAGTCTTATTATCCGTTGTTTCATAATTCTTTAGTATTTCAGAGGCTCTTTTAAGCAGGTCTTCTGGCATCTTCGCTAATCTTGCTACATGAATTCCGTAGGACTTATCAGCCGGTCCACTACTTACTTTATGCAAGAAGGTAACTGTCCCATTTTCTTCATGAGCTTCAACATGAACATTTTTTATCGTTTTAATTTCATTAGCTAACACGGTTAATTCATGATAATGGGTAGAAAACAAGGTCTTACATTTAATATTTTTACTAATGTATTCTAAAATAGCTTGAGCAAGACTCATCCCATCGTAAGTAGCTGTCCCACGTCCTAATTCATCAAATAAGACTAAAGAGTTAGGAGTAGCATTTAAAATGGCATTACAAGCTTCTTTCATTTCAACCATAAATGTTGATTCCCCACTAACAAGGTCATCAGAAGCACCAATTCTTGTGAAAATCTTATCGATTATTGGCAAGGTTGCTCTTTTGGCGGGAACAAATGAGCCAGTTTGAGCCATAATAACAATGATAGCTAACTGTCGCATAAAGGTTGATTTACCACTCATATTCGGTCCAGTTATTAAAAGAGTATTAATATTTTCGGGCATCATACAATCATTAGGAACATATAAGCCATTGCTAACTGCTTCTACGACTGGATGTCTACCATCTTTAATCTTAATTTCATTTTCTAACGTTAAAGTTGGCCTTACTAGGTTATACTCTTCTGCACAAACTGCTAGAGAGATTAAACAGTCGATTTCACTTAAAATTTCTGCGTCTTTTTTCAAACTAAAGATATGTTTCTTAACACTTTCTTTTACTTCATTAAATATTTTATATTCTAAATCAATTATCCGTTCTTCAGCATTTAAAATAAGAGCTTCTTTTTCTTTTAGAGCTGGGGAGATAAAGCGTTCACAATTAGTTAGAGTCTGTCTTCGCTCCCACCCAAAATCTTCCATAACCATCTTACTTTGACCTTTAGAAACTTCAATATAGTAGCCGAAGATCTTGTTATACCCTACTTTTAAGTTCTTAATCCCCGTCTCATCTTTTAACTTTTCTTCAAAAGAAGCAATAAATTCTTTACCACCAGTTCTGATACTACGTAGTTCATCAAGTTCACTATTATAGCCACTCTTAATTAACGAGCCTTCTCTAACTGTTACGGGAGGATTTTCAAAGATTGCCTGCTCTAGAAGCTCATAAACCTCTGTATTAGGATCTAACTCATAAGCAAAGCCTAATTTTTTAACATCACTAATGATATTAGGTAAGATTTCTAAACTCTTCTTTATCTGCAAAAGATCACGAGCATTTAAGTTTCCAGATATTAATTTACCACACAAACGTTGTAAATCATAGACCTGGTACAAATAATCTCTTAATTCATCTTTAATAATAAATTCTGTATTAATCTTTTCAATAGCATCATATCGTTTATTTAGCTCTTTAATATCTTTGAGCGGATGAAGAAGCCAAGACTTTAATTTTCGGGAACCCATAGCCGTCTTACACTTATCTAAAAGCCATAATAAACTATAAGTTCTTTCTTTTAATCTTAAAGTTTCAAAGACTTCTAAATTTCTAACCGTATGAATATCCATATTTAAGTATTTATCTTTATCAATAATTGTTACTTCTCTAATATTAGAAACATCTTTCATATTAGTAATTACTAAATAATAAAATAAATGCTTAATACCCGTAGCAAACTTATCATCAAGCTCTTTATAAAGATAAGCATATTCATCTTCAAGATAATTATTACTATAAGTTATTTCAATTCCATAGTTGTTTTTTAAAATCTGAATCAAAGAGAGATTACTATTATCGGTTAAAATAACTTCTTTAATACTCAGATTAACTAATTCATCTAGTAAAGACTCATTATCATGCTTAACTAAAGAAGCCATACATTCACCAGTTGAGATATCCGCATATGTTAAAACATAACAGTTACCATAGTCAAGAACACTAGCTATATAGTTATTATCTTTAGGAGGCATCATTTCATAATCGGTTAAAGTTCCTTTACTAATAACTTGAATAACTCCTCTTTTGACCATTCCTTTAGTCATTTTAGGGTCTTCTAACTGTTCACAAATTGCAACCTTATATCCTTTATCAATTAACTTTTCAATATAAGGCTTAACGGAATGAAAAGGTACCCCACACATAGGTATACGTTCACTTAATCCAGCATTCTTTCCTGTTAAAGTAAGCTCTAATTCTCGAGCAGCTGTCTCGCCATCTTCAAAGAACAACTCATAAAAATCCCCAATTCGGTAAAATAATAATTCGTCTAAATGTTTATTTTTAATGTCCAAATATTGTTGCATCATTGGGCTTAATTCTTCATACTTTACTTCATTTCTCTTCATTTGTACATCACGAAGTCTATTGTACCAAATTTATAATTTAAAGTCTATGTAATCTCCTTCTTTTAATGAAGATTTATTAATCTTTAAAAAAATTTTTAACATCTTTTTTAAATTCTACTTAATATCGCTTTTTTTAATTAGATAAACACTATTTTTCTTATAAAAAGCATAGAAAATATCTTCTGGTTTTAAATTTTTCTTCTCTAAATGCTGAAGCAGCCACTTTTTATCTTGCTTAATATTAGTTAATGTATCAGCTTGAATAATTCCATCAATAATTAAAGCCATCGGATAAGATGATTTTAATTTTAAAGGATTATAAGGGAATATTGATAATTTGCCATTAGTTTCCAATAAAGCGTATTCTATTTCTTCAATGTTTTTAATACTATTTTGGCGTAGTTGAAATAATAAATCATCAATAGAATATCTAGCTTTAACCATTTCTTTATAATTGATTTGACCATTTTTGATAATCATAGTTGGTTTCCCATCTAAAAAATTTCTGACAAATTTGGATTTAATAGAAAAGTAAGCTAAAGCAATTTCCATTACGACTAAAACAGCAATAGGAATAACGGTATTTAAGATGGTGTCGTTAAAGTTTTCTATGGAAATTGCTACTAACTCCGCTATTAGGATAGAGACAATTAAATCAGTTGTTCCTAACTGACCAATTTCTCTTTTACCCATAATTCGATAAGAAATTAAAATAAAAAAATAGAAAAATATTGTCTTTAGCGTAATAACGACTAAGTCCATAAAATCACCTATTTATATTATGAGTAATTTAATCTCTTTTTAAACATATATTTTATTAGGTGAGATCATGAATAAATTATTTTTCTATTTTAAAAGTATTTTCTTTTTATTATTATATTTATTGTTAGGTAGTATTTTAAGTTCCATTTTTTATTTATATACTAATATGTCTTATAATGTTAATTGTTTAATATTATTTATCTGGAGTGCTATTGGTCTTTTTGTCATTAATTTTCTTAATGGTAAAAGAACTAATCAAAAAGGCTATCTAGAAGGATTAAAACTGGGAGGTTTAGTTATTTTTCTTTTCTTTATCATTAGTCTATTTACTAAAGATTTTATTAGTCTAAGTAAGATAATTTATTATGGAGTTTTAATCTTAATTTCTATTATTGCTTCTTCAATAGGTATTAATTTTAAAGATCATTCTAATATAAAATAACAAACTCATTAGTATCTAAATTAACATAAGAAGAAGTATTAATGACTTCTTTAGTCACAGGATTAACCACATTTATTAGATATTCATTTGCTATTAAGTAAGAAATAGTTACAGTTTTATTCGTACATTTACCATCAATATAACATTGATGAGCTTTTTCCGTGACTTTTTTATTTAAGACTAGCCACATCTTGTCTTCATGATTTTTCTTCACAACCATCCCTGCTTTATACCCAACTAGTAAAATCATTAAAACAATGAGTAGAAAAGATAAAAATTTACTTATTTTCGCCATAATAATTTTTAATAAATTCCTCTCTATATGCTAATAAACTGTCATTTTTAATAGCAGTCCTTAACTCTTCAGTTAGATTGATTAAGTAATGGATATTATGAATCGATAAAAGTCTAGCTCCAAATGTTTCTTCACAGTTAATTAAGTGTTTAATATAAGCTTTCGTGTAATTTTGACAAGCATAACAAGTACAGCCTTCTTCAATAGGGGTAAAATCACTTTTATATTTAGCATTTTTAATATTGATTTTGCCATATCTAGTTAAAGCATGACCATGGCGGGCTAATCTTGTGGGGGAAACACAGTCAAAGATATCAACTCCATTACAAACATTTTCTACGATATCTATTGGATCTCCTACCCCCATTAAATAGCGAACCTTATCTTCAGGTAAATATTTGGTAGCATAACGAACCATTTTATATTGCGTAGGTTTATCTTCACCAACACTAGTGCCGCCAATGGAATAACCATCAAAATCCATTTTAACTAATTCTTCAACACAGTGGCGACGTAAATCCTCGTACTCGCCGCCTTGAACTATGCCAAAAAGACTTTGATTAGGATTATTAAAAACATCTTTTCCTCGTTTAGCCCATCTTATGGTTCTTTCCACCGAGTTTTTACAATAATCATAGGTAGCTGGATACCCAATACATTCATCAAAACTCATAGCAATATCGCTATCTAACTTATTTTGGATTTGAATAGACTTTTCTGGAGTAAGTAATAAAGCATCTCCGTTATATTGGTTCTTAAACTTAACGCCTTCTTCGGTAATATCTTTTCTTTTAGCTAGAGAAAAGACTTGAAATCCCCCAGAATCAGTTAAAATTGGCTGATCCCAATTCATAAATTTATGTAAACCGCCCGCGGCAGCTACAATATCCTCACCTGGTCTTAACCATAAATGATAAGTATTAGCTAAGATAATTCCGGCGTGGTTAGCTTTTAATTCTTCGGGCGCTAGGGTTTTAACGGTGGCTTGAGTTCCAACCGGCATAAACATTGGCGTTTCAAAAGTTCCATAGTTAGTATGAATAAGTCCTAATCGGGCATTCGTTTCCTTATCTTTTTTTAATAATTCGTATTTTATTTTCATAGAGTACCTCGCTTAAAAAATTATACCAAAGTTAATAGGATTAATCTAGTATGAATAGAATTAAAATTTAAAATGTTAACTTCCTTTAAATAGTAATATCGACTTTAAGATATTTTCTAGCCCAAATTTTGTTCTTCTAAAAAAAACAATTAGTCTTTTTTAATTCTAGCTAATTGTTTATCAAGGCTCTTGCTTGGAAGGAAAAGAGTTCCCTTTAAATATCTATTGACAGCAGTTCTAATACTATAACTAGTAGCGGGAATATTATAACATTCAAAGAATTCATAGATTCCTTCTTTTTCTTCTTTAGTTAAATAACGCATCTTGCCATCAATTGAATAACCTGTAACATCATTAAGAAAACTATCTAAAGAAACTTTATTATAAGCATATTTATGAAGATCATCTTTAGAGGCTAAAGAAGAAAGATAAGTTAAATCACTATCAGCAATTAAATGATTATTTATTAAAGCTGTCCTTAAATCTGTTAGAGGATAATTAGTAAGACAATAATAATCTAATATATCAAACTCTCTTTTAGAAGCACCATTTATAACCCCGTTTTTACGAAAGTCTAAAAGAAGTTCAAGGATGGTATTTAAATATGATAATTCATACTCTTCAACTGTATGAATGTGCATTCTTAACTTTTCTTTTAATGCTTCATCAACCCCACAAGCACTTTCTAAATACTTTCTAACTCCAGATATCCCTCTATTTCCTTTGGAAAAAGCATCAGTATTTCCAAAATCTTTTAAAGTCATATTAGCACTTAAGAAACGTTTTAAATTTTCTAATTTTTCTTTAGAGATTCGGGGCTCTCTAGAGCTTTTAGAATCTGGCTGATTTCTTTTACTTTTTTCTTCTATTACATAATTTAGAACAGACATTATTTCTTCTTCTTTAGTAAAGAGATATTGTCTATATTCTTCATCATTAACACTATTTAACTTATCAGCATATTCTTTAAAAATAATATTCTTAATTGCATTTAAATCGTAATTAGTAGTATCACTAAGAATAAAGGCTATCTTAGCTCCTAATTTACTTCCCTTTTCTCTACTAGCCATTTGAATAACTTGATAAGCTAAAGAATTGTTCACAAAAGCTTTAGTAGGATTATTAATTAATCTGGCCTGTCTTTTTAACTTTTGATTATAATTGTTTTTTTCTGAACCCAAGGCATATTTTTCGAGATAAATTTTACTATATTTTTTAATATCATCAATATTTAGACCTAATTTTTCACTAATAATTATTAAGGATATTTCAATAGGCATTTCTAAATTATAGGCCTTTAAAAGAGCATCAAAATATTTATATAGATACATTTTTTCTCTAGTAGTTTTTAAGTCTTCAACCTGAGGATTTATTCTTTTTCCTTTTAATTGTTCCCTTCGCAACGCCAAAAGGGGTTTTCTAATTTTTTTAATAGTATCGCGATATTTTTTTAAGTCTTCTTCTGGTATCTGGGATTTATAATACCCAGCCTCTAAAGCAATCTCTGTTAAATCTAAAAGTGACATTTTATACTTATCAGCTAAAGCTTGTAATTTTTCGGTAACTTCCACTAAAGGCTTATTTTCCTTTAAAGAAGTACTAACATCATAATAACAATGCATAATTAAATTTCTATCCATAATATTCTCCCTTACAACATTTAAATATCCTAACACATTTTAAATATTTTGCAATATCTTTTTGAAAATTTTACCCAAAAAAACTTGGACTAAGCCAAGTTAAAAGTTATAGTCTCAAGGGGAATAGCACTGCCCTCGGGGATGCTTTGGGAAGCCACTTTACCACTTCCATTAATTACATATTTTAAATTTAAAAGATGACATAACGCAATTAATTCAGCTTTAGAATAGCCAACGGTATTAGGCATTACATAAGAGTCGTTAGTCTTTAAAAAGACTTTACTACCAATTAAGACTTTATTATCTTGATTAGGATACTGTTTAATAATAGTATTTCCATTTCCTAAGACAATAGGATTAAGTCCTAAGAGTTTTAATTTATCCGTAGTAGTTAAGGTATCTGTATTAACAAAATTATCTAAAGTAATAATATTAGTATTTGTTGATTCTTTAGTCTTTTGTTCTAAATTTTTATATTTAGCAATCTCATCCACAATATTAACTATCGCACTCGCGGCATTTTTAAAAGCTCCTTGGAATTGTTTAACCGAAAAATATATTATGTACTGGGGATTATCATAAGGAAATAACATGGCAAAGGATTTAACATAATCATAGTCTCCTGTTAAATAACCCCCACCACTAGGATTCGCAATTTGAGCTGTTCCTGTTTTTCCCATGACTTCAACAAGATTAGATTTAAAATAACGGGCATCAGTTTTTCCAGAATAGACAACATCATGCATCATTGTTTTCATCTTATCAGTCGTAGTTTTTTTTACAATTTGCCCAATCTCTTCTCTTTTACCTTCATAAATAACTTCTTTAGTGGCACTATCAACAATTTTGGAGATAATGTATGGTTTTAGCATTACGCCATCATTGGCTAGAGTCGTTAAGGCTTGGATATTTTGAATAGGAGTTGTGGTAATTCCTTGACCAAAGGAAGCTGTTGCTATTTCGGTAGTATAGTTAAAATCAATTGTGCCACTGGCCTCTTCGGGTAAAGTGATACCAGTTTGTTTACCAAAACCAAACTTTTCATAATATTCACTTAACTTTTCTTTACCTAGTCTTTGACTAAGAATGGTCGCAGCAACATTAGAAGAGTAACTAAAACCTTCATCGAACGTAATACTACCCCACCCGACATTATTAAAGTCTTTAATAGTAGCATCACTTACTTTAATGGTTCCGGACATATATTTTTCATCACCATTATAAAGATCACTATCGATAGCACTCATAAAGGAATATATTTTCATCGTGGAACCAGGTTCATAGGAATAAGATACTAAAGGATTTAAGTAATTAGTCATATTAAGTTTATTAGCATCAAAAGATGGTGAAGCCCCACTAGCTAGAATGGCACCAGTCTTTGCATCAGCAACGGTCAAAGTAAGCCAGGTATAGTTATAATTAGTCGAAAGATTATTAATTTCTTGCTCAACAAATAATTGAATATTATTATCAATTGTTAAATAAATATCATTACCAGATTTGCTTTGTTTAATGTTTTCTTCGGCATACGGAAGCTTATAACCATAATTATCGGTTTGATATTCACTAAAACCATTTTCCCCCTTTAAGGTGGCATTGCAATACTTTTCAATCCCCATTTCTCCGTTAATATTACCTTCATCATCTTTTTTAGAATAGCCAACAATATAAGAAGCAAAATCTCCCATTTGATAATATCTTTTAGATGAGACTGCAAAATCTAGTCCTGGTAAATTTAAGCTTTCAATTTCTTGCTTTAGGGTCTCAGAGATATCTTTAGCATAAGTAAATTCGACTTGATATTTATTCTCAGTATTAAGACGTTCTAGGATATAATCATAAGTCATATTTTTATTACCATTTTTATTAAATACTTCGCTTAGTTTTTTTGCTGTTAGTTCTTTATCTACAATGTGTTGAGGTTTATTGGGATTAGTAGTTCGGGTATCACTTAAATAAGCAATTAAGGTATAAGAATTAACGGTACTGGCTAGATAGTTACCACTCTTATCATAGATATTACCACGATGGGCATATAATATTTTCTTAGTCGTATTTCTTTTCTCGGCATAAGCTTTTAAGTCAATGCCATCGATTTCTTTTGATAAGGAAATATAAATTAGTTTACCGATAAGAGCAATAAAAAGAAAAATTAAAAGCAAAAGAACAATTTTACTAAAATAGATATTTCTATTCTTCTTAGTTTTCATTATCTTCATCCTTATCTATACTAGTAATATTATTATTCTTATAAGATAAACCATTTTCTTTAGCAATTTCTCTAATCTTATCTAGGGATGCTAACTCATTAATTTGCATTTCTACCGACTCATTAACATTCTCTTGTTCTTCAATATTATTCTTTAGTTTTTCTACTTCAATATTAACCTCGCTTAACTTAGCTCTCGTAACAACTTGCAATAGTGGCGAGAGGATTAAGACTAAGATAATTAGTATAAATAATTTTTTATCCCTTTTATTATTCTTTTCTGATTTCATTTTAAATCCTTTCTGCTACTCGTAATTTTGCACTTTTACTACGAGAATTCTCAGCTAGTTCTTGCGTGCTAGGTAAAATAGGTTTTTTAGTTATTAGTTTTAATTTAGGTTTATATGCCTCAGGAATAGTTGGTAAGCCTTTAACTAATTCATTAACTTCACTATTTTCTTTAAAGAATTTTTTTACAATTCGATCTTCTAGAGAATGGAAAGTAATTATAGCTACTCTTCCTTCTGGTTTTAAAAGGTCTAAGACATCAGGTAATACTTCTTTTAGAACCGATAATTCTTTATTAACTTCAATTCTAATAGCTTGAAAGATATTACGTTCAGGATGTTTCTTATAAAAGTAGTTAGCGCCGACGGCCCTTTCAATTATTTTAACTAATTCTAAAGTAGTTTTAATAGGACGGGAAGATGCAATCTTACTGGCAATCAATCTACTCTTAGGTTCTTCTCCATAACTAAAGAAAATATCAGTTAAAGCTTCTTTAGAATACTCATTTACGACTTTTTCCGCACTTAAGGTGGCATCAGTATCCATTCGCATATCAAGAATACCATCTTTACTAAAGCTAAAGCCACGGGTAGCATCATCAATCTGTGGAGAAGAAACACCTAAATCAAAGACAATTCCATCAATTTTGGTAACACCAAGTTCTGCTAACTTAACTTTTAAATCAACGAAGTTACTTTTAATTAACGTATAATTGGTCCCAATCTTTTTTAAACGTTCGTCAGCAAAAAAAATTGCTTTACTATCTTCATCAAAGGCATATAAGTGACCAGTTGTTAAACTACTTAAAATTTTACTAGAGTGTCCCCCAAGTCCTAAGGTGGCATCAACATAAATACCATCCTCTTTAAGATTTAAATTATCTATAGTTTCATTAAGCAATACACTATAATGTTCCATAAAATTCACATCCTTTATAATTTGTTTCATCTAAGGTTAATCTTACTATAATTTTAGTTTTTTGTAAATAAAAGAGCCTAATAAATAGGCTTAAAATTGGTAACTTGACAGTTTATGTTATTGATAACGGTTTCCTGTTCGGGCTTTAGTCTCTAAATCATTAAGTAATTCTTCGATGCGGTTTTCGGAGTAGAAAATAGCCATTTTTAATTCATCTTTTTTAGGTTCAGGACGCATACACGTTGTAATAAAGTCATTCTGACCCCAGGTTTCTTTCTTTAAGAAAACGCCTTTTAAAAGATAATAATTATCTTTTAGATGACTAAAGACTATTCTAATCTGATCATTTGATTTAAGCTCAAAATTACCAGGTTGCCCCACTAAACTTTTAATCTGATAATTATTACTACTCCCTATTTCAAAATTAGTTAAGATACTTCTAATCTTACTATAAGCTTCCTCTAAATTTAAAATAATATTATTTTAGCCCCTACTTTCTTTGAAAAAAGAGCTTAAATTTAAGCTCTGGATGAATATTTACCATCTTTAGTCGAAATAATAATATGTTCACCTTGATTAATAAACATTGGCACTTTAACTACATAACCAGTTTCGATAGTAGCATCCTTTAAGGCATTATTAGTAGTATTACCCTTAGTTGCTTCAGTAGTTTCAACTACTTCAAATTCAATCTTTTCTGGTAAGTCAATTCCAATTATTTCTCCTTCATAGAAATTGATAACAATCTCTAAATTTTCTTTTAAATATTTCTTTTCTTCTTCTAGTTTACTAGCTGGTACTTCAATTTGTTCATAAGTAGCGGTATCCATAAATACATAATTGTCCCCAGTACTATATAAGTATTGCATAGGTTTTCTATCAATATGGGCTTTTTCTACTTTAATATTAGTATTGTAAGTATCTTCAACAATCGAACCAGTTTTCAAGTTTCTTAACTTAATCTTAACGAAGGCAGCACCTTTACCTGGTTTTACATGTTGAAATTCAACTATTTGACATAATTTACCATCCATGATGATAGTCATGCCGTTTTTAATATCGTTAATGTTGATATTCATAATATAAGCCTTTCTTTAATTATTTTTTCTCTTTATGAGTTGTTTTTCTGCCACAATTACTACAATATTTTTTAGTTTCTAACTTTTCTGGAGTATTTTTCTTATTTTTACTTGTAGTATAATTTTCATGCTTACATTCTTGGCATGCTAAAGTAACATAATTTCTATTTTCATTTTTAGCCATAAGTATCCCTCCTTTGCATCACTCTTAAGTATTTTATCATACTTTTATGGTTTTGCAAACAAATAATTCGTAATTTCGGTACTTATTAAGCGATGTAAAGGGGCGTTATATTTTACTTTAGCACCTTCCACAGAGATATTAGGATTTAATACTACTAAGGAATATTTAGGGTCCGCAAAAGGAAAGTAAGATGCAAAAGTGGTATTAATGGTTGTAATACCGGGGGCATAGTAGTTTTGGGCAGTACCGGTTTTACCAGCGGCATGGTATTTTTTATTAATAAAGTTATTGGCTGTTCCCCCGTTAACTACTTCATAAAAACCTTCTTGAATTCTTTTTAGGTATTTAGGTTCTAAAGAAACTTTATTTAATTCTTTAGGTTCTCCTTTTTTAAAAGAAAGAGCCATTCTAGTACCATTGTTAGCAATCGTATTAATATAGTTTAAAATTTGTAAAGGGGTATAAGTATCATATTGACCAATAGCTAAATTAAGATATAAGTCACTAGCAATCTTATTTCCTTTAATACCCGTATTTTCTTTGGAAAAATCAATACCAGTGGAACTACCTAGGCCAAATGTTGAAAAAACACGCCGATACTTATTAAAATCATCTAATGTTACTTCTAAGTCCATATTATAAGAATATTTCTTTCCTAAAACTTTTATAGCAGTCATAAACTGATAATAATTACTAGAATGCTTAAGAGCTGTTATATCATTTAGATAACCTAATTCTTTATAAGAACATTTCTTGGGGACTTTATAAATTTTAATACAAGAATCTTTATAGGACTTATTAATATCAATAGCATTATTTAAATATCCGACGGTATTAGAAGCTCCTTTAATAACAGAACCCACAGTATAACTAGTAAGAATAATATTACTAGAGACATCAGAAAAAGTATTATTCTGATATTTTAACCCACTTAGTGCTAAGATTTCTCCGGTCTTAGGATTACTTAAGATAGTATAATTAGTATCAAAATATTGGGTATTTTTTAATTTCTTTACTTTAATCATATTATTCTTTTGAATTTCTAAGAGTTTTAATTCTAAGTCTAAATCTATATTTAAGACTAAATCATCTCCAAAAGATCCCTGTTCTACTAATTCTAGGGTATTATCACTCTTAATGATATATTTATCTCTTTTACCATGTAGCATATTCTCATAAAAGAGTTCTAATCCTGATAGACCAACCAAATCAGTACTAAGATACCCTTTTTCTAAATAAGTATCTTTATCTTCTTTTTTTATAGAACCTACTCTTCCTATGATACTCGGAATAATATTATAAAGATTATCCCTTTCATAGATATATTCGCAAGTAAGTCCAGTTAAATTATACTCAGTAATTTGCAGACATAAATTATCAGAAACCCTTTTAGTTATAACTTTCGTGTCATAATAATAACCATCGGTTAATAAATAAAAAGTGTGAATAGCTATTCTATCTTTAAGAGTATACTTTTCTAATTCTTTATCTATTCTTTCGTATTTAATTTTCTCTATCTGGGTATCGGTAACTTTCCGATATTTAAGATTATCCTTATCTTTAGAAGTTAATAAGTAATTAGTATTTTCAGTTAAAAGGTAATACTTCTTTAATTCGTCTTTAGAAGCTTCCTCAGTCAAATTAAGAATATTAATTAATTTATAAGCTAGATTAATTAAGTAATCGGTACTAGGATTATTAATAAGACGATATGTAATAATATTGACTTTCTTATTATCTACGAGAATTTTACCGTTACTATCTAGGATTCGCCCCCGATAGTTTGGCAAGCCATAAAGATATTTAGTAGTCTTCTCTTCATAAAGATTTAAGTAATAATCATGATTTTTAATTCTTAAAGTATAAAGTCTATAGGAAAAAAGACTAAAGATGAGAATAACTACAGTTATTAAGAACATCTTTTTTTTCATAAAATCCACCATTATTTAGTATTACAAATTCTTTTTAATTCATACAATTAAGTGGGTGATATTTTGTATAATTTAGTAGAGAGTACCATAAATAAGTTATCTTTAAATGATATTTTTACTTTTGCTAGTAAGAGTAATATTAATCTTTCGAATGAGGAAGCCCAGTTTATTTTAAGTTTCTTAAGATCAAACTGGTATAGTCTTCTAAAAAACCAAGATATTAGTATCCTTGATAAGTATAAAGATAATTTTAGTCCCGAGAATTTCAGGAAAATTAAAGATAATCTTCTTCTATATAAAAATAAGTACGGTAGATTATTTAGGTAGTAAAACTTAGATGTCCTATAGAGGTTTAATTTTAATCATCCCCTGGATGATTTTTTTCCTAGAATTTATTCTGATAGTTCTACCGGCATTAATTATTCTTTTAAAATTTAAAGTCTCTTATCCATCTATTTATCATCTTAAATTACATCCAAAGTATATATAGTTGTTATTAATATAGTCATTGTATTTTAATGCATTCCTCCAGACACACGTTTAGATAATAACATTGCTTTTTTCTTTTGTCTAGGTTTTTTTTATAATTTTTAAAATTTTTTTTCAAGATGCCAAATTGAGAGTCATGTACGGCTTTTTTATAAAAAATATGACTTAAAGTATTTAAGAAGGTTTGATTATTTTTAAAAGGGTTTATTATAGAAAAAAAGTTCTTTAGTCTTTATAAATAGACTTATAAGAACTTTTCATTTTAAGAACTCTTCTAATTCATTTTTACTTAAGAAACCAATATTTTTCTTAATTTCCTTACCATTATCAAAAAGAATAATGGTGGGAATAGACATAACCCCAAATTGCCGAGCCAGCTCAGGAAACTTATCGACATTAATCTTTAAGATAGGAAAGTCCATTTCTTCTAGAATGGTTCCTAACATCTTACAAGGTCCACACCAATCAGCATAAAAGTCTACTAAAATTTTTTTATCTTTTAATTTACTATCTAAATCATTGTCTTCTAAATACTTAATCATTTTAATTCTCCTTGGTACTTCCTATTATAGCATAGGGATTTTTAATATCAATCTTTTTTGTATTTATTAATTTTTCAGCTTGATTTTTAGTAATAATATTATATTTAATTAGAATACTAAAAGCGGCTTCGTTATATCCTGTCTTATCATCTTTATAAGTATTTTGAAGTTCAAGAATCTCATCAATCGCAGCTTTAGGACCCGCAAAAGTGCTCTTTAAAACCGGCGTATTATTTAAAATACTACTAGCTAATTTAGAATCCTTAATAACAGTAGTAGAAGGATTAAAAATAGAGATTAGAAATAAACCAGTAAAAATAATACAATAATATTCTATAAAGCCAAAGATAAGCCCTAGAATCTTGGAGAATAGTCCAAAGACAATAGTTAGTCTTAAGATTTTTTCTAATATTCCACTCGCAAAAACTACAACTTTTAATAATATTTCTAAGATAGCAAAACAAATAAGAAAAGCAAGTCCTTCATAAATAAGAATATTAAGGACAGTAACGCCTGCTAAGTCTCCCGAAAAATTAAAAAATGGTAAATGTAGATACATAAATTCGGAGATAGGATTCTTTAAGACAAATGCTAAATAAATAATTAAAATAGTTCCTAAAAATGAGACAGCACTTTTAATAACCCCCGTCTTAAAACCAATTATGGCTCCAAATAATAAGAGAATTAAAATGATACTATCTACTATACTTATCATAAAATCACTTCCTACTTTAAGTATATACTAATTAATTTGAAAAAGAAAGATAAATATGCTAAAATTTTTTTAGTAAGTGAGGTTTAATATGACTATTTGTTTTAAGTTAAGTTCTAATCTAATTCCGGTTGTGACAAAGTATTATGAAAAGTATATGCCGATGAAAACACCACCCTATGCAGTATTCCAGGTTAAAAATTATGATACAACGGTTACTCTTTATGAGTCTGGTAAAATTATGTTTCAAGGAATAAGTGCCGATATTGAGGCATCTTTATGGATTGAACAAGAACGGATTAAAAATAATCGGTACATTGATACTACCGGTAAAGAAAAAACGAAGAATAAAGATAATATTCCGACAAAGAAATATTATAATATGGCGACAATTGGTTCTGATGAAGTTGGTACTGGTGATTATTTTGGTCCCATTGTTGTCAGTGCTACTTATGTATCTAAGGAAAATATTAGTTTTCTAACGGATTTAGGGGTCAGAGATAGTAAGAAGTTAACAGATGATAAGATTATGGAAATTGCTCCTCTTATTATTAAGAGAATTCCTTATGTTACTTATATCCTAGATAATGATACTTATAATAAGTTACCAGAAGAAGATAAGAATATGAATAAGATTAAGGCTATTTTACATAATAAGGTTTTAACTACTCTTATAAAGAAAGATAATTATTCTTATGATGCGATTGTTATTGATCAATTTGTTTATCCCAAGAAGTTTTATGAACATATAAGCAAAGCACCGGAAAAGATTACTAATGTTACTTTTATGACGAAGGCTGAAGACCAAGTCTTATCAGTAGCAGCTGCCTCTATCATCTGTCGTTATGTCTTTTTAAAAGCTATGAAGAAGATGAGTGAAGAATTAGGTACTAAAGTTTTACTAGGAGCTAATTCCGGTGTAGATGCTCTAGCTAAGAAAATCTTAGAGGAAAAAGGCCCAGAATATCTAAAACATTATGTTAAATGGAATTTTAAAAATACAGAGAAGATAACTGCTCTATAACAAGAAAAGACTGCTGTGAATGTTTATAAATTCACAACAGTCTTTTAATATACTTAGCAAAGAGATCTTGATGAGGTCTCTATTTCTCTACTAAATTTTCACGGACAGTAAGGATTATTCATACTTCCATCACCGTTATTTAATACTTCTGCTGATAAATTTAAGACAGGTCTTACCCCGCCGGCGTAGTTCACGTTGTAGCGGTTGTTGTGAGCGCTACCACTCGAACCCACGAACTCTACGACAGCGTAGCCGCCGTTAAAACTGTACGGCGAGGAAGACCAATACCATGACCCCGAATATAGGTAATAACCCTTATTGTCAGCATCCCATCCACCAGCTAGTACAGTCTCATCAGTCGTTATTAAACCAATTGGATAAGTCAAATCCCCATTTCCATTAGTAGTATCGCTTACCGTAAAAGCATCATTTTTTTGTTGACATTTTAAATTAGACTTTGATGCATGCCAATTATACCAATTGTAATATGTTTTACTTACTCCCGCTTCAGTTCCAGTTCCAGAATTATTAGATGCAAAACTGCGATCATTACAGAATATATTATCTGCTAAATATTGTTCATTTTCCGTACCAGAAATATTGGTTTTATACCAATTATCTAAGTAAGTTTTTATGGTTGAATCATTGGTATTAGTCTGGGCTACTTCTTTACTGGATGTTCCATACCTAACATAACCATATTTTACGGAAGTACTTGAATCACCTGCTGTTACCCCCAATATTTTATATACATACGAATTATAAGTTATATCAACTGGACTACCAAAAGTATAATAGCCGACATAGTCTGAGGTCATCGTCCAAGCTGATACGGAAATCGGATCTTTTAAAGTAAATCTGTCAGTTGTCGCATCATATGTATACTCTTTAGCTATAAAATAATTATTTGTATTTGTAAAACCAATTGTTGAATAATACTCAGTAGCTTCTACTATCGCATCACGATTACCATACATATAGCCAACACCAGCATTATCATAATAAACAAGTGAATTAGTAGCTTCTTGGACATTATCTTTCTTCCAATAATTATTAAATGCGGAAGTGCCGATTTGTCTATCCGTACTACTTTTACCATTAGCATGAGCAGAGGTTCCATCATAGATTACACGAACTGTACCATCGCCATTAATACGGATAATACGCCAATACTTATCAGCAAACTTTACATAGTTATTAGTAACATTGCCCCTATAATAATAACTAGTTCCATAAGCATCCGGAGCACTACAAACATAACCATCTGTTGTCTCTTCTTTAGTAACATTAACTGTCCCATCACTATTGATAGTTGGACACTTACCGCTTGTATCCAATTGAGCAATAACTTTATCAACAGGATTGTACTTCTTAAAATACACATTGCACTTTGTTCTCTTAGTTAAGTTAGTAACCATTATTCCCCAAGAATCATTATCCCAACTAGCAGAAGCATCATTATCACAAACTATTTTTTCTACTACATAACCATCATTCTTACCAGGTATAGTCTTAGAGTATTCTCCATCTATATAAGGGGTAATAACTATATCTCCAGAGATAAAATCTCCTACCGTAGTTCTTACTACTTCTTCCTCTTTAAAGACACTAAACTTTGAATAAGCAAAATATATTCCTGCTAATAATACTAAGAGACAAGGTATTCCTATATATAAGTATCTCTTATACTTCTTAAATTTTAATTTCATTAAATACTTATCTTTATTAAATTTCTTCATATTAATATAACCCATTTCTAGCTATAATTTGCGATGCTTATAGCCTAGCCAAGATTAAAAATAATATACATATCCCTAATTTTGTATTCCTAGAGTATGCAACTCTATGAAATATGTAGGTGAATACTGGACTTAAGCCTTATTTTGACTATAATTTTGACTAGAATAGATTTATTATTCTGATTAGAATAACTCTTTACAAACTTAGTATTCACCTATGATTAAGAAGATTTAACTTGACTATAATTTTGACTATAAAAAAATAATTTCTCTTTAAATATATCCTTTAAAAAGACTTAAAGATATGATATCATTTAGATATAAGGTAAAAATAATATCCGAAAATTAGCTTTCATAGAGTTGCATACTCTATGAAAAGATAATACTTTTAAACTAATATATCCATATCTAAAGAATTTATACATAAGAGAAAAAAACTTCTAAAGAATATACTATTCTAAAGAAGTCATTCTTATATAAATAAATTTCTAATTAAAGGTTTATATCTAAGAGAATGAGAAGATTCATAGTAATCTAGAGAAGTCTTAGTACTTAATTTAATATCAATTATCTCTTTAGAATCTTTATAAGTAGTAACTATTATATAATCTTTACCATTTACTCCTATATCTTTAGAATAAATTATATAAGTATCACAGTATTCATTTCTATAAGGAGGCATATCTTCTATAAGACTAGGAATAGTATAGTTAATTAGCTCATCTATAGATATATTATTATTTAATTCACAAGTATCTATAGTATCTCTTCTTAAATCTTCTAAAGAATATTTACATAATTGAATCTCTTTATTCATTAGATTATTATAATCTAATCCGGGAAAGAAAATATTATACTTTTTACTTAGATATATAAGATAAGGACGATACTTAGCTACTAGAACACTATTTTCTACTACTAAATTAGCAGTCTTAAGAGTAAGATTCATATCTAGATGCATTGCACACTTTAAAGCATATATTAAACACTTAGGATACTCCCTACTAGCTATCATATTAGCCTTATATCCTTTAAGATAATCGTGTTCTTTATAATATATATATCCTAAGATATAATTAGCATAATGATTTTTATTAGTCCCAATACTAACTACTTCTAAAGTCTTAATAGCTTCTTCAAAATCACCCTTAATAGCATAGATTATCCCCATCTTCTCTAAAGACTCTATTCTTACTTTATTATTCTTACTTAAAGTATTATTCCTTAAGAATATTAAAGCTTTATTATAATCCTCTTCTAAGAAAGCTATATTAGCATAACACTTATTTAAAGTCTCTTTATCTTTAGGATTAAGCTCTATTACTTGTCTTAAATACTCTTTAGCTTTAGCTAAATCATTTTTCTTAATCATAATCATTGCAAGTCCTATGAAGGCTATATTATCATTCCGAACTTTCTTATCAAAAACATAAGTTTTTCTATTAACGAATAAGATATTCTCATATAACTCTTCGGCTTTTTCTAAATTTCCACTAGTTAAATGATAAAGTGCTAACTCCGTTAAAGCTTTAATATCATAGGGATTAATATGAATAGCCTTCTCATATAGTCTAGCCATTTCTTTAAACTCTCCCCTCTTCCGATAATAAAACCCTTCTTCCGTATAAACCCTAGCTGTATATAAAGGAATCTTACTTTCTAAAACAATATTATAATAAGTATTTATAACTTCTAAAGGATAATCTAAAATACTATAAATTTTCCCAATAAAAAAAGCTGCTTCAATCTTAGTAATACCCTCTTCTTTTTGATACCAATATAAAAACTCTTTAAGAGCTTCTTGATACTGATGATTAAAATAATAATCCCTGGCTAATCTTAATTTTTCATTTTTCATAATGTTCACCTACTTAAATATTTTGGAAATATTCTTATCTTTCTTTAAAATCATACTTGTCTTAACTTCAGAAAAACATTCTTTAGCTAAATCAATTCTTACTACTTCTTTAGTATTTTTAAGAGTCTCTACAACTAAATAATCTTCTAGATTCCACCCGATAAAAGGAAGATAAAGATAATATTTATCTGTGATGGGTCCGTCTATTTTAGTTGCTTTTACTTCATTAGTATTTAATAATATCTTAACTGTACTTTCTATGAGTATTGTAGCAATCCCTAGATTTGGATTTAACTTATTACTTATTTTTAAATTTTCTAAAGCTTTTTCTAAACTTGGACTAATTAAAGCCTCATTATAAGAGTTTAAGGCTTCATAACTAACACCAGTAAAGAAGATATTATATTTCTTACTTAAATACAAAATAATAGAGAAATACTTTTCTTTAGGAACACTAGTATCTAAAAGATTATTAACTATCTTAATCGCTAATACCTCATCAAAATACATAGCACACTCTAAAGCTTTAACTAAATAATTTTGATCTATTCTTGCTGCTAAAAAATAACTATTACAAGCTTTATCATACTCTTTAGTCTTAAGATAAAGGGCTCCTAGAGCAATATTATCATAAGGATCATAAGAATCTTTTAGATACTCTAAAGAAGTCTTATGATTATCTTTAAGAGCATAAATAATCCCTGATTTTGCTAAAGAACGATACTTAATATAATCAATTCTACTATGAACATTAGTTTCTAAAAAATTTAGAGCCTCATCGAGTAACCCCTCTTGAAAATAAATACAAGAATAGACCATTTCTAGTTGTTCATAATCGCTAATAGTCGTAGGATTTACTTGTTCTAAATACGTTAATGCTTCTTTTTTATTATCTTTTTTAACAGCAATTCTAGCTAAACCAATATAAGCCGTATTAAGAGCAATCTGTCTTTTTAATTTTCCTTTCATATTAAAAGCAACTTCTAGAATCTTTTGAAAATACTTACTAGCTTCTTCTAAAGAATTACGACTAAGATACATATTAGCTAAATCAGTCATAACATAAGTATCACTAGGAACCATTAAAAGACAAGTCTCATATAAAATAATAGCTTTAAGAGGTATCTTATCTAGGCGATACTTAGTAGCTAATTCAAAATAAACTTGTTCTTTTTGATAAACACTTCCCTCTTTTAAGACCGGATAAAAATATTTAGTAGCATCTTCTATGGTCTTAGTCTTATCTCTTAGAATAATTTTTCCTAAATACATATTACTCTCTAAATACTCACTCTTAGAAATATCTGAATACTTATAATATCTTTTTATAATATTTTTAAATAGTAAAAATGCTTCTTCATAATTTCTATTTTTATATAAGTTAATAGCTTTCTTTAAATAATAAGTAGTCTCCATAATAATCTCCCATCTTGCAGTAGGAATTTAGTATACGCTTTTTTTCTTCTTCTTGTCAAGGAATTAGCTGGTTTTTTCCAAAACTAATTACCCAGTAGTCATTAATTAGCAAGATAAGCATAGATTATTTTAGAAGGGTGATATTTATGAATTATAAAGAAATTGTTACCAAGGCCGTTATTGCTAAGGGAAAGAAAAATAGTACCAATAAATATACTTTAGAAACCGAGGAAGTTCCTAATACTATTTTAGGCTGTTGGGTTATTAACCATACTTTTAATGGCACTAATCTCGGAAACAAAGTATTAGTATCTGGAAGTTTTGATGTAAATGTATGGTATTCTTATGATAATGATAGTAAGACGGCAGTTAGTACTCAGAAATTTAATTATTCCGATACGATGCGTTTAAATGTCGATGATGTATCAAGCTCTAATGAGGTTATAGTAAAAAGTATTCAACAGCCGACGGTAAGTGATGTTAGTATTAAAGATGGTATTGTCAATTTAAATATTAATAAAGAACTAGGTATAGAAATTGTTGGGGATACTAAGATAAAGGTTCCAGTTGAGGAATTAGATGATGATTATGTTGAACTTACGGATGATGAAGAGGTTTCAAAAGAAATAGATAAAGTTGATACTGACTACTTAAAATAATGGGTTGCAAGCCCTTTTTTAGGTTTAAAAATAATAAAAGGTTGCCAGAATAATGATTTTTCTTAGAAAAAATGATACACTTAATATGGAGGCATAATTATGGAATGTTTATTTTGTAAAATGATACAAGGAGAAGTCCCTTGTAAAAAGATATATGAAGATGAAAAAGTTATTGCTATTCTAGATTTATATCCTGATAGTGATTGTCATACCCTTATTATTCCTAAGAAACACTTTGAAGATTTAATGACGATTGATGAGGAAACTTTACTTCATATTAATGAGGTAGCCAAGAAATTAATCCCTATTCTTATGGATAAAGCTAAGGCTAAAGCGATTAGTACTCGCGTAAATTATGGGACTAGTCAAGCGATTAAGCATTATCATATGCATTTACTACCTAATTTTCATGTTAAACCATGTACAATTAGTCAAGAGCAAGCTTACAAACTCTTAAAAGATGCAATAAAGTAAGTTTTAAAAAGATTAGACCATTTCTTTAAAGTCTAATCTTTTTTAATATTCTAATATTCGCAAGAACCAGGAGTACGAGGATAAGGAATAACATCACGGATATTTTCCATTCCCGTTAGATACATAATCAATCTTTCAAAGCCCATACCAAAACCAGAATGAATGGTAGTACCATATTTTCTTAAGTTTACATACCACTCAATATCTTCTCTATTGATATTAAATTCATTCATACGACTAATTAGTTTTTCATAATTTTCTTCTCTTTGGGAACCACCCATCAATTCACCACAACCTGGTACTTCTAAGTCAACAGCAGCTACGGTCTTGTTATCATTATTAACTTTCATATAGTAAGCTTTAATATCTTTAGGCCAGTTTTTGATGAAGACTGGGCCGCCAAAATATTCAGTAATATATCTTTCATGTTCTTTAGCAATATCTTCCCCATATTCCGGAGTAAACTCCCACTTAACCGGAGCTTTCTTTAAGATATCAATTACATCTTTATGGTCTATTCTAGTAAACTTACTAGTTACTAATTTCTCTAGCTTTTCTTTAAGTCCTTTAGAAACAAATTTATCAAGAAATTCTACATCTTCACGACAGTTAGTTAAAATATAATTAACGATATATTTTAAGAAGTCTTCTTCAATATCCATAAGACCATCTAAGTCACAGAAACAAATTTCCGGTTCAATCATCCAAAACTCATTAGCATGAGTCTTCGTATTAGAGTTTTCCGTTCTAAAAGTAGGTCCAAAAGTATAAATTTTTTTAAAAGCATGAGCAAAAGTTTCGCCATGAAGTTGCCCACTACCAGTAATGAAAGCAGTACGCCCAAATAAGTCTTTAGACATATCAGCTTTCCCATCTTTCATAGGGATATTATTTAAGTCAAAAGTGGTTAACTTAAACATTTGATCAGAGCCTTCACAATCGGCGGTAGTAATTAAAGGCGTATGTACATAAAGGTAATTATGTTTGCGGAAATACTCATGAATACTTTGAGCAGCGGCACTTCTAATTCTAAATACTGATTGAAAGGTATTAGTACGTGGTCTTAAGTAAGCAACACTTCTTAAGTATTCCAAAGTATGTCTTTTAGGTTGAATAGGATAATCTTCCGGACAATCACCAAGTAAAATAACATCTTTAGCTACTAAATCAAGGTCTTGACCCTTACCTTCACTTTTCTTAACGGTACCAATAACTTTAATGGAAGAGCCAATATGAATACGTCCTATTTCTTCAAAGTCTTTTAAAGTATTATCATATACGACTTGTAAACTATTTGTACAAGTACCATCAAAAAGATTAATAAAACCAAAAGTGGCTTGTTTACGATGATTTTTAACCCATCCACAAATGGTAATTTCCTTTCCAATAAGGTCTTTTGTTATATCTTTAATATCCATTTTTATCTTTCCTTTCTTATGGTTCTAAACGGTTAGGGCCTCTAAATAAGAATTGGGTTTCTTTAACTGAAGGAAGTCCTAGTAAAAGCATAGTTAAACGATCAACGCCAACGGCAAAGCCACCATGAGGAGGACAACCGTATTTGAAGAATTCTAAGTAGAATTTAACATCTTCGCCTAAACCTTTTTCCTGAGCTTGAGCTTTTAAGATATCATAACGATGTTCTCTTTGGGCTCCAGTTGTAATCTCCGAGCCACGCCAAATTAAATCGTAACCTTGAGGAATATCATTTTTACGCATATGGTAGAATGCTCTCTTGGTCTTCGAATAATCTGTAATAAATAAGAATTCACTATTATACTTTTCCATCGCATACTTATAAGCTAATTTTTCAGCCTCAGCATTTAAGTCTCCTACATCTTCGGTAGGAATTACAAAGCCATACTTTTCTTTTAGTTCATTATATAAATCTTGAAGTTTAATTCTAGGAAATGGTTTCGTAGGAATAATTACTTCCTTACCAAAGACTTCTTTAATCTTATCCCCAAAATGTTCTTTAACTTTAGTTAAACCCGCAATAAGAAGATTTTCTTCCATATCCATAACATCTTCATAAGAATCAATATAACTAAATTCTAAGTCAAAAGAAGTAAACTCAGTAGCATGGCGATTAGTATTGGAGTTTTCAGCTCGGAAAGCAGGTGCTACTTCAAAGATTTTACTCATTCCCGCGGCCATAGCCATTTGTTTATAAAACTGTGGAGACTGGGCAAGATAAGCCTTACGATCAAAGTATTTAACCTCGAAGACTTCACTACCTGATTCTGAGGCAGCCCCGATTAATTTAGGGGTATGAATTTCCGTAAAATCTTCTTTATATAAATATTCACGCATTGCACCTACCATACAAGATTCAATTTGACGCACTAACATATTCTTTTCATTTCTCAAATCTAGAAAGCGATAGTCTAATCTCGTATCAAGGGATACACCTTCTAAATTGTTATAATCAAATGGCAGAGCTTCGGCTTTACTTAAAACCTCGATAGTTTCGGGAATTAATTCCATTCCTCCTAGTTTAACAGCCTGATTTTCTTGCAATAAGCCTTTAACTTTAATAACAGAATCAATGGTGGTATTACTCATAATCTCTAAAAGCTTAGCATTCTTTTCTTCACTCTTTTCAATAGTCATTTGGACTTTACCTTTAGAATCTCTAAGAATAACAAACATTACCCATTTTTTATCTCTAATAGTATCAACAAAACCTTCAAATGTTATTTTTTCATTCAAATGTTTACTTAATTCATTTACATATAATTTTTCCATGTCTTTCCTACTTTCTAAAAAAGAAAAAATTTCTACATCTGTAGGAGCGTATCTGACGCGGTGCCATCCTACTTCATAGAAATTTTTTCTACCTTAATTAATCTTAACGCGATAACACGAAATATTCTTTGCTTGGTTGTTTTTCGTAAAATAATTCAATTTGCTTTCACCAGCCGCAAACTCTCTACTTGAATTAAATTTATTACTCTTCCCAAAATATTTATATAGTTATTTTAATCTTAAATTTATTATCTGTCAATTTTATTTTACTCAATGATAGCTTTAATACGACGAACGCCAGCACTAGAAGCTTCTTCTTTTTTGATTTTAAATTTACCAATCTCACCAGTATGTTTAACATGAGGTCCCCCGCATAACTCGCGAGATACATCACCAATTTCATAAACAGTTACAATGTCGGGATATTTTTCGATAAACATACATTCAGCCCCACTTTTGATGGCATCATCCTTTTTCATTTCCTTACAAACAACAGGTAAATCTTCTTTAATCCATTTATTAACTAAGTCTTCCGTTTGTTTCTTTTCTTCCTCGGTTAATTTATGATCACAGCTGAAGTCGAAACGCATTCTTTCATCTGTAATATTAGACCCTTTTTGATGAACAGTTGGTCCTAATACCACTTTTAAAGCAGCATTAAGTAAATGCGTTGCCGTATGGTACTTAGTTTCAATTTCACTATTACCTGCAAGACCACCTTTAAATTTGCCAGCCGAAGCGGTTCTTGATAGGTCTTGATGGGCTTTGAAACGTTTCTTGTAGTCTTCAATATCAACTTGCAAGCCTTTTTCCGTGGCCATTTCACAAGTAAGCTCTAAAGGAAAACCAAAAGTATCAAATAAGTGAAAAGCCGTCTCACCATCCACGATTTGTTTACCATCAGTTAATTTAGCAAATTCTTTTAAGCCTTTTTCTAAAGTACGGCTAAATTTTTTCTTTTCGCTAGTTAAATTATCAAAAACAGCATTCTCGTTATCAATTAATTCTTGATAATATGGTTGGTATTGTGCCAAAATAATCTTAGCTATTTCGATATCCCAATCACTATTAATATCAATATTTAGGTTTCTAGCATGTCTAATAGCGCGACGAATCAATCTTCTTAAAATATAGCCTTGGTCGGTGTTACTAGGTTTAATACCAGCAGGGTCGGCTGAAATAAAGACAGCTGTACGTAAATGATCGGCAATAATACGCATAGACTTTTCATTACCAGCATAAGTAAGATGGGATATTTCTTCAATTTTTTTAATAATATTAGTCCAGATACTTGATAGGTAATTATCATTAACGCCTTCTAGAATAGCCGTTGTTCTTTCAATTCCCATCCCGGTATCAACGTTTTTTTGCGATAATTCGGAAATACCATTTTGATCTTTATAATATTGCATAAAGACATTATTCCAGATTTCTACCCAACGATTATCATCTAAATCATATTCTTCAGGAACCTCATCATCACTACGGAAGTAAAATATTTCCGTATCGGGACCACAAGGACCAGATGTCCCTGCTATCCAGAAATTATCTTCGGTCGTCTTAACAATACGCGAAGCAGGAATACCTAAACTTAACCACTTATTATAACTTACTTCATCAAAAGGAATATCATCATTACCAGCAAACACCGTAACCGCAAGCTTACTAACCGGAATATTTAAAACTTTAGTTAAAAATTCAAAACTCCAAGAAATAGCTTCATCCTTAAAGTAATCGCCTAAAGACCAATTACCTAACATTTCAAAGAAAGTATGATGAGTAGTATCTCCTACCTCTTCTAAGTCATTAGTACGAACACATTTTTGATAATCACAAAGTCTCTTACCATAAGGATGGGCCTCCCCCATTAAATAAGGGATAAGAGGTTGCATACCAGCAGTATTAAATAAAACGGATGGGTCATTTTCAGGCACTACTGGAGCACTAGGAATTTGTTTATGTCCTTTACTAACAAAAAAATTAATATATGCACTTCTTAAATTCATTTTACTTCCTCCAAAATACTTTCTAACTCTTTAGTTAATTTTTCTAAAGAAATATACCTAATATTATAATCAAAATCATAATAATCATCAAGATTTTTTTCTGTTATATGGTTTTTTTCTTCTTCGGTTAAACCATTATCTTCATTTGATTCAATGTAAATAGTAATACAATCTGGATATCTAAATTTACTTTCTTTAATTTCTTCGACTAATCTAGCATCATCAATTACTACATTATCAAAGTAATCTTTAAAGATTTCAATATCATCAAAGACTCTTTTTATAAAAAAATCATAACCAAACTCTCTTCGAACTTTTTCGCCCATATTTTGCAAGAACAAACGAGGTTTATGTTCTAAATCCCAAGGCCAAGAAATCATCTCATAGGCATAGAGTTTTAGATACTTAGAAAATTCGGTAATAATGGTCTTTTCTCCTAATTTATTATAATGTTCTTTGATTAATTTAGCTAATGTTGATTTACCACTACCACTTTTACCCCCAATTACAAATAATCGCATATCAATCACCTTTTCTTATTTTACTCTTTTTTTCTCAAGTTTACTATCATTTATTATCTTTTTTCTGGATATTATTTGGTATTTTTCTTTAACTTTTCGCTTTCAAGATAATTTTCTACTTCCAAAACAGTTTTATTAAAGTCTTCATAATCAGTATTAAACCAAGTAACATTCATCTGATGATTAAACCATGTATACTGTCTTTTAGCATAATGACGGCTATTTTTCTTAATAAGATCAATAGCATCTTCTAAAGTTATTTTATTATCAAAGTATTGATATAACTCTTTATAACCAATCCCTGTTAAAAGAGCTTTACTAAATACCTTTTCATCATAAAACTTTTTGGCTTCTAGAATAAGACCATCTTTAATCATCTTATCTACGCGTTTATTAATTTTATCATAAAGATTACTTCTTTTAGTTGTAAGACCAATAGTATAAAACTCATATAAAGGTTTACACGGAACCACGGTACTTTCTTTTCTATCTAAAAATCTTTCTAATCTTTTTCTATTATTAATATGAATATTACAATTCTTATCTTTTTTTAGACACAAAGCATATAATTCTTCATTAGTTAGCTTACTATACTTATCAAAAGAAGTCTTTTCTTCTTCACTAAAACGATAGTCATATAAAGCACTTTTTAAGTAAAGGCCAGTACCCCCGACCATAATAATATTACGATTTTTATTTTCGGCTAAGATTTTACGAGCATCTTTTTGATAATCATAAACCGTATAATTTTCTTCGACACTCACAAAGTCTAAAAGATAGTGAGGAATGTTTTCTTGTTCTTTTTTAGTTGCCTTAGCCGTGCCAATATCAAGCCCTTTATAGACTTGCATAGCATCGCAATTAATAATAATGGCATTATACTTTTTAGCAAGAGCAATCGACAAAGCCGTTTTCCCAACCGCTGTCGGTCCTACAACACATATAATCATATATTTTCCTTTCTAATGAATCCTAATTCATAATTCGTTTAAACATTCTATTTAAGTCATAACTACTAAAATTAATGATAGTAGGTCTTCCGTGAGCACAGTTATAAGGGTTATCACAGAGCGCTAAATCATTAAGAAGATGCTCCATAACTTCTAGAGAAATACTCATATTAGCTTTAATGGACATCTTACAGGCTAACATCGCCGCCGCTCGGTCACGGAATTTCATCACATCAAAGTTAGGTCCACTCTTAATAACCATATCTATTACTCTACGAAGACCCTCTTCTTCAAAACCTTCTTTAAACCAAATAGGATGTTCTTTAAAAACATAAGTATTAAGACCAAACTCTTCTAAAACAAAACCCATACTCTTTAAGAGATCCAAATTCTTCCCGACTAAAATATATTCCGTAGGAGTTAATTCTAAAGGTATAGGTACTAAAAGAGGAGTCGTAACAATCTTTTCTTCTTGAAAATACTTCAAGACTTTCTCATAATTAATCCGTTCATGAGCCGCATGTTGATCAATTAGATAAAGCCCATCATCTCCTTGAGCAACAATAAAAGTTAAATTGATGGCTCCAATCGGATGTAAATTCAAAATTTTAATTTTATTAAGATGCTTCTTATCATCAGGATTTTCTTTTTCTTCTTCCCCATTATAAGAAGTTTCCTCTTCTTTAACACTAAATTCAAATTCTTCTTGAGTTCCCTTTTGGTCTTGGATACTTTCTTTTAAATAGTCATTTTCTTTACTATTATCTAGATTAATCTTATCTTCAATAATTGAATTAATTTCATTTTTAGACATAATATCCGTAGTAGCTTTTAATCTTTCCATGGCACTAGGTAATAAGAGATTTTGATATAAAGCATCTTTAATAGTTTTCGTAATCAAATTATAAAGACTTTCTTGTTTACTAAATTTAATATCTTGTTTAGTCGGATGAATATTAACATCAATTAAAGTTGGATCGGTCTCAATATTAATAACGACTATCGGATATTTACTATCCGGTTTATAGGTATAATAAGCATCATTAATGGCTCTATTTAAATCATTATTGCGAATTACTCTACCGTTTACGATAGTAATCATATGATTACGATTAGACTTAAGAATTTCTGGTTTACAAATAAACCCTCTGATATCATAATCATCATTACTATTTTTGATTTCAATTAATTTAGAAGATACTTGTAAACCATAAATCTCATGAATAGTTTTTTTTAAGTTACCAGAACCACTAGTCTTTACAACAAGACGGTCATTATTATTAAGAGTAAACTTGATTCCAGGATATGATAAAGCGATTTTTTCAATATAAGAAACACAATTAGCTAACTCAGTTGGTTCACTTTTTAAGTATTTTAAACGAGCAGGCGTATTATAGAAAAGATTTTTAATACTAATTCTGGTGCCGATTCTTTTATCTGCTGGCTCATCAATTTCTAAATGACCACCTTTGATATGCAAATGGGTACCGATAGAAGTAGCACAAGTAATTAGGTCAACCTCGGAAACGGAAGCAATAGATGGTAAAGCTTCTCCTCGGAATCCTAAAGTAGAAATGAAAAATAAATCATCTTCTCTTAGAAGCTTAGAAGTAGCATGTCTTTGAAAGGATAAAATGGCATCATCATGTTCCATTCCACAACCATTATCAGTAATTGTAATCCCGTTTAAACCCCCGTTTACTAAATCAATGGTGATAATAGAACTACCAGCATCAATCGCGTTTTCAACTAATTCTTTAACTACTGATGCAGAGCGTTCAACAACCTCACCGGCCGCTATTTTATTAGCGAGATTATCACTCATTACATGAATTTTACTCATCTTGGCCTCCTATTAAAGATGGTCTAAATTCCACTAATTCTTCTAAATTCTTACTCATTTTTAGATTACATGGTCTTTTAACATTAATAAAGCCTAAGTCTTTTATCACGATATCAGTATTAGCCATAATCTTAGTCTCAAAATACTCATCAGCTGATTTAAAATCTCTTTTAACTTCAATATTATTATTAAAGTAAGTCGTAATACTATTAAGTCCAAAATTAGCTAGACGATAAGTATTTTCGATAATGATATTAGTAGTCTCTTTAGTCTGATAAGTTAAAGGCTTAATTCTTTCTTTATAGTCTAACTTCTTAAGATACTTCTTATCGGTAGTAAAAGGTGTTTCTTTTAGAGAAAAACCCGGAGTATCAGTTAATATTTTATCTTCAATATAAAGGTTAATAAAATCAAGAGTCGTATTAGGAACTCTACTGGTCGTAATAGTAGGATTATTTAACATCGTATTAATTAATGTGGATTTACCAGCATTGGTACATCCCAAGATATAAGCTTTCTTAAGACTTAAATCATCCATTATCTTTAAGATTTTATTAACATTAACTTTCTTTAAGGAGCTTAGAGAATAAACTTCTTCTTTAATATGATAAATGTTCTTAAAATTCTTAAGATAATTATTCACTTTGATATTTAAAGGTAAAAGGTCAATCTTAGTTAAAAGGAGACATTTTCTGGTCTTAATACTATCATAAATAGCAATTACTTCTCTACTGATATTAGTAGCATCCACTAAAAAGAAACAATATTCTTCCGCCGAATTGACAATACTTATAATTTTCTCATTATCTTTTTCTGGTCTAGTAGCCGTAAAATCTCCGTAATTAGCAATCCTAAAACAACGCATACAGTATTTATTTTCTAGTTTAAGAGTATAGCCATTCTTATTCTTATCGGTATTTTGTAAAACAGCTCCACAGCCAATACATTTCTTACTCATAATACTCTCCTTTAGTAAAACGTTTTTTGCGATGAAAATGCTTTAAGATTAAGCTTTCTACTATGCGATTTAATTTCGTCCATTTAAAGTCTTCTTTAGTCATTTTATCCACTAAAATAGAAGTAAAGCCCATTCTGTTAGCACCCCAAATATCCGTCATTATTTGGTCCCCAATACAAGCTACTTCACTTAAGTCAAAGCCATATTCTTTAAGCATTTTTTTATACTTTCTCTTTAGAGGTTTCATAGAAAAAGAGAAGACAGGAATATCAAGACTTTTTTTAAATAAGGATACTCTCTTTTTAGGAGAATTACTCATCAAAATGACAGTAAATTTATTTTGACACAATCTTCTAATAAAGGTTTCAACCTCTCTAGTTGTCATTTTAGCTTTTACAGGAACCAAAGTATTATCTAAATCAAAAACAAGACACTTTATTCCCTTGTCTTTTAATTTATTATAATTAATTGTGTAAATATTTTTCGCATAGATATCTGGATAAAAAATATTCATAGCAACACTCTTTTCTTATCAATCAAGAAGTATTATAGCATACAACTGGCTCTTACAAAAGGAAAAAGAACCCATTTATAGGAAAAATTAAGACAAAGTAATTGAAAAAATCTGATTTAAAAAGAGCCTAGAATTAACACTCTAAGTTCTTATGTTATTTAATTTTATTAATTATTACTTTTAAATTCGTTTTTACTTCTACTTTGTATTTAAATAGTTTATATTAGATTAGTTACTCAAGTTAAGAAGATACATCTCTAAAGCTAAATTCTTATCTATCTTACCTGATTTTATATCCAAGTCAATTTGCGCTAACTTAACTAGTTCATCTTCTAAAGATTTTCTAGTATAATTAGTACAATTCTTAAGAAGTTTATCTTGTTGCCACTTCTGCAAATTTAAAGCATTTAGATAAGTAGCTTGATTTTTACTATGATAAGCCTCTTCTACTAGAAGCATATTTCGATATTCTCTAGCTAGCATATTAAAGATAATAAAAGGCTCAATCTTTTGGATTTTAAAATCTTCTAACATTTTAAAGACTTGAGTGTAATTACCAGTGATAACATAGTCGACAAAGCGAAACAAATTATCATCTAAAGATAGCGAGGTCAAAGCTTTGATATCACTACTAATAAACTTACAAGGATTATTATAGTACAGACAAATTTTGTTGACATTATTCATAGCTATATCAAAGTTATTTAGGGAAACATCAATGATATATTTAGCATCTTCATAAGAAATAGTATAGCCAAGATTTTTTACTTCTTCCATTAATTTAGAAGTTGCATCACTAGCATACATCGGTTTCAAAAGAATAGTATGTGCTTTAGTCTTCATCAAATTAACTATTTTTAATTTTTCATTAACTTTATCAGTAATAAAGATTAAAGTTGTATTGGGATTAGAATTTTCTAGGTATTTTTCTAGTAACTTGGTAGCGGTATCATTTTTTTCGCTAAAACAAGTAGCATTCTTCACAATGATATTTTTCTTACTAGCAAATAAATCATTATAACTAGCTTCAATAATTATTTCTTCCATTGTACTTGCTAAGTAATCAACTTTAGTATACTCTTCTTCACCAATTATCTTAGTGATTTCTTTATTAATTAAGTAATTAGATGTTCCTGAAATTAAGTAGTTCATATTAGGTCTCCTTGCCTTTATTCTAACATTAAATGGCTAACTATGTCAGCAAAATAATTCAATTTAATTTTGCTTTCAATTTTAACATTATCTAATTCCTGGTACATATTCTTCTAACTCCTCAATGTCGTTTTCAATTGTATGATATTCTTTAAAAATACTTTTTCTTCTCTTAATAATATTTTTAAGTCGTGATATTCTACCCATTATAGGACCATATTTTTCAATTTCTAACTTCAAAAAGTAGGAAGTCGGATAATCTCTTTTAACCGCTCTTAAAAAGCATTTTAATACACCAGTTCTTTTAGCTATTACTGTACCTTTAAGTTTGGTAATTGGCTTAATATCGTAGATGACATTACCCTCAATAATGAGATTTTTCTTATTCTCTTTAGCAAAACTCACTATTTCATCATAGCAAATTCCAAACTTTTCTCCAGTATAAATTTCACCATATTTTTTAATTAAGAATTCTTTTACTTTAGGGAGAAAAGCATCTTCAAGGGCATTATCAGTTGGCATATCATATAAGCGATCACAATTAATGACCAAGTAATTATCATTATCAATATACTTATTAGCACTTGTTGTTTTTCCAGCCCCTTTAGTCCCAATGATATTAATGATTTTATCATTAGTTAATTTCTTCACGTAGTCTTTACGATCTTTTAAAAAATAAATTTTACTCTGACTTGCCATATTACTGCCCTCTCTTGTTTCAAGATAACATTAAAATTTTGATTTGTAAATCCCCTTTTTGTTAAACTAAAAACAATTTAGTCATTGTAGAGATATTTGCAGCCATATATACTTCATATCCAAGAAAGCTTAAAATATTTTGTTCTAAAAATGCATATTCTTTACATGTGGCGAAACCAGCTCCTTTTATATCTATAAATTTAATCTTATATCTCCTATCTCATCTAGTTTATCTCAACTTAATTAAATCTCTCAGCTCTTTAGCATTTTTAAATATGTTATCACACCCTACAAATTATATCATACTAATTCATATTCTCTTGCAATTATTCTCTCATCAGAGCAATATTTAATTACATATTCATTGTCTTGCTTACAAATAATGATTCCTACGGTATCATTTTCTTCAATAGTTTTTATATTCTTATCTATATAATTCATATAAGTCATAATCTGACCAGTATGTCCCTTCTTAAGTTCAGTTACTTTTAATTCTACAACTACATAACACTTGTATTTAATATTATAAAGCAGTAAATCAATATAATTATATCTATCATCCAATTTAATCTTATATTCGTTATCAATAAAAGTAAATCCATTACCTAATTCTTTTAAAAATGTTGGAATGTCCTCGAGTATTAA
>UQXO01000003.1 GCA_900545005.1 uncultured Mycoplasmatota bacterium | reverse complement strand
GATAAAGAGACAATTGAGCTTTATACTGAATTAACTAATGAAGAGTTAATTAGAAATACTTATGCTTATCGTGCGGAAGCTAAAGGAAAGGCTGAAGGCTTAGCCGAAGGAGAAGAAAAAAGCAAATTAGAAATTGCTAAAAATTTATTAAGAAAGAAAATATCTAAAGATGTCATTGGGGAGACAACTGGCTTAAGTCTAGAAAAACTGGAAAAGCTGGAGAAAGAGTTATAAAGAATTATTAGTAAAAGTAGAAATGGTGATTTCAACGAAGATGATTATGCTTCGTATACGGAATTAACTAAATTAGGAGAATATCTTTTAGAGGGTATTTTTCTTTTTTGATTGACAGTTGAATGAATATTCAACTATAATAAAACTGTGATGGTTGAATGAATATTCAGCTAGTGAGGTATTAAATGGAAAATGTCAATGTCTGTGATTGTAATGTTATTCATAAAGAAATGGTAAAAATAGCTTTAGAAAACAAACCATCTAAAGAAGAGTTAGAGCGTCTTTCTCAAGTCTTTAAATTACTGGGAGATTTAACGAGAACCAAGATTTTGTGGGTTTTAGATAAGAATGAAATGTGTGTTTGTGATATTGCTAATGTCTTAAATATGACAAAGTCATCTATTTCGCATCAGTTAGCCTTATTAAGAGAGGCCGGAATTGTTGAGTATAGAAAAGTTGGCAAAGAAGTGTATTACCGTTTAGATGATTTTCATATAACTAAATTATACGAAATAGGAATAGAACACATAGATCATAAATTAAAAGGAGAAGACTAATGAAAAAATATAAATATAAGATTAACAATTTAGATTGTGCGAATTGTGCTAGAGAAATAGAAGAAATGCTAAATGAGCGGGATGATTTTAAAGAAGCAGTGGTTAATTTTAATACTTGTAGAATTTCTTATGAATCGGATAAGGATTATTCTTTAGAAGAGTTGAATTCTATTATTAAGGGGATTGAACCGGAGGCTTATGTTTCTTTGAATGAAGAAGATAATGATTCTAAAGAGTATCATCTGGGGACTTTAATTATAGCTCTTTTAGTAGGACTCCTTGGTTACTTTTTACCAATTCCCAGAATTATAAAAATTATTTTATATGTTATTTCTTATAGTTTACTTCTTTATAAGACTAGTATTAATGCTTATAAGATGTTAAGGAAAGGTAAGGGTATTAATGAAAATCTTTTGATTATGATATCTTGTTTAGGGGCTTTATTTATTGGAGAAGTCCTAGAGGGAATGATGGTTATTACTCTTTATACGATTGGTAAAATCTTAGAAGAGAAGGCTATTAATAATTCCAGAAAGTCGATCAAAGACTTATTAGATATTAAAGAACCATATGCTAATTTAATAGATGGTAAAAATACTGTTAAGATTCCAGTGGAGGAGGTTAAACTTGATGATGTATTAGTTGTTAAAAAGGGGGAAAAAGTTCCCGTAGATGGGGTTATTATTAAAGGAAGTAGTATTCTTGATACTTCTGCATTAACAGGAGAAAGTGAGGGAGTTAAGGTAAATCCTCAAGATGAAGTATTATCAGGGAGTATTAATATGGGAGATGTCTTAGAAGTTAGGGCTACTAGTATTTTTTCTAATTCTACAGTTAGTAAGATTCTAGATTTATTAGAGAGAGCGACGGATAAGAAGACTAAAACGGAGACTAGCGTGGCTAAGTTTAGTAAGATATATACTCCAATTATTATTATCTTGGCTATTCTTATTACTATATTACTACCTTTAGTCTTTAAGATTTCCTTTAAAACTAGTCTTTATCGTAGTTTAACTTTCTTAGTTATTTCTTGTCCTTGTGCGATTGCAATATCGGTGCCATTATCTTATTTTACGGGAATAGGAGTTGCTAGTAAGAAGGGTATCCTAGTAAAAGGGAGTAATTATTTAGATAATCTAAGTAATGGAAATAATATAATATTCGATAAGACAGGTACTTTAACAAGTGGGAATTTTCAAGTCGAAGGGTTAGAGGTCTTAGATAAGGATTATTCTAAAGATAAAGTAATAGAAATCTTAAGAAAAGGAGAGTCTTTATCAAATCATCCTATTGCTAAGTCCATAGTAAATCTAAAAAAGGATAAAGTAGATACAAAAGATATCAAAGATTTCAAAGAGATTAGTGGGAATGGGATTAGTTTTAAATTAAATGATATGGATATTTTAATTGGTAATAGTAAGTTATGTGGATGTAAGATAGATACGGATTTACATTTGAATATTAATGGTAAACATGTAGCATCAGTTTTAATAAATGATGGGATTAAAGCGGGAGCTAAAGAGACTATTAAGTACTTAAAGAGCAATAATTTTAAGACTTATATGTTTACAGGAGATAAGAAAAAAGTTGCTTTAGAGATAGGACATACTCTGGGAATTGATGAAATTAAATATGAAATGTTACCTCAAGATAAGTTTAAGGCTTTAGAGGATATTAATAAGAATAAGATAACGATCTTTGTTGGGGATGGAATTAATGATGCCCCAGTCTTAAAAAGAGCTGATATTGGTATTTCGATGGGTGGTGTTGGTAGTGATGCTGCGATAGAAGCTAGTGATATTGTTTTAATGAGTGATGATTTAGATAGGATACCTTTAGCAATCAATATTTCTAAATATACGAAGAAAATTATTAAAGAAAATTTAATCTTTGCGATGAGTGTTAAAGTTTTAATATTGTTATTAAGTACTTTGGGGTATGCTAATATGTGGTTAGCGGTATTTGCTGATACGGGGGTTACTTTACTTACTATTATTAATACGTTAAGAATTATGAAGAAATTTAGGGAAGAGTAGTTTTGCTTTTCTTTTTTATTGTCTTTTTTTTAAATTTAGGGCTGGACAAATGATTAAAATAGTGTTAAGATTTGGCTACCGGTGAGAAATATAAGTATTATGCTTTAAGAGTCAGGTTAAAGAATAATTTAACTTAAGATAGAGAGCATTATTTATTGAAAGAGGATGGTATTATGGAGCTTAAACAATTAGATATAAATGAATTTTATAGAGAAGAGAATGCTTATTATATAAAAAATGGAATGAGTGTTCCTGAAGGATTAGGAAGTCTTATACTTATTACTCCTAAACAGACAATTGGGGTTTATAATATTCCTGGACTTGATAATTCTAAAGAGATGGTGGATGGTCTTGGGAGTCATGGAGAGACTTTAGATGAAGTATTAGCGGGCATTTATAATGTTTCTTTAGAAAAATTAGGCTATAAGAGGGATAAACAGCTTAATGATATTATCTATGGGAGAGGATTAAACTTTATAGTATTAACACTTATTAATGAGATTAATCTAAGAAGTGTCGTAATAGAGATTCCTAAAGTAATTAATGAATATCAATATAACTCTTTAGTTAGTCTGAGTAAAATATTTAAAAGTTTAGGAATAACAGTGATGGGAAATATTTCTTTATATAATCCTTTATTAGGAGATTATGATAACTCTGATATTAAAGCTTTATTTAAGAATTATGAGACCTTAGATGATGATACTTTAAAGGCTTTAAAGGAATTAGTGATACCTAATGATAAGTATTATATAGAAAATCAAAAATATGAAGAAAGGACATATTTATATAGAGAAGAAAAGAAGTCTTTTAGAAGATAAAATTACTTGCTAAACATTCTTTAGAGAGGTAAAATACTAAGATACATGGGGGATTATATGGCCATAAATTTATATCAGTATTTTGAAAAATATTCAAAAGAAGAGATTGATCTTGTGATAAATAGTCTTTCTTTAGAATATCAGAATTTAATTAGACGTTTATATGATAAGAATGGGTATTTTATTGATAAGAATCTCTTAACGAGAAAGGATTATTTAGATAGTGAGTATCTTTTGATAGTATTACTTCCTAGTAAGTTAGAGAATGTTCATATAATTAATACGTCTTCAATATATGATTTGTTCTATGAATATAAGGCCTATCTTATTGATGAGATTGTGTCTTTATTAAGTGATAATTATAAAGAGATTATCTTTCAAAGAGAAAGGTTTCTTAGTAGTCAAGATAATAATTATACAGTAGAAGATAATAAAGTCTTTTTTAATAGTATTTATCCTTTGGTGGGGGAGTTACTTAAGGAAGATAAAATTACTAAAGATAAAGAAAATTTCAAGATTGGTAAGGGTAAGAGTTTATACGATTTATTAGGAGACTACAAAAAAGAAGAAGTAGATAGAGTTTTAAGAACATTAGATCCTAGAGAAAAAGAATTATTATTATTAAGATATACTAAGAATTATGAGTACAGATGTGAAGCAGTACTTTTAGATAAAAATACAAAAAAGAGAATAGATTCTTTAGTATATAATAAGATTAAAAGAAGTCTTAAAGAGGGAAGAAGTATTAAGTTATATAATTCTAATCTTTATATTAGTTTAAAAGAGTATTCTAAAGAAGAAGTAAGACTTGCAATTATAAGTTTAAGTTCTTTAGAAAGGGATTTATTATATAAGAAGTATGATAGTAATTTTAATGTCCTAGAGAGTTTTAAGAGTGAAAGTAGTAGTGTCAAAAGAAAAGTTGAATACTTAGTAACGGTAAAAATTCCAAGACTTATTAATGATAAGATGTTGAAGGAAGACTTTTTTAGAGATTTAAATCTTATTTATGATAATCATACTAAAGAAGAGATAATGGAGGGAATAAAGTTTCTTTTAGATAGTGATTACCAAGTACTTATTAAATACTATAGAAATTTAGAATTTAACAAAAATGGGGAATTTAAAGATAGAGAGATTTTAAGTGAAGTAATCTATTTCAAGTTGCAAAGAATCTTAGGAAATAGTAAGGTTTATAAGAAAGGTATAAATTTATTATTTCAGTATAATAAATATTCTAAAGAGAAGATTATTTGTTGTATAAATGAGCTGTCCCAAGAAGAAAGAGAACTTTTAAGACTTAAGTATGATAGTGAGTATAACTTGAAGAGTGAGGCTCGTTATTTAGAAAAGAAAGTTTTAAAAGAGATCGATAAAATAGAGAAGAGAATTGGGGTACTTCTAAAGGGTGAGGATAATCAAAGAAACGATTTATTAGCTTTATATAAGAATTATTCTAAGGATGAGATAATGCTGGTTATAGATGGGTTATCTTTAGAAGAAAGAAATTTAGTATTCTTAGGATATGATAGTGCTTTAAAGAAAAAGAAAGGTAAGATTCCTTTAGAAAATAGTGAACTTAGTAAATATAAAAATCTTATTTATAGGAAAATTCCTAGATTACTAGCTAATAAAGATAAATATGTGAAGAAGTTGGGGCTTTTCTTAAGATTTAAAGAGTATCCAGAGAATGAAATTCTTCAGGTGATTAATAGTTTAAGTTCTGAAGAAAAAGAACTCTTAAGACTAAGATATGATGATAATTATAATTTTAAAGAAGAGTTTATTTATTTAGATGAAGAGGTTAAACAAAAGATATATAAGATAGTTGGTAAGATGGAAATGATTTTATATAATTTTCATAAGAGAAATAGTTATCTAAATGACTTATTTTATAAATATAATAATTATTCAAAAGAAGAGATTTTAAATGTTGTAGAAGACTTAAGTTTTAAAGAAAGAGCGTTATTTAATTTAAGATATGATGAAGAATATAATCTTAAGCATAGTTTTTATGCGTTAGATAGTAAGACTAAACAGAAGGTTTATATTTTCTTTTCAGGTGTTTTTAGAAATCGGTTAGAGGCTTTTAAAACTAAAGCAAATAGAGATAAGTATATTTTTAAGAGAATTGAAGTAGCTAGATATATTTTGGAGAATAGTTATTTAAAAGAATTAAATGCTCTTTTAGATAATAAAGTCTTAATGGTTATTTTAATGGAAAAAGGGTATATTAATGGATATTGCTATTCAAGGATGGAAATAAGTATCTTACTAGATATGGATATAGTCTTAATAGAAGATATTCTTAAGATGTATGATAAGAAAGATAAGGTTTTAAGATTGGAGAAGAAAGAAGATGGACAAATATAGTTTTGATTATCAAGATATTTATAAGACTTATTTTAATCTTATTGAAGGGGTTAAAAGAGAGTATAGTTTCTTAAAGATTAATGGGAAAGATTATACTAATCTTGTTAAGAAGGGTATCTTAATGAGTATTCAAGAACTTCAAGAAAATGATAATTTGGAATTTAAGATTTGTCTTTTGAATAATTTAAGATTCTTATATAAGAAACTTTTAAAAGAAGAGCTAAGGGATAATTCTTATGAGGTATTAAGCAATTATTTTAATAGTATATTCATTAATATAAGTGATTATAAAACCTTTTTAGAGGGTTTAACTAAAGTCTTAAGGTTTCTTAAAGAAGAGGAAATTATTCTTAAGAGTAGTCTTACAGACCGATTAATTAAGGAGAATAAGTGCTTTTATTTACTTGGTAGTGGTCTTTATAGATATAGAGATAATCTAAAGAAGGAACATCTTAAAGATATAAATATTAGTGTGATTAGTTTATCTTATTATGTAGAATATAAATTTGAAGTAGAAAGTCTTAAAGAAAAGAAGAATTTATATTTAAGATACAAAGATTATACTAAAGAAGAAGTAGATCTAGGACTTAGTAGTTTAACTAAGAGTGATAGAGATTTAATTAATCTTAGGTATACTAAAGAGGGATATTATATTTCTAATAAGATAGATCAAGAAAGCACTAAGAGATTAAGTTATATTTTAAGACAGATGCTTCCTAGTATACTTAAAAAACAAAAACTAGAGAAGAAAAGAGTTGCTATAGAAGGATTGTTTTCACTAGAAGAAAGACATTTAGTAAGAGAGGCTATATTATGGTTACCTAGTAGATACCAGAAAAAAGTTATGTATTTAAGTAAAAGGTATTATCAAGATAAGGACAAAATCTTAGAGGATAATGAGTTTAGAGAAGTAATATATCCTTTACTTAAGAAGTATTTAGTCTTTATTAAGTATTTAAAGAATAATGATTTTAAAGAAAAACATATTAATAGTATTTATGAAATCTTTAGAGAGTATCAAAAGAAGGATGTTCTTTTAGTAGTTAGTAATTTAACTAAAAAAGAAAAAGATTTATTAGGATTTAAGTATAAGGAAGATTTATATCCAAAAGAAGAGTATCATCTAGGTAAAGAAGAGAGTAAGGCTCTAGAAAGGTTAATTTATGGTAAGATGAGTAGACTTCTAAAGAAAGGGTTAAGTATTAGTAGAGTTAATAATAATCTCTTAGATAAGTTAGATTATTATAGTAAAGAAGAAGTAATAACAGTAATAGAGGCATTATCTTTAGAAGATAAGAGACTACTTGGACTTAGATTTACTAAAGAAGGAGATACAAAAGAAGATTATCATTTTCTAGAGCAAAATACGAAGGCAAAGATAAATAATTTAGTTTATAATAAGATAACTAATATGTTAAAAAGAAATAGAGAATTATATAATTTAGGGATTATTATGTATCTTAAGAATAATTATCTTCTTAATAGAATAAATATAAGTCTTAATGATGATTATATTTATATGCTTTTATTAAAATATGGTAGAGTAGATAAAGAATATAGTGAGCAAGAAATAGCTGACCTTTGTGATTATAAGAAAGAAGAAGTTGAAGAATTATTAGAGTTTTTTAGAAATTCTTATCACGAAGATAAAGAAATGACAAGAAAATTACATTTATGAATAATTAATATTTGCTCCCAAATGGGATTAATATGTTGAGATGAGATTGGTTTTGGGATAGTTAGTATTTAGGTTTATCAAATTCCTTAAACTGGTAGAATTTTGTTTCAAACCATATAATCATCGCAGGATAGTTTTAAAACTATAGGTGATGGATATGTAGTCTTTTTTTCATTAGTTATAATTATTTTGAGACAAAAAAATATACCTATTTCTAGGTATATCTTTTGTTTTGAATGCTCTCTTTCAGATTATTATTTCTGAAAGAACATATCAAAACTAAACTCATACAAATAACTTATACCATAAAAAAGTGGTTTTGACTAGTCCTAAAATATGTTTTTTGTTAATTTTGGGTTATTTTTATTGATAATATTAAATAATTTATATGACTCAACTTGGAACAAAAATTTTTATGCTTATTCTATACTCATTATTGAGAATAGTGTTTTCAAAGTGTGGGGATTTTAAAGACAAATGCTAATAATTGAATAAAAAAGTAGAGATATTTTTATTAATTAATCACAGTAAAAATACCCCAAAAAAATATTGCTATTAAAATTTTCTTGTGGTATCTTGTTAATGAAAGAGAGTGTATTTATATGGATAAGGAAAAGAAGAGAATAATTTTAATTGTAACAGGGGTTATTTTGGTAATTGTTTTAGCTTGCTTAATTGGATTTACTATGGTAAAAAAAGATGATAGTAAAGAAACTACTAAACTCCAAGATATTTTAAATGATTCTTTAGAGATAAAGACATTTATTGATGAGGATAAGAACATAGAGTTAACATCTTTAGAAAAAACATTAACATCAGATGAGGTAAAGGTATGGGCTTTTTCAGAACCTATTTATCTAGGAGAGTTTAAACTCTTAAAGAAAGATGATAAGTATTATTTAGAAGGATTAAATGAGGTTTTAAAAGAAAAGAATTTAGAAGCAGGTAATCATCGTCTTTTAGTGATGCAAAATGATAAATCGCTTGGCTAATATGGATTGAGATTATGGAAGATAAGTCTTTAAAATCAACGAAACTTAATGAGCCAACTTTAGATAATAATAATACTGATGAGACTACTAATGAAAGTGGTGGTACTTCTACTGATACTAATGGTACTGATACCAATAAAAATCAGACTAATAAGGCAGAGAGTAATAAAAAAGAAGAAATGACTAAACCGGCTAATAAGACGGAAGAAGTAAAAGAAGAACCTAAAAAGGAAGAAACTCCGAAAGAAGAACCAAAACAAGAAGAAGTTAAATGTACACCAAAGAAATTTAAGAATAAGTATACCTATTTTTATGAAGATAAAGATACTTGCGTAAAAAGTGGTGACCATCAAGAAGCTTGGGATTACTTTAATGCTAATGGAATATCAGCTTATACTTATGGTTGTGAAAAAATAATTGATGATTGCGGCAAGACATATTACGGAGTATATTATGGCAATATGGAAGGCGAAAAATATTATTACTAAAACTAGGAAGTTAGGGATTTATTTATGAAAGATTTAAGTCAGAAAAATAAAATAATTATTGGGGTTTGTCTTGGTCTATTAATCATTATTATTGGTCTTGTGATTGGCTTTGCGGTTAAAAAGAATAATGGTAAAGAGTCAATAAGAAATGACATTAATTTAAAAGAAATGTTAAATAGTGCTAGTAAATTAGAAGTTAATATTGAAGAAGATAAAAAAGTCGAATTAACTAATCTTGGCTCTTTAGATACAAGTAAAGTAATCAAGTTATGGGCTTTTTCAGATCCTATCTATTTGGGAGAATTTACGCTTATTAGTGAGGATGGAAAGCATTATATTGAAGGAATTGAAGAAATCTTAAATTCTAAATATATTACTTCTGGTAATCATCAAATTCTAATCTTACAAGATGATAAAGCGGTTGGCTATTTTAATATTAGTTTAGCTAATGGGACTCTTCTTTCTAGTAAAGAAATGAATAGTGAAGAGATTTCTAAAGATAATGAAACTCCTAATGAAGATAGTAGTTCAAAAAATAATAATGATAATAAAGATAATAAAGATAATAATGACAATAAAGGTAATAAAGATCAACCGGCAAATAATACGGTAAATAAAGATAATAATAGTAATGACCACCAAGAAGAAACTACAACAACTAAAGAGGTAGAAGTTTTAGAAGATATTAAATTTAAGACTGAAGAGATTAAAGAAACTAATATGTTAAAAGGTAAAAAAGAGACTGTTGAAGTTGGAGAAAATGGTCAAAAAAAGATTACCTATAAAGTAACGTATGATAAGAATAATAAAGAAATTAAAAGAGAAAAAATTACAGAAGTAGTTGTTAAAGAAGTTAAGAATGCTAAGGTAAAAGTTGGCTTAAGTGATTATAATTTAAATGATAAACCGACATATGAAATAAGTACAGGGTTATACTGCTTTGAAGAGGAAGCAAAAGAAAGAAATTATAAAGAATGTGATGATGTTGCTGGCTTAAAAGGTGATTATCAAAGTGTTACGGTTGGTAATAAGGAATATTTAATTTGCCTTGATGATAATTGTTACGATTATTATGACCTTCAATTTAAATTATCTAGTTATCCAAAGGTATCTAAATATCAAGGAATGTCTACAGCTACATTAAATGGAACTAAGTATTTCTTGGATATGCGTGCAGGTAGAGATGGTAATGTGCTAGATGAAACTATTTGTACTAAACTAGGACTTGTTTGCAATCGTTGGTAAGGATTATGAAAAAATCTAAAATTTATATATTTGCCTTACTTTGTATTTTAAGTTTAGAAAAGCTTACTTGGGCAAGGGCCACTGGTAATCCTTATAAAAATACGGGACCTTATGGGATTAATTGTACTTGGTATACTTGGGATAAAGTAAAAAATATGCAAGGTGTTTCTTTGCCAGCTTGGGGTAATGCTAAGACTTGATATAATTCGGCTAAATTGGCTGGCTTTAAAGTTGGCATTAAACCGCAGAGTAATTCAATTATTGTCTGGGATATTACCGAGTATGGGCATGTTGCTTATGTTGAAAAAGTAAGTGGCGAGTATATGTATATATGGGATTCTGATAAATATTGTATTGATGAAGATGACCCCGAGTTTATAGAATGTGATAGTAATTCTTATGATGAATCTAGTCAAACAGCTTGTAGAAAAAAGGCCAAAAGAGCCGCTTGTAAATTAGAAACTAGTATTTATACTACTGAATACAAGACTATTGGTTTTATATATTTAGATGAAGTGCCTAGTAATATTAATCAAAGTGATAGTAGTAATAAAAAGGATAATGGGAATAATAATAAACAAAATAATCAAAACTCTAAAGATAATCAAAATATCGAGGTGAAAAAAGGAGAACCAGAAGTCGTTAAAGCGGATAATAATTATCTCCAAGAAATTGCCTTAAGTAGTGGTAGTCTTGATTTTAATAAAGATATACTTGATTATGAGATTACAGTTTTAAATGAAGTTAGTGAATTAGAAGTAAATGCTAAGACCTTAGATAGTAAGGCTACGGTAAATGGTAATGGGATATATAAATTAGAAGTTGGTAATAATTTAATAAAATTAGATGTAACTGCCGAAAATGGTGAGATTAAAGAATATACTATTAATGTTTTAAGAAAAGAAAATGATAAAGAAGATATTGTTTGGGATGAGAGCCAAGATAATAAGCCTAAAGAAAATAATAAAAATATAAACTTGAATTTAACAAAATATTTAGTAATAACATTGGGAGCAACAATTTTACTAATTATCTTAGGTGTACTTTGGCTTAAGAAGAATAAAAAAAGAAAATAGTGATAAAGATATTTATTAAATTAAATATGTAAACTCACTATTTTTTTCTTGTTATTTAAAATTTATTATGTTATCTTGAAAGTGAAAGAGTTATTAGTTTGATTTACTTTTTAATAGGTTATAATTTATCTTTTAAAGTGAGGGAATGAAGATGAAAAAAGGTTTAAAAATTGGAATTATGGTTCTTGTGGTTATTATGGGATGTGGCATTATTTTTGGAAGTATTGATAAAAAAAGAGCTTTAGATAAAAAAAGACCGATATTTGTAGTAAGAACAGCTATATATAAAGATGGTGGTTCCAAAGAGTATATGGGATTGGGTTATAAAGTAATTGTTTTTAATACCTTGTGTGGTTATAAAGAGGTTAAGTTTGGTTCTTGGCAAATGAATATTAATGATTTCAAACAAGAAACAACGAATTATTGCTTAAAAAATGAACATAAATTAGATGGAGAGGTCAATAGTTTAGACACTGTTAAAGACAATGTACACTTAGAAGTAATAGAAGGAACTTTAAAGAAAACGAAAGCCACTTTTATTCTAAAAAATGATAGTGATGTTAATATTACTTATGGTAATGAATATAAAATCGAAAAGAAAAGCGCTGATAATTGGCAAGAATTAGAGGGAAAACTAGACTTTGATTTACCAGCATATAATCTTAAATATATGGATAGTGTAGTATTAAAATTTGATTGGAAGAATGGGTATGGTTCTTTAGATAAAGGGCTGTATCGATTAGTTAAAAATGTTTCTGTTGAAAAGGCAGATGGCTCAAAGGAAGAGTTTAATATATATAGCGAGTTTAAGATAGATTAATCTTAAAATTTATTAGGAGATATATGAAGAGAATTAATAAAGACAATAGATACTTAGTAATAGCAATATTATTATTTATCTTATGCTTTTTATACAATTGGTATTGTGATATTATTTTGCAAATGTTATTTTCTTTAATTGCTATACCTATAATAATACTTTTTCTAATTTATAATATATTCTTAATTTTAACAATAATTGATATAGTAAGGACTAAAAAGAAAAGTAGTACTATAGCCTTAATAATTTATATAATAATTCCTTTATTTAGTCTTTTCTTTCCTTTTAGAGAGTGTAGAGTTAATTTAGAAATGGTACTTTATAAAAATGAAAGAGAAGGTGTAATAACTAAGATTAAGAATAGAGATTATGTATCTGATGAAAATGGAAATGTCGAGTTACCTAGAAGACTGAAAAAGGTATCTACAAGTGGTGAGATTACAGTTTATGAAAATGATGATGATGGCGTTTTAATTTGTTTTTGGATTATGCGAGGAGTTTTATCAGATTCAGTCCAGTTAATGTATTCTAGCAGTGATGAGTCTTTAATATATAAAAACGAGACAGGTCATAAAATTACATATGTAGAAAAATTAAAGAATAATTGGTATTGGGTAGAAACAGAATATTAAAGTTGACTCGATTTAAATGATGAAAAAGAAATGTCTTAAATAAAATAAGAGTATAAATAAAGAAAGTAGGAATTAGTATGTGTACAGCAGTAACTTATAAAACAAAAAAATTTTATATGGGAAGGACTTTAGATTATGAGTTTTCTTATGGTGAAGAGGTAACGATAACGCCTAGAAATTATACCTTTAAATTTAAAATGAAAATTTTTTGCTTGGTCATTAAGCTCTTATTGACATGACATATGTTGACTTTTATGTCGTGGGGTCAAAGGCGAAACAGCCTTCAATCTTTTAAAAGAAGTTTATAAAGATTAGGAAAAAGAAAGATTTGGTGAAATAAGATGAAAAGAAGTGCTGGTGTCATTTTATGGAAAAAAGAGGCGACAAAATATTATGTTTTACTAACTCATTTTGGTGGCCCTTATTGGGATAAAAAAGATAAAGGAGCTTGGTCTATTCAAAAAGGAATAAGTGAACCGGGAGAAAAGGTTCTTGTGACAGCGAAAAGAGAAGTTGGTGAAGAAACAAATTTGCTTTTAGATAAACCGATTAACTACTTAGCAAGTAAAAAAGTATCTAATAATAAATTAGTTATTATGTTTGAAAGCTATTTTGATGGTGATATTTCTAATTTTAAAAGTAATACTTTTGAGTTAGAATGGCCAATTAAATCAGGTAAGATCCAGGCTTTTCCCGAGATGGACAAAATTAAATGGTTTACTTTAGAAGAAGCTTTGGAATATATCAATTCAAGTCAGGTATTCTTTATAAAAAGATTAGCTGAGAAAATAACTTCGATGAAGGAGAATAATTAAAAAAATTAGGGCTGATATAATAAAATTTTTAAGATAGTTTGTAATACTTAAAAATGGGTATAATGAAGAGGAAATCTTAAAATTAAGAAGATTAATAAATAAAAAAATTTACAAAAGAGAATGTTTTTGGATTAAAAATTTTTAATGAGGCTTATGCTAGTGGTTTTAGTAGAAATAGTTATTTGAACCCCTTAACTAATCCAAGGAAATGTTCTGGCTATGGTTGGTATCAAGAAGAGGTTAAAGAGACAATTTTTTTTAAAAACGGATAGTGTAATTACTATTCCAGCTAATGTTAAACATTGGTATGGGGCTTCTAAAAATTCTTGGCTTAGTCTATCACCATCGAAGTGCTGGAAGAAAATACCGCAAATGAGTGTGTGAACCGGTAAAAGACGAAGATTATAATAAATTAAAACAAAAAATAGGAGGTTAATATGAAAAATGAAATAATATTATTTGAAAATCAAAATGTAAAATTAGAAGTTAATGTGAAAGATGAAACCGTTTGGCTAAATCGTGAACAGCTATCAATATTATTTGATAGAGATATTAAAACTATAGGCAAACATATTAATAATGCATTAAAAGAAGAACTTGATAATTCAGTTGTCGCAAAATTTGCGACAACTGCAAAAGATGGGAAAACATATCAAGTTGATTATTATAATCTTGATATGATTATTTCGATTGGTTATCGAGTAAAATCTCAAAATGGTATCGTTTTTAGAAAATGGGCTAATAAAATATTAAAAGACTATTTAATTAAGGGTTATGCCATAAATCAAAAAAGGTTAGATTATTTAGAAAAGACTGTGAAATTAATAGATATTGCTAATAGAACAAATGAAAATTTAGAAAATGTCGATGCTAAAGAAATTCTAAAAGTGATTGCTACCTATTCTAAAGCTCTTGACCTTTTAGATGATTATGACCATCGAAATTTATTAAAACCAAAGGGAAATAGTAGTCATAAACAAATAAGATATGAAGACTGTATAGAAGTAATTAAAAAATTAAGATTCAATGAAGAAAGTGATATCTTTGCTATTGAAAGAAATAAAGGCTTACAATCAATAATCGGCAATATTTATCAAACCTTTGATGGCGAAGATGTTTATAAAAGTATTGAAGAAAAGGCTGCTAACTTTTTATATATGATTGTTAAAAACCATGTTTTCATTGACGGCAATAAAAGAATTGCGGCAACTTTGTTTATCTATTTTCTAAATTATTATGACCTTCTATATAAAGAAAATAAACAAGTTATTGATAATAATACTTTAGCCGCTCTAACTTTACTTATTGCTGAGTCTAATCCGAAAGAGAAAAAAGTTATAATTGATTTAGTTATGAATTTTCTAAATTAAAAAAGTAGTATAATATAAAAGAATTAAAAGGAGTGTATTAAATGTATTTAGAAAAAATTAATGGACCAGAAGATATAAAAAAATTAAAAGTAGAGGAATTACAGCCGTTAGCCGATGAAGTAAGAGCGGCAGTTATCAATCGAGTTAGTAAGATTGGCGGTCATAAAGGACCTAATTTAGGCGTGGTTGAAATGACGGTGGCGCTTCATTATGTCTTTAATTCGCCAGAAGATAAAATTGTTTTTGATGTTTCTCATCAATGTTATCCGCATAAAATTTTAACTGGACGTAAAGAAGCTTATCTTGATGATGATAAATTTTATGAAGTAACGGGTTATACTAATCCTTTGGAGAGTAAACATGATTTCTTTAAAGTTGGCCATACTTCGACTAGTGTATCCCTAGCTTTAGGACTAGCGGTGGCTAGAGATTTAAAAAAGACTAAAGAAAATATTATAGCTGTAATTGGAGATGGCTCTTTATCTGGGGGTGAAGCTTTAGAGGCCTTAGATTATGCAGGGGAGTATCTTAATAACTTGATTATTATTGTTAATGATAATGACCAAAGCATTGCGAAAAATCATGGTGGCTTTTATAAGAATTTAAAAGAACTTAGAATAATGAAGGGGGTTTCTAATAACAATTTCTTTAAGTCTTTGGGATTAGAATATCATTATTTAGATGATGGTCATGATATAGGAAAGTTAGTAGAATTATTTAATTCGGTGAAAGGTATTAATCATCCTGTCGTTTTACATATTCATACAATTAAGGGAAAAGGTTTAAAGTATGCTGAAGAAAATAGGGAAGCTTGGCATAGTGGTGGTCCTTTTAATGTTTTAGATGGAACTTTAATTAATCCAGTGCTTTTGGATAACACGGTTTTTAATAGTTTAAAAGAACTATTAGATAACAATCCCCAAGCAGTAGTTTTGAGTGCGGCAACTCCTAGTAGTATGGGATTTGTTAAAGGCGTTAGAGATGAGTATATTAAAAGAGGGCAATTTATTGATGTTGGAATTGCTGAAGAAAATGCAGTTGGCATGATTAGTGGTATTGCTAAAAATGGGGGAACTCCGGTTTTTGGTACTTTTGCTCCTTTTTTACAAAGAGTATATGATCAAGTTAGTCATGATTTATGTTTAAATGATAATCCAGCGACAATTTTAGTTATTAAACCAGGAGTATATGGAATGAATAGTGATACGCATATTGCTATGTGTGATATTCAAGAATTTAGTCACATTCCTAATTTTACTTATTTGGCGCCAGCAACTGTCTTAGAATATAAAAAGTCTTTAGAGTTTGCTACTACGAAGAGTAATCATCCCGTTGGTATTAGAGTCCCAGCTTTCTGGTGTGAAGTTGAAAATGATGAAATTGAAAATATTTTAAAGAATAGAATTGTTTGTCAAGGTGAAAAAGTTGCTATAATTGCAGTGGGACCTATGTTAGAGATGGCCTTAGCAGTGAGAAAAAATTTAAGAGAACAGTTGAATAAAGATATCACAGTTATAAATGCTTTGAATGTTAGTGATTTGGATTATGATACTTTAGATAGCTTAAAGAAAGACCATCAAGTGATTATGACTTTGGAAGATGGTGAATTGCAAGGGGGATATGGCGTTAATGTTGCTAGTTATTTTGCTAATAGTAATATTAAAGTCCTTAATTATGGGATAACTAAAAAGTTCCATACTGACTTTAAGGCTTCCGAACTTTTAGAAGAATGTGGAATGTCCGTTGCAAAGTTAGTTAAAGTTATTGAAAATTATCTATAAGAGGTTTATTTTGGAGTAAGAAAAACAAGCTGATTATTACTAATCAGATTGGTAAAAGTTGTTTTCTTGCTCTTTTAATTTGGCTATTTTTTAATATTTAAGAGTTATTATTTTTTTGATATATCATTTTTCTTGGTATTTTTAATCTTTATAATTTGAACGTTTTAGTTAGAGAAAAGTCTAGTAAAGATGAATTGAAATTTAGATGTCAATGGTTATACAATTTAGACAGTTACTCTGAGGTGACTAGGAAGTTTAAACTTCTTAAGAATAGTTGTTTTGTTAATGAGCAATCGGGATTACATTTTAGAAGTAGAATGAATTATAATAATCTAGATAAAGAATTAAAGAATATTATAGATAAATATAGTAAAAATAATTAAACTAATTATAATTATAGGATAGTTAAGAAGTTCTTATATAATGAATTTGTTATTACAGGATGGAACTAAGAACAAGAAAATTTTACTTTCTTTAAATTTTTAAACTAAAAAAGACCTCGTTTGGTCTTTAAAGAGTAATTTCTTTTAATTTAAGTAGTTCAATGATAGCACTGCTTCTACTAGAAACTCCTAGTTTTTGAATGACATTAGAAATATGATTGCGAACGGTTTTTTCACTTATTCTTAAGATACTAGCTATTTCTTTAGTGGATTTAGTTTCTAATAGAAGGATAAATATTTCTTTTTCTCTTTTAGTTAATAAACTCATATATACCACCTAATAGTATTCTATGAGTATTTATTAATTAGTAAACTCTTATTGAAATTTTACGGTTATATACTTTTTAGTGTCAAACATACTTTGGACTTCTTTAATAATACTATTAGCAATCATTTTGTCATGTTTAGTACTAGAGATAACAATATTTATTTGATCTTTATTAATCTTAACAAAGGAATCATAAGAAAATTTTTCTTTTAATTTAGATTCTATATTTTCTTCTAAACCTTTATTTTCATTAAGAGTCATTAATTCTTCATAGGCATTATTTTTTTCCATAACGGTTTTTTCTTTATCAGTAATAGTATTTTGAAGATTAGTTAATTTCGTTAGAAGTTCTTCATCGGCTGCTACTCTTAAAGCTACTAAAGATGTTTCTTCATTAACAGTAGATACTGTTTCTTTAGAATTATTTGTTTCATTAGTATTAGTATTACTATTATTATATTCTTCTAAGATATTAGAAGGCATACTGATATAATAGATACTTAAGACTAAGATAATACTAAATAGGGTAATAAACCATAGATTTTGTTTGTTCATATTGACCTCACTTAGTATATATTTATGACTTAATGATGAATTATATACTAGAAAAGAAAAAAACTTGAGTAAAAACCCAAGTAATAAATTCATTGGTAGTCTGTATGGAATTCGAATCCATGAATGTTGCCTTGAGAGGGCAATGTGTTAAGCCACTTCACCAACAGACCATATATCGCATCGACTACTTAATGATATCATAAAGAGATGGTTTAGGCAAGAAAAAGTTAGGAAAAAAAGTACCAAGAAGTGGTACTTTATAGCCATACATTATAAGTTATCATTAACATTGCTAGAATTAAACCCACAATCCAGAATAGTTTAACGATATCATTTTCTTCCCAACCTAATTTTTCAAAATGATGGTGAAGAGGAGCCATTTTAAATACTTTTTTATGGAATTTTCTTATAGCTATAATTTGGATAAGACTAGATAGGGTTTCAATGACGAAAACACCACCGACTACGGCTAAAGAAAGTTCATGTCTGGTTAGAATAGCAATAGCTGCTAGCGAACCACCTAACGCTAGTGAACCTGTATCACCCATAAAAACTTTAGCTGGATGAGTATTAAAGACTAGAAAACCTAGTAAAGCTCCGATTAGGACGAAACAGAAAATAGCAATTTCTTGGTAACCGGCAAGCCAAGTAGTGTTCCAAGTAATTAAACCATATGCTAGAAAGGCAATCGCTGATAAGCCACCAGCTAGACCATCTAAGCCATCAGTAATATTAACAGCATTAGAAGTTCCAACTAATAGGAAGAGGATAAACAAACCATAAGTCCATCCCATATAAATATATAAGTTAATAGCAGATATTCTAATCTCAGGAACTCCACCATTACGAATAAAGATATAGAAGAAGACTAAAGCTATACAAGTTTGCATAAGTAGTTTAAACATAATACTTAAACCCTTATTGTTCTTAAATACTATCTTTAAAAGATCATCAGCAAGTCCTAGAAGGGCATAACTAATAAAGACAAATAAGACAATTAGCAAGTTGGAAGTCATTTCAATACTACCACGGAACCATAAAAGTAAAAGACTAATAATTGTGGGAATAATAAATATTAAACCACCAATAGTAGGAGTACCATTTTTCTTTAAATGTCTTTCACCAAGAGTTAGGCTAACACTTTGACCAAAGTGTAATTTTCTTAAAAGGGGAATTAAAATAACCCCGGTTATTATCGATAAAACAAAGCCCAGCATTAAAGCCATTGCTGCTTTTGCTAATATTAACATATTTTCACATCCTTGAAATTATTATACTATATAAATTATTCAGCACAAGTTATAATTATAATTTATTTACATATTAAATGTCAATCGCCGAGCATTAATTTAACGGTGGAACCATCAGCAATATAATAGTCGGGTTCCGGGGATTGGTAGATTATTTTATTACCTTCTCCAGAATATTCGATTTTATAGTTTTTTAATATACTATTAGCTTCTTTTATAGTTTTTCCCATGACACTTGGAAGTATACTATATTTAGTATCTAGCCAGGTGTAAGTTTTGGGAATGGTTTCTTTACTCTTAGCCACATTATTTTTAGCAATATAGGACTGGAAGATAGCTTTAGCAATCGGAGCTGCTACTACACCTCCGTACTGGGTTACACCTTTGGGATTATCAATTGCTACATATAAAACAATTTCCGGGTCATCAGCCGGCAAGAAACCAATAAAAGAAAGAATATAGTTGCCGACCATATAATGTCCGTTACTTACTTTTTGGGCGGTTCCAGTTTTGCCTCCGATTCGATAGTTTTCGATATAGGCATTGCGGCCCGAACCATGGGCAACGACATTTTCCAGAGCAAAACGGACAAGGGAAGAAGTTTCTGTTGTGATGATTTGTCTAACGGCAGTTGGACTTACTTCACTTATAATTTCTTTTGTTTTGGCATTTTCTACCTTTTTTACAATATACGGTTGGTAAAGGGTTCCGCCATTAACGATAGCGGAGACACTTCTAACTTGTTGGATAGGAGTAACTGAAACTCCCTGTCCGAAAGCGGTTGTGGCAAGTTCGACATTACCAACTTTATCTAAATTAAATAAGATGCCAGTGGCTTCGCCAGTTAGATCAATACCTGTTTTTTTTCCAAAACCTAAATTGTTTATGTACTCAAATAATTTTTCTTTGCCGAGGCGGAATCCTAAATTAACAAAACCAGGGTTACAAGAGTTTTCCACGACATTTAAGAAAGTTTGGGCTCCATGACCGCCGGCTTTCCAACAATGGATGGTAGCTCCATCGACATTAATACTTCCAGAGTCATAAAAAGTATCGGTAAATAGATTAACTACTCCTTCATTAATAGCAGCGGCCAGAGTTGTAATTTTCATCGTGGAACCGGGTTCATACGTCATCCAGATAGGAAGGTTACGACTTAAGACTTCTTGGGTATAAGTTTGATAGTCGTTGGGATTATAACTTGGTCTTGAAGACATAGCTAAAATCTCTCCGGTCTTGGGATTCATTGCAATAGCTAGGGCATGCTCAGGATTATACTTAAGAACCGCATTATCTAGCTCTCTTTCTATGGCTTGTTGGAGGTCTAAATCAATGGTCAAATAGATATTATTACCACTTACTGGTTCGGTATATTCCTCAGCTTTGGCTAATCTATTTCCTTTGGCATCACTATAATACTTAATAGAGCCTTTAGTACCAGTTAGTTCTTCATCATACTTTAGTTCTAATCCTGATAGACCTTGAGAATCAATACCTACATATCCTAAGACATGACTTAATAGTTCATTATATGGGTAATATCTTTTAGCTTCTTTTAGTAAATAAACACCATCATAGTTATAACTATTGATTTGATCGGCTACTTCAAAAGATAGTTGGCGGCCTTCGGGATGGACTCTTTCAATAGAGGTTTTCTTACTGACATGTTTATACATTTCTTCATAAGAAACATTTAAAATTTCACTTAAAGTTTTAGCTACAGTCTCTTTATCTTTTATTTGATTGGGGACTAAGTATAGAGAAGTAGTAGTAATATTACTAGCTAAGACTTTACCATTTCGATCTAAAATTAATCCACGATCAGGAGTGATTGGTAAATTGCGTTGCCATAAGTCATTGGCTAGGCTATTTAATTTTTGATACTGGAAGACTTGGATATAAAAGACCTTAAGAATTACGGCTACTAAAAGAAGTGTTATAAATAAAACGACTAAACGTATTCTAAAATGTTTATCTTGATAGAACATTAAATCACCCTAATTAATCATATTACTTAGGGATAATAAAATTCTTAAGATTATTAAATATGATTGACTTTGGGTAAAAAAGATGATAGAGTAAAGACAATTTTTAGGGGAATATATGGAACTTATTAGTATAATAATACCAGTTTATAAGAATAATGATAATCTAAAGAAATGTTTGGACTCGGCATTAAATCAAAAGTATCCTAATACAGAAATTATCTTGGTTAGTGATGGGGCTCCAAGAGATGTTTATTATATATTAAATGATTATTATGAGAGATATACTTCGATGATTAGACTTCTTGATTTACCCCATCAAGGAGTTATGCAGGCTAGACTTAAAGGATTAGAAGCTGCACAAGGATCTTATATAATATTCTTAGATAGTGATGATTATCTTAATAAAATTTATCTTTATGAATTGATGTATACAAAGAAATATACTGATAGTAATGTTATTCTAGCGAAGATGGATTATCTACAGAATAGATTGGTCACGGAATCTAGTACCGTCTTTCCTAGAGAATTTAGAATTAGTGAAGATAAGAGAAATCTTCTAAAGATTGATAGTAGTATTAATGGTAAACTTTTTAAGAAGAGTAGTATTAAATTACCGGATTATCATTTAAAGGCTAATGAGACTAGTCCTTATCTTTATTATTATTTAACTAAAGAAGATAAGATTGGTTTTAGTAGTTTTAGTAAGTATTATGTTAGAAAAGGGAAGAATACTTTAAGAAATAGCTATCTAGAAGATGGTTTAGGGTATGTTGAGAATGTTATTAGACCTTTAGATATTATGTATAATTTATATAAGAGTGGAAAACTATTAAATGAGTATTATGAGGAAATAGAGGCTTTATTTATTAGGGATATCTTTTTAGAAATTGAAAGGGTAAAGAGAAATGTTCATACAGAAGATACTAGAGTAAAATTGATTAATATTTTACTTAAATACTTAAATTTTCATTTTCCTAATTGGCGTAGTAATAGATACTTAAAGAAGAATTTTATTGATTTTAATAAGGATATCTTCTTTAAGTTAAATAGGATTTCTTTAGAGATGAAACATTTTAAAACAAGGGGAGTTCTAGATAGTAGTGAAGCTATTAGAAGTTTTAAAAGAGTTTTAAAGTAATGGGTAAATTTAAGGAAAAGGGTTAGTATAGATTTAGTTCTATACTTTTTTTGGGACTTTTAGTATAATTAAGATTAGAGGATATGTTATGAAAAAGAAAATCTTAATTATCTATGCTTCTTATGGTAATGGTCATAAGGCGATAGGTAAATATATTGAAAAGTATTTCTTAAATGAAAATGTAAATTTGGAGATTAAGTGTGTTGATTTAATGGATTATGCGATGCCTTTAATTGGGAAAATTTCTCAGAAAGTTAATTCTTTCTTTATGTTAAAGACTCCTATAATTCATGATATGTTTTATAAGAGTAGTAATAACGTAATAGGAGGTTATTTAGCAGATTATATTTCGACGACACTTTTTAAGAATAAGAAAGTACGTAATCTTTTAAAAGAGTTTAATCCAGATTTAACCATTGCTACTCATTTCTTTGGAAGTAGTTTAATTAGTCATTATAATAAGAAAGGGTTTATTCATTCGAAGTTAGTAACGGTGGTGACTGATTATGAGTCTTGTGAATTATGGTTAAATGACTATAAATGTGATGATTATTTGATTGTAGGTGATAAGAGCGAAGTGCCATTCTTAGTTAAAAGAGGAATTGATAAAAAGAAAATTAAACCTTTAGGAATTCCTATAGCACCTTATGTAAGTGAAGATTTTAGTCCTAAGACTTTCTTAAAGAAATTAGGAATTAAGGATAATCGATTAGTTTGTGTTTTCTTCGGCGGTGGGGGTAATGGGTCGATGGCTTCTATCCCTTATATTAAGAGACTAATGAAGAATAACCTAAATCTTGATATCATTTTTATTGCAGGTAATAATAAGAAAAGTAAAGAATTTGTAGATAATTATATTAGGGAACATCACATTACTAATGTTCATACTTTGGGGTTTGCTACTAATGTACCAGAACTTTTACAAGCTTGTGATTTTATTGTATCAAAACCAGGAGGAGCTCAGTCGACGGAGTGTTTATATTTTCATAAACCAATTATGATGATTAATGCTAGTGGGGGACAAGAGATTGCTAATTACAAATTTTTTACGAAGAATGGATATGGATTACGTTTTCGAACCTCGTTTGGGTTAGTTAGAGAGGTTAAAAATATTGTTAATAATCCGAAAATTTTAGAGAAGATGGCTTCTTCAATGGCTAAAGGGGATAATCATAATGCGATGAAGAAACTTTATTTACTATGTGAAGATTTATTAGAAAAAGAATAAGAGGAAGATTAAGATGGATGAGTCAAAAAAATATATAAATATACTAAAGATTTTAAGCTTAGATATGATTGATGCTTGTAAAAATGGGTATCCAGGGATTAGTTTGGGCGCTAGTAGTATTATCTATACTTTGTTTACCAAAGAACTAAATATTATGCCTTCAGTACCAGATTGGTTAAATCGTGATCGCTTAGTTTTAAGTGCTGCTCATGCCGCGGGGTTAGTGTATGCTAATATGTATATGGCAGGATATGACTTAACTTTAGAAGATTTAAAAGATTTTGGTAAGTTTAATAGTAAGAGTCCTCTTCTTAGTAATATGTTAAAGACTAAGGGCATTGATTTTACGACGGGACCAGCTGGTTATGGTTTTAGTGGCGCGGTTGGTATGGCTATGGGGGAAAAGTATTATCAAAGTCTTTTAAGCAAGTATGTAAAAAATCAAAAACTAGTTAATCATTATATTTATTGTTTAGTAAGTGATGGGGATATTGAGTCTGGGTTGTTAATGGAAGCGGCTTCTTTAGCAGGATTATATAATCTGGGAAATTTAATTGTCCTATATGATTCTAATGGAATGACGATGGATAATTCTTTAGATAAATCAAGTACGGATGATGTTTTAAAGAAGTTTTCTTCTTTAGGATGGCAGACTGATTATGTATCTGAAGGTTCATCGGTAGATAAGATTAATAAAGCAATTAAAAGAGCAAAGAGAGTCTTAAATAAGCCAAGTTTTATTGAGATAAAGACAGTTATTGGAAAAGATTCATTTAATCAAAATACTAATATAGTTCATGATCATGCTTTAACTAAAGATGACTTAGAAAATATTAAGAGAAAGTATGGTTTTAGTACAGAGAAGTTTAATGTTGATGAGAAAGTCTTAGAGAAGTATCGTAAAGATATAAATAAAAGAGTAAGTAAATCTTATCAATTATGGAGTGAGTATCATGAGGCAATGGCTAAGTATCCTAACGAAGAGATTAAAAAGTTAGTAGCATTTGCGGATAATAAGGATATTTCTTATAGTCTTAATGGAGATGCTTTTAAGATTCAGAATTCTTATCAAGAAGAGATGACAGAGTCTAATAATAAGATTATGAATATTATTGCTGATAAAATACCTTACTTTTTAGGAGGCGCTAGTGATATGGCTAGTAGTTGCCGAGTTAATCTTAATAAAGAGGCTTATTTTACGACGAAAAATTATTTAGGACGTAATATTTCTTTTGGAGTTAGAGAAGGAGCGATGAGTGGTATTTTAAGTGGAATGGCTACTTATGGTTTTAGAACTTTTGGAGCTACTTATTTAAGATATGCTTATTCTGAATTAGAAGGTATTAAGATGAGTGGGCTAATGAGACTTCCAGTTACGTATATTTTTACTCATGATGGTTTTAATGAGTCAAGAAATGGTGAGGTTCAGTCAAGTTTTGAAGTCTTAAATATTTTAAGAAGTATTCCTGAAGTTACGGTTTATCGTCCAAGTGATATTAATGAGATTATTGGTTCTTGGAGTAGTATTTTAGAATTAAAGCAACCGGCTTGTTTAGTGTTAAGTAATGAGATAACGCATATCTTAAAGGGGACAAAGGCTAGTGAAGTTAAAAAGGGAGCTTATATTATTAGAGAAGCAAAAAAATTATCAGGAACTATTATTAGTAGTGGTTTTGATGTAACGTTATCTTTAGTAGTAGCTGAAGAACTTTCTGGAGATGGTATTGATTTAAGAGTAGTATCTGTACCTTGTAAAACTTTTTTAGATAAGATGAGTTTGGAAGAAAAAAATAAATTACTTACAGGGGAAGTTATTGTTATTGAGGCTAGTAGTAAAGATGTTTGGTGTCGTTATACAAAGTATGAAAATATTATTGGTCTTGATGAGGTTATGCCGAGTGGTAGTAGTAGTGATGCTAGTAAGGCTTTAGGGTTTGATAAAGAAACAATTAAGAAGAAGATAAAAGATTTATTAAAGAAGTAACTATAAAAATAAAAATATGTAAGATATTAGGCTTATGATAAGTCTTTCTTACATATTTTTTAATGCTTATTTTGAAAAAAATCTTGAATATCAATGTTTAAGGCATCGGCCAATCGTCCGAGAATAGTAATACTAAAACCCCGTTGCATTTTTTCGCTTTCAATTTTAGCTAGATAGTTCATAGAGATGCCAGCTTTATCTGCTAGTTGTTGTTGAGTAAGACCTTGTCTTTCTCTTTCTTTTTTTATGTTGGCTCTTATTAAATTAAAGTAATAGTTATCATTATGAGTCATCTCATCACATCCTAATAATAGTATGGACAAATTATCCATAAAAATATATGGACAGAAAGTCCATAAGATGATAAGATTAATAAGAATAGTAGGTGATTAGATGAAGAAAAATATAGTGATTAATATAATAGGAAGTCTGATAATCATAGGCCTTTTAGGGAAAATTTATTTTGAAAAAAATTTTCATCAAGAAATGGCTGTCTATATAAATGATGAATATAGTACGGAATTTCCTAAGAAAGGAGAAGCTTTATTCAGTAAGGCTATTTGTAATAATGATGCTAAAGTATCTTGGAATAATGATTCTTGGAGTTTACTTATTAATAATTTAAATCAAAAGACTAAATGTAATCTATATTTTTATTCGGGAGAAACCATTTATAATTTTGATTATACTGGTGGAGAACAAACTTTTATAGCTCCAGTATCAGGAACTTATAAATTAGAGACATGGGGAGCACAAGGAGGAAGTCATACTGTAGAAAAGCATGGCGGATATGGAGGTTATTCTCTTGGCACAATTAATTTAAAGATTAACGATAATATTTTTATAAATGTTGGTGGTCAAGGCGTTATTAATAATTCAGATGTTGGAAAAATAACTTCTGGTGGTTATAACGGTGATGGGGCAACTTTTGCTGATGGAACTGCATTTTTAAATTATGGTGCTAGTGGTGGTGGAGCAACTCATATTGCAAATAAATCAGGTTTACTTTCATCTTTAGAAAATTATAAAAATAACATTCTAATTGTTTCTGGTGGCGGCGGTGGCAGCAATTTTGATACAAGTTCTAATTTGTCTACTGGAATTGGTGGCTCCGCAGGTGGATATATTGGAGAAAAAGGTACTAGTCCAGTTGAAAATAATGTACTATTAACTAATGTTTTTGCCAACGGTGGAACTCAATTTGCAGGTGGTCAAGGCGCAATTTTTACCCAAAATGTAAATAATGGAGCTAGTGGTGCTTTTGGAATTGGTGGAAAATCGGGACCAAATTCTGGTGGTGGCGGTTCTGGTTATTACGGTGGCGGTGGCGGAACGCGTGCAAATGATGACTCTAGCGGAGCTGGTGGTTCTGGTTATATTGGAAATTCTTTGTTAACAAATAAAGTTATGTATTGTTATAATTGTCAAGAATCATCTGAAGAAAGTACAAAGACGATATCAACTACTTGTAGCGAAGAAACACCAACGGAAAATTGTGCAAAAAAAGGTAATGGATATGCTAGAATAACTTTGGTTAGTATAGATGAGTAAGGCTATGGAAAATCAGCTTTTTTGACGTTTGGTTGACACAATTTTTCATAGAGTTTGTAACTCTATGAAAGTATATTTTCCCAATAATATTTTCTCTTCTATGGTAATTTTATCATAATTTACTTAGATTTAATAAGTTAAAAACTAAGTAATGCTTAACTTTTTTTAGTCAAAATTCTAGTCAAAAAAAATTGATTTATCTTAGGTAAATATTGACTTTGCAAGGCTTAATAGGCAAAAGAAAAATTAATAATTTCTAGTCAAAAATTATAGTCTAATAAGGTTCAAGTCCAGTATTCACCTAGTATTTTCATAGAGTTACAAACTCTATGAAAATGTTTGCTAGGAGACTATATGATGAAGAAAAATTTATTAATATTAATCGCTTTATTAAGTGTTTTTTTAGTTTTTAAGATAAATAAAAAGACTATGATAGATGAAGAAAATCTAGCAGTCTATGTAAATAATCAGCTAGTAAGTACCGTTCCTAAAAAGGGAGAGGCAATGTATATAAAATCTGTATGTGATACTGATGCTAAAGCTTCTTGGAATAATGATTCTTGGAGTTTACTTATTAATAATTTAAATCAAAAGACTAAATGTAATTTATATTTCTATTCTGGTCAAACTGTATTTGATTTTGATTATACCGGGGGAGAACAAAACTTTATTGCACCAGTATCAGGAACTTATAGATTAGAAACATGGGGAGCACAAGGAGGAAGTTCTTATCTAACTGTTGGCGGCTACGGAGGCTATTCAAAAGGAATGATTTCTCTTGATAAAGATCAAAAGATATATGTTAATGTGGGTGGAACAACTACTAGTATAAATGGTGGCTATAATGGTGGAGGTAATGGTAACACGACTAATGTTGGTGATGTTAACCTGTATTTAGGTGGCGGCGGTGCAACCAATATTGCTACAAAAACTGGTATTTTATCAGAATTAGAAAATTATAAAACAAATATTTTAATTGTTTCTGGTGGCGGCGGTGGAATTTATCATTTTAGTGATTATTATATTGCTAATGGTGGTGCCGCTGGTGGATATATTGGCAACAATGGTTTTATTTTTTTAAGCGAGTGTGCCAATAAGGAAGACAAAGCTGCAACTGGTGGTACTCAAACAAACGCTGGTTTAGGAAATAATGCTGATAAATATTACGGTGGTTCTTTCGGAAAAGGTGGTAATGGCTTAACTGGTGGTGGTGCTGGTTACTATGGTGGTGGAGGAACTTATAATGTTGGCTGTTCTGCTGAGGGTGGTGGTGGTGGCTCTGGCTATATCGGTAATTCTTTATTAAATGAAAAAATGATGTATTGTTATAACTGTCAAGAATCATCAGAAGAAAGTACGAAAACTATATCAACTACTTGTAGCGAAGAAACCCCAACTAGCAACTGTGCTAAAAAAGGTAATGGTTATGCGAGAATAACATTAATAAGTGTAAATGATTAAAGATTAGATTTTTTGTAAGTGGTGTGTAAATTTAGAAAAGTTTACATACTTTTTTTGATTATGAAATTAAAGAATGATAGTTCTAAAAAGACTATATATAAATAATGAAAATAATCTATTTGACTAGTATATCTTATGGATATAGATTATAAATTAAACACGAAAAAATTACAAGAAATATACGGAATTTCCTAGTAAATCTTAAGAAACTGTGATATATTGATATCGAGGTTTGTTATGATAAAAAGTGTATATGAAAAGTATAAAGAAATCATTAATTATTTGATTTTTGGAGTCTTAACGACGGTTATAAGTTTGATTGTTTATTATGGACTTACCTTTACAATAATTAATCCAGATAATGCTTTAATGCTTCAAGTTGCTAATGTTATTTCTTGGATTGCGGGAGTCTTATTTGCTTATTTTACTAATAGAAAATATGTTTTTGAATCTAAAAACACTAATAAGATAAAAGAATTTACTTCATTTGTTGGAGCTAGGGTTACTACTTTACTATTAGATATGGCTATTATGGGACTTGGAGTTACTATTTTGCATGGCAATGATAAGATTATGAAGCTTATTAGTCAAATCTTAGTAATTGTTGGTAATTATGTATTAAGTAAGGTATTTGTTTTTAGAAAGAAGGAAAATTAATGAAAGTTTTAGTAACAGGATGTTGTGGATATATTGGAAGTCATACTTGTGTTGAATTAATTAAAGCTGGTTATGAGGTAGTGGGTTTAGATAATTTTTCTAATAGTAAAAAGGATGTTTTAGATAGAATCTTTATGATTACAAATGAAGAGATAACCTTCTATGAAGGGGATATGCAAAATATCGAGATTTTACGTCGTATTTTTAGTGAAAATAAGATTACAAGTGTCATTGATTTTGCGGCTTACAAGGCTGTTGGGGAGTCAGTTAGTAAACCTATTGAGTATTATATGAACAATGTTTCTTCAGTATTAAATTTACTTAAAGCTATGAAAGAGTATGATGTTAAAAATTTAGTTTTTTCTTCATCAGCAACGGTTTATGGGGATCCAGAGATTGTTCCTATTACGGAAGATTGTAAGACGGGAGGGACTACTAATCCTTATGGAACTAGTAAGTTGTTTGTGGAACAAATTCTTAAAGATACTTATAAGGCGGATAAGACTAATGATTTCTGTATTTTAAGATATTTTAATCCTATTGGGGCCCATGATTCGGGGTTATTAGGAGAAAATCCTAACGGAATTCCGGCTAATCTAATGCCTTATATTTGTCGGGTAGCTAGTAAAAAGTTAGAAACTTTAAGTATTTATGGTGATGATTATGATACTTTAGATGGGACGGGGGTTCGTGATTATATTCATGTTATGGATTTGGCTCGTGGTCATGTTTTAGCTCTAAAGAAATTAGAAAAAGAACGTAGTGGTTTGTTTATCTATAATCTTGGAATGGGTAAAGGCGTAAGTGTTTTAGAGATGGTTGAAACTTTTAAAAGAGTAAATAAGGTTGATGTTCCTTATAAGATTGTATCTCGTAGACCGGGAGATATTGCCACGTGTTATAGTGATCCTACTAAGGCTCGTGAGGAGTTAGGGTTTACTTGTGAAAAGACTTTAGAAGATATGGTTCGAAGTGCTTGGAATTATGAACATAAGAATATATAAAAAGAAGGAATAAAAGGTAATTATGAATAATAAAAAAATTGGTTTGGCAGTAGAGAGTAGAATTCACTTTTTAGGATTGGATATTGATAAATTTGCTGAGAAGTTATGCATGAAGCCGAAAGAATTTAAGGCTTATTTACGCGGAAATAAAGATTTTTCCTTAGAGTTAATTAGTTTAATAGCTCTTAATTTAGATACAACAGTTGAAGAGTTAATGTTTAGTAAAAATAATAAGTTAATGTATAGAAGCTACTTAGAAAATAAAGCTAGAAGAAGAAAACTTCATAAAGTTGGCGATATAGTAGGAATTGTTGGGGCTATTTTGATTTGTATTTGTTTATGTATTATGGATGTAACTTTAGCAGTTAATAACATTACTTCGACTTCTTGGTTAATTATTTTCTCTATAATAATTATTATGTTTTTGATTATTGATATCGTTAATATTGTGCAAAGTAAATTCTAGATACTAGAAGAAAGAGAGAAGTTATGGAAAAGAAATTAATTTCAATAGTGGTGCCTTGCTATAATGAGGAGGAGGCTATTCCTTTATATTATGAGGCAATGGCTAAGCAGATGGCAAAGATGGATTATGTTCTTTTTGAAATCATCTTTGTAAATGATGGGTCAAAAGATAAAAGTTTAGCGATAATGCGTGATTTAGCTAAGAAAGATAAGAGAGTTCGTTATGTATCTTTTTCGAGAAATTTTGGCAAAGAAGCAGGAATGTATGCGGGATTAGAGGCTGCCAAGGGGGATTTTGTAACAACGATGGATGTAGATTTACAAGATCCGCCAGAGCTTTTAGAAGCGATGTATAAAGGAATTACAGAAGAAGGTTATGATTGCGTAGCTACGAAATCGACCTCAAGAAATGGTTACTCGCCTTTAAGAAAATTATTTACGAAATGGTTTTATGATATTATTGGGCATATCTCAAAAACTGAAATGGTAGCGGGAGCTCGTGATTATCGTTTAATGACTAGACAAATGGTTGATGCTATTTTATCTTTAAAAGAATATAATCGTTATTCTAAGGGATTGTTCTCTTTTGTTGGTTTTGATACTAAATGGATTGAATTTGAAAATCAAGAGAGAAGTGCTGGGACTACAAAGTGGAATTTTTGGAAATTATTTTCTTACGCAGTAGATGGTATCGTTGGCTTTTCGACTGAACCTCTATTATTTGCGGCTTTTATTGGCTTAATCTTTTGTTTAATTGCTTTTGTGATGATAATCATTATCATCATCAGGACTATTATTTGGTCAGATCCGGTTGCTGGTTGGCCAAGTTTAGCTTGTATTATCTTCTTTGTTGGGGGTATTAATCTTTTTTGTACGGGCATTATTGGGGAGTATTTAGCTAAAACTTATTTAGAGACTAAAAAGCGTCCTATTTATATTGTTAAAGAAACGGAAAAGATTAGAGAGGATAAATAGTTATGGGGATTATTGTTTGTATTTTACTAGGGTTATTTATGGCTTTAGAGCCTATAACTGATAATGATTATTTTTGGCATATTGTGGTTGGTAAATGGATAAATAATAATCATGCGATTCCTAATACTGAACTTTTTTCGTGGGTAAGTGGTAAAGCTTGGGTTGCTCATGAATGGTTAAATGAACTTATTATGTATAAAGCTGGTCACCTGGGTTGTCTTCTTATTATGTTAGGAATTTTTCTTCTTCTTTACATTTTAATGGCTAAGATGTTGAGACTTAAATTTAAAAAACTTTTAGATTTTAAATTATGTTATTTTCTTTTGATGACAGTGTTTTTTAAAGTGACGGGGCCTCGTCCTTATATTGTTAGTTTAGTTTTTTTAGCTTATCTGGTTTATGTTTTATTTAGTTATTTAGATGATGAGACTTGGGCTAAGAAGTTAATTTATACGTTGCCTATCTTACAAATTTTATGGATTAATTTTCATGGGGGTTCAAGTAGTTTAATTTATTTATTTATTATTGGTGTTTTTATGTGTGATATCTTTGTTAAGATATTTAAGTTTAAGCCTAATAGATGGAATACTTTTAAGTTAGATAAGAAACAGATTAAGACTTTAGGAATTGTTTTAGTTTTAACGATTATAGCCTCTTGCTTAAATCCTTTTGGTTCAAAGATGTTATTGTATCCTTTTACTAATATGTTAGATGATTCGATGACTAGTTATATCTTAGAATGGAATAGTCCTAGTTTCCATAGCTTCTTAGGACTTTATATCTTTATTATAATAGCATTCCCTTTATTTAATATGATTTTAGGGAAGAAGGATATCAAGTTACATGAGATAGGGTTTCAATTAATGTTTCTATTTATGGCTTTAAAGAGTCAGAGATTTATTGGAATGTATGGGATTTATTCTTGTTGGAATATTGGTAAGTATTTCTTTGTGACAGATGATATTTATGCCTCATTAAAGAATCCTTTTAAAAGAATAGAGAAACCTATTTACTACTTATCTTGTTGTATTTTAGTAGTAGGAACCATCTTTGTAGGGTATAAACAAGGGAAGAGTTTAAGAAATACTGGTCTTATAGATAATGATGGGTTTTATAGTGATAAGGCCGTGGAAAAGTTAGTTTCTTTAGAGCCGAAGAGATTATATAATGATTATTCACAAGGAGGGTATTTATTATATAAGTTAGATAGTTTAAATGCCTTAGATAAGGTGAAGGTATTTAGCTATGGACTAGGAGATGTCTTTAGTAAAGATTTATTACCAGATACGGTTAATCTTCAAGATTTATATGAAGATCCTAAAGAGATTTTAGATAAGTATAATTTTGATTATTTAATTACGACTGTTAATCATACTCTACATTATTATTTAGAAGCTAATAGAGATTATGAACTTATTTATAGTGATGATATGTGTTATATCTTTAAGAAATTAGAAGCTTAAATGCTTCTTTTTCTTACCCTTTAGGGGTTGCTAAAGAAAATATCATGTGTTAGGATAAATTTATGCAAATTTTAAATCTTTAGAAAAGAGTGGTTTGATGGAAAAGTTAAATGTTTATATAAATAAAAAGGCAGAAGAGAGAGTTCTACATAATCATCCGTGGATATTTCAAAGTGATATTACGAAGAAGGATAATGGCATTAAAAATGGAGATATTGTAGTCGTTAGAAATAGTAAAGATAAGTTTTTGGGAAGTGCTTTTTATAATGATAATTCAAAGATTACTTTACGTTTGATTAGTAGGAATGCTAATGATACATTTGATTATGATTTCTTTAAGAGAAGAATTAAGTATGCTCTTAGTTACCGAATGAAAGTGATGCCTAATGATTTAAATGCCTTTAGAATTGTATATGGAGAAGCTGATTTTTTACCAGGATTAACGGTAGATAAGTTTAATGATTGTTTAGTGGTTCAGATATTATCTTTAGGAATAGATGTAAGAAAAGATATGATTCTAAAGGCTTTATATGAAGTAGTAAGTGAGTATTTTCCTGTAAGGGGAATCTATTTAAGATGTGATGTTAATCTAAGAGAAAAAGAAGGATTAAAAGAGTATGTTGGTTGGTATGAAGGGGTACCGGTTTTAAGTCAAGAGACAACAACAACGATAGTTGAAAATGGTCTTAAATATATAGTAGATTTTAAAGAAGGACAGAAGACGGGGTTCTTTTTAGACCAAAAATATAACCGTTTATTAGTAAGAAACTTAGCAAAAGATATGACGGTTTTAGATTGCTGTACGCATACGGGTTCTTTTGCAATGAATGCGGCTTTAGGTGGAGCTAAAAAAGTAGTAGCGTTAGATATCTCCCAAAAAGCTATAGAAGATGCGAAGAAGAATTTTGCTTTAAATAACTTAGAGATTGAGACTTGTTGTGCTGATCTTTTTGATTATTTAAAAAATTTAGCCCTTAAGAAAAATAAAGAATATGATTTAATTATCTTAGATCCACCAGCCTTTACTAAATCTAAGAGTACCATTAAAAATGCTTTAAGGGGTTATCAAGAGATAAACTACTTAGCAATGAAATGTTTACCTAGGGGAGGATATTTAGTAACAGCATCTTGCTCGCATTATGCTAGCGAAGAGGATTTTACAGCTGCTATCTTTGCTGCTTCTTTAAAAGCCGAAGTTAACCTAAGAGTAGTTAAGAAAGCTTATGCGGCTTTTGATCACCCAGAACTTATGGGAGTTGATGAGACTAAATACTTAAAATTCTTTATTTTTCAGGTAGTGTAAGAGGAATTATATGGTTGGGGCAGAAGAAATAAGAAAAAAGTATGGGGATTATTTATATTACCGAGCCATGTCAATTCCAGAGTGGTATATTAAAAGAACGGGAATTGAAGTCGATAGTAATGGTCTTAAACAAGTTGATTTTAGTGTTGATATTTTTTATAGCGGAAATTTCAGGGTGTCTTTTATCATCGATAAGGATGGAAAAATTATTTCTAAAAGTTGTAATTGTACTGATTTTGCTCAGGATAAGATATGTAGTCATATTTTAGCTTGTGTGTTAAAGAAAAAAAATGATTTTTTTACTGAAGAAGAGATATCTTTTCAGAAATCGAAGAATATCCTTGAGTGTTTTGTAACTAAAGAACCGCTTGCTACTTCCAAAGAAGAGTTAGGACTTGATATTGATATTATCTATGAAGATGGTAATTATATTGTGAAATTAAAAATTGGGGTAGGAATTAAATATACGATTAAAACTAGAGATAAGTTTAATGCTTTTAGAAGATGTTATCTTGGTGATGATGAGCTAGAACTAGGGAAAAAGTTAACTTATAGTAGAGCTAAGTATTATTTTAATGAAGATGATACAAAGATAGTAGAGTTTCTATTTAACTATTCAAGATTTAGCGTTGGTAATTATGAAGTTAGAGATGAGCCATTAAAACTAAATAACCGTGAATTTAATGAGTTATTAAGACTTTTAGAAAATAAAACCTTTACTTTAGCGGGAAACCCTATTAAGAATATTGTTAAGGGAATGCCAACGGATTACCGATTAGATTATGAAGATGATAAATATAAGTTCTTTATTGATAATTATGAGCAGTATTTAGTGGTTGATAATGATGCGAGATTTGTAATCTATGATAATAAGTTATATCTTTTAGATATTGAAGATAGTAAGATTCTTTGTGAACTTTATGATAATGGAGTTAATAGTATTGTTTTTGCTAAAGAAAATTTAGAGTTATTTAAGAAGGGGTTACTTCGTAAGACTATTAATAATATTGTGGTTGATAATAATATTCAAGAGATTAAAGTATCTAAGGAAAAGAAGATTAGTATCTATTTTGATTTAGCCGAAGATAGGGTGAGAGCTAATGTTAAGTTAAAGTATGGGAATAGTGAGTTTGATTATTTTGATAAAGTAGATGATATCATAAGAGATGTTGATTTTGAAAATAAGGCTATTTCGGATTTAACGGCGTATGGTTTTGTTTTATCTAAGAATTGTTTTGAAATTGGAGATATGGATAATGCTTATAATTTTTTAGATAATGGTTTAGAGTATTTTGCTAATAATTATACGATTTTTACGACGGAGAAAATAAAGAAATTAAATATTTATAAAGATGTTAAAGTTAAGTCTAATTTTTCCATTGGCAAAGATAATATTTTAGCGTATGATTTTCAGATTGATAAGGTTAATGAAGATGAAGTTAATTCAATGCTTTTAGCTATTAAGAGTAAGAAGAAGTATTATCGTTTAAAGAGTGGGGATGTTATTTCTCTTTTACAGAGTAAAGAACTTGAAGATTTTTCAGCTTTAACGGAGGATTTAGGACTTGGAGATGATTTAAAAGAAAAGAGAATAAGTATTCCTAAATATAGGGCTTTCTTTATTGATAGTTTAAAGAATAATAGATATCAAGAGATAAGTACTAATGCTAGTTTTGATGAATTTATTAAGAATTTTAAAACTTATAAGAATGCTAAAGTAAAGTTTAGTCAGGAAGAAGATAAATTGTTAAGAGATTATCAAAAAGATGGGGTTAAGTGGTTATATACTATTTATAAGTGCGATTTAGGAGGTATTCTAGCTGATGAAATGGGATTAGGGAAAACCTTACAAGCTATTATCTTCTTAAGAAGAGTAATTGATTTAAAACCGGATGCTAAAATTTTAATTGTCTCACCAACTTCTTTAGTTTATAACTGGGAGAAAGAGTTTTCCAAATTTGCTCCGGAACTTAAATATATTGTGATGGCTGATAATAAGAAGAAACGTCAAGATATTATGCAAAAGTTTAATGAATATAATATCTTTATTACGACTTATGGATTAGTAAGAAATGATAATGATTATTATGAAGATAAGAATTTTGAAGTTTGTATTATTGATGAAGCGCAAGCTATTAAGAATTATCAAGCTGGTATGACTAAAGAAATCAAAAAGATCAAGGCTAGAACTAAGATAGCCTTAACAGGGACTCCTTTAGAAAATTCCGTCTTGGAGTTATGGAGTATTTTTGATTTTATTATGCCAGGATACTTAAATTCAATTACGCGTTTTAAAGATGCTTATGGGATTAAAGATGTTGATGATGAGTCTTTAAAGAAATTAGATACTCTAAATTATCAGATTAAACCATTTATTTTAAGAAGAAAGAAGAAAGAAGTATCTAAAGAATTACCTGATAAGATTGAACACATTGAATATTTAGATATAGCAGAGAAAGAAAAAGCTTTATATCAGAGTTTAGTTGAAGAGACTAAAAGAGAGATTAATGATGTTGTTGTTTCTGAAGGATTTAGTAAAGCTAGGTTTAAGATAGTTACGCTTTTAACGAGATTAAGACAATTATGTATTTCACCTCGTCTTTTAGATGAAAATTATCAAGGAGAATCGGTTAAAATTAAGAGATTACTAGATATTATTAAGGAACTTATTAAAGATAAGCATAAAATATTAATCTTTAGTTCTTTTAAGAGTGCTGTTTATTTAGTTAAGGAAGCCTTAGATAGAGAATCTATTTCTAACTATGTTATTGATGGTTCGGTTAAAGGGCGTGATCGGGTAGCAATGGTTGATGCTTTTAATAAAGATAAGACTAATTGTTTCTTGATAACTTTAAAATCTGGCGGAACAGGGCTTAATTTAACGAGTGCAGATGTTGTTATTCACTTGGATATTTGGTGGAATCCTCAAGCAGAAAATCAAGCAACAGACAGAGCTCATCGCATTGGTCAGACTAAGAAAGTTACTGTTTTAAAACTAATTAATAAAGGTACGGTTGAGGAAAAGATTATTGAACTTCAAGAAAAAAAGAAAATTCTTAGTGATAATTTAATCGAAGGAAAGAATGTGGCTACTTTGGATGCTTTAACAGAAGAAGAGTTAACAAATCTTTTGAGTATTGGTTATGAAACTGATCATAACAATGATAAATAACTAGAGTGGGATAGAAATATCTCACTTTTGTTTGTTCTAAGAAAACTTTTACTTGACATATAGTAAACAATGTGTTAGAGTAGTAGCCGTTTGAAAGAAATTTCTAACACAGGGGGAATAAATATGGGAAATAATAATGTGATTAATTTTACGGAAGCAAAATCGCAAGTAGAAGCTAAAGGAGAACTTGATAATAATATTAAAATTTATAAAGATGATATCTTCCATGATCTTAATGTGACAATATCCATCGGGGCGATTAAAGAAGATAAAAAAGATGCTTGGCGTGCTTATTTATTAAAAGAATTACAAAAATATATTGATAGTAAAGCTACGGATACATCGTTCTTAAATTTAAAATATCGGTTATTACATTGTTTAGTTCTTTTGGTACAACCTAATGTGCCACTTGCCGCGGTTCTTAATACTTTAAGATATTTATGTATAAGCGAAGAGGAATATCAAAATGTTTTAGGAATAGTTATTGAATATAGTGCACGTGGTAGAGAAGTAGCTAATTATTTAGAAAATTATGGTTTATATGGTAATCTAGTGAAGGGAAATTTTGCTAGATAGATTTTAAAGAGTAGAAGTTTTTGGGACTTCTTTTTTTGATGGGAGAATGCTATAATACTTAGTGTATTAGAAGAAAAGGAAAGTTTATGAAGAATAAGAATTTAATGAAGAGAATAATGGCTTTTATAATTGATTATTCAGTAGTTATGTTATTAGTAATATTAGTTACTAATACCAAGTATTTGAATCCAACTTATGATGAGGCCTTAGAGAAGAGTAATAATTTAAGTAGTCTTAATAATAGTTATGTTTTAACGACAAATATGTTTGATTATTATTATAAAGATAAGGTAATTACGGAAGAGGAGTATAATACTTTAATTAAAGATAATGATTATTTTGGATATTTAATTGTTGATGCTTATAGTGATAAAGAAATATCAGAAGATGAGTATGATTATATTACCAAAGAAGCCAAAGGAGTTTATGAGGATAAATCAAAAGATATTTATTATGAGGCGATAAAGGCTAATTGGTATACTTATTTAGTTTATACGGTAGTGTTCTTTGGATATTTTGTTATTTTTAATATGGTTACCAAAGGAGTTAGTTTAGGAAAAAGAATGACTGGTCTTAAGATAGTTTCTACTAATGAAAAGAATATTGGTTTATTTAGATATTTGTTTCGTAGTTTAGTAGTTTATGGCTATTTTGTTTATCCTTTAGAGATATTACTTCCTTTGGTAGTTCCTAGGGAATATTTAGCAAGTATATGTAGTTATCTTTCTTTAGGAGTAAATGTTTTACAGATGGCTGTGATGGTTAGTGTTCTTTATAATCAAGATGGTAGAGGACTTCATGATTATTTAGTGAAGACTAAGGTAGTTCCTTTAAATGAGGATGTAATGGATGGAGTTGTTTTAGAGACTAAAGATATTAATAATAGTCAAGAAAAAGATATTGATGGGGTTGATAATAAAGATGATGATTCCATAGAAAAAGAAAAAAATGAGAATAAGAATAAAGATTAGTAGAAAAAAGGGTTTAAAATGATAAAAAAAGTTAGGAAGAGTTTAATTTTAGTATTTGGGTTAATTTTACTATGTGGTTGTAGTACGATAAGTACAAATATGCAGATTAGAAAAGATAAAAGTGCTACTTTGACTTACTTAATTACTTTAGATAATGATTATCTAGGTAATAAGACTTTTAATGAATTATTTAGTAGTAAAAACATTAATTACTTAAGAAATAATGGTTATACAGTTACTGATTATGAAGATGATGATAATTTTGGATATAAAGTAAGTGCTAATATTAAGGATATTGATACTGTTAGTCAAGGTGATAATATTAAGATAAACTTGTATGATTTATTATATAGTGATATTCAAAATGAGTTATATATCTTTAGTAGAGAAGAAAAATGGTTAAAGAATAAATATACGGCTGATTTCTATGTTAACTTGACTGATGCTCTAACTAATAACAAGAGTATTTTAGGAAGTCTTGTTAATCCTCCGGCTGTTAGTTATACTTTTAAGCTAGAGCTACCAGAAAAAGCTTTAAGTAATAATGCTACCCAGGTTAGTGAAGATGGAAAGACATTAACTTGGACTTTTAGTAATATTATGAGGGGGACTAATAACATTAATTTTAGTTTTGAACTTTATAATAAAGAGATGCTATATATAATGTATGGAGTTATTGGGGTAGTTATTTTAATAATTTTAAGTATGATAGTTAGGTTCTTTAGTTGGATAAGTGATACTTTTAAGAAAATTCAAAGAAGTTTCTTTGAAAGAGCTCAAAAGAAAGTAGAAAAGAATTCATAGATAGATGTCTATGAATTTTTTACATATCAGAGTTTAAATTTAGTATAATATAAATACTTTAAAAAGAAATATTAAAAAAATAAATTAATTAAGTTAGAAAAATATTTAAGGGAGGAGGTTTTAGATATGGAAAGACATATTATGTGTATTGATTTAAAGAGCTTTTTTGCCTCTTGTGAATGTGTAGAAAGAAATATTAATCCTTTTACCACTTCTTTAGTAGTAGCCAATCCTAATCAAGGTAAGGGGGCGATTACGTTAGCTATTACGCCTTATTTAAAAAGTAAAGGTATAAAGTCCCGAACTCGTCTTTATGAAATACCACCATGGATAAAATATGAAATAGTTCCTCCTAGAATGAGTTTATATATTAAGAAAAGTAAGGAAGTTGTTAGTATATATTTAGATTTTGTTAGTGAAGAAGATTTACATATATACTCAGTTGATGAATGCTTTTTAGATGTAACCCATTATTTAAAAATGTATCAGATGTCAGACCGTGATTTAGCTAAAAAAATATTGGAGACTATAACGGAAAGGACAGGTCTTACCGCCAATTGCGGGATAGGACCAAATATGTTGCTAGCCAAAGTGGCTATGGATACCGAGGCTAAAAAATATAAAGATGGGATTGCTAAATGGAACTATGATGATATCCCAACTAAATTATGGACAATAACGCCTTTATCTAAGATGTGGTCAATTGGACCAAGGATGGAAGTCAGGCTTAATGCTATGGGAATGTATTATATTGGGGATATTGCTAGGTACGATAAAAAAATCTTAAGAAAAAAATTTGGAATTATTGGCGAAGAGTTATGGGAACACGCTAATGGTATTGATGAATCGGTAATTAGCGATTTTAAAAGGCTACCGAAAAGTGCTAGTTATTCTAATAGTCAAGTGTTGTTTAAAGATTATGATGGTAATAATATAAAGATTATAATTCGAGAGACTATTGAGGTTGTTTGTCGAAGACTTAGAAAAAATCATAAACAAGCTAGTATAATTGGGCTAGGAATTGGGTATAGTATAGATGTCGGTGGTGGTTTTTACCATAGTATTAAGGTGAATCCTACTTTTGATGAAGAGGAATTTTTCTTTGTTTGTATGAATATTTTTGATAGGTTTTATAATGATATGCCTATTAGAAAGGTAAGTATTACAGCTGGTGGTTTAATAGATGATGCTTCTATTCAGCTTAATTTGTTTAGCAATGTTAAGATAATGGAAGATAATAAAAAATTAAATGAAGCTGTCGATAAAATCAAAGAAAAATATGGCAACAATAGTATTATTAAAGCTTCTAATTTGCTTCCGGATTCAACTGCCATCGATAGAAATGGTAAAATAGGTGGTCATAGTGCATAATCGTGGACAAATTAAATGGCAAGCGTTTGAGTCTTTGTATAAAACTAAAGAAGTAAAAGAAGATTTAGTTAATAAGAAAAATTATGCCAGAATGCCTGATTTGTCACCTGATCAATATAATGAGTTAGAAGAAACATTAAAATGGGCGTATAGTCGTGGCAATGTTGTTCTTCTAACTTTTTACCGTTATCCTAAATTCTATTTGATTGCTGATAAAATAAAGATGATAGATAATTCTTTGAAAAAAATTTATTTAGAAAGTGGTAAAGTTATTAGTATGTATCAGATTGTTAAAATAAAAATAAAGTGATAACTTAAAAAGGAAAACGATAGGTTTAATTAAAAATTTAAAAAAACTCGTTAAAAACGTAATATTTTACTTGCAAAAGTAATATCTCTATGATAAGATTAATTTGTTGTTGATGACTGGGGGATTAGCTCAGCTGGCTAGAGCACCTGCCCTGCACGCAGGGGGTCAAGGGTTCGAATCCCTTATCCTCCACCAGTTAGATTATTAAAGTTCTGTAAAAAGAACTTTTTTTGTTATTTTAATTGTATTTAACCTGTGGAAATAACGTAAGCTGTGATATAATCGAGGCAAGGAGAATTGTTTATGAATGAAACTAAAGATTACTATACATTTGCTGAGATTATAACGAGCTTAAGAAGCAAATATCAGGTATTCTGGAACTTATTAAAAGAAATGGAAAAATGTTTAAAAGTCGAAACAGATGTCACTGATGCAGACAGGATAAATATGCGAATTGAATTTGCTTCTCAAGAAAAAGAATCGCCCACTTCTTATCCTTGCAAAATATATGTTCTTGCCAGAAAAAACACCCCGTTAAATGAATTTTTAAGCCAAAAAATTGACAAGTATGTTTATGATAATTATCGATATCCTGCTTATCCATCATCATTTGTTTTAAAAGAAAAAGACTTAGACGAATTATCTTTTGAAGATGATACCGAAGAAATTTATCACAAAGAATCCATTAAAGGCATTAAAATAACTGATACAGAAAAATTTCAAAGTTTATATGCTAGACTAAAAAGTACATACTTATATAATTTGCCAGTTATCGTTATTAAAATAAATAACTTTCAAATGCTTTCTATAGAAGGCTCTGCTATTAGTCTTTTTAGTAATGACGGTAGTAAAAAATGTTTACTTATCGTTTATGACGGCACTACCGATAGTATAAAAATAAGTCGTAATGCTTACTGGGATTCTTATTTTATTGAACAGTTGTTGAATACTAAAATACCAAAATTTGCCGTTGATAGTCAAATAGCAACCCTTATTGAAAAAGAAGAAAATAAAAGAAAGACAATATCTCTTGATGATAAATTAAAATACCATAAAGAATCTTTTTGTCTAGATTACACTCCTAAAAACAGCTTGCGCTTGGTAAGACAAAAAAATAAATAAGTCTAATTAGCCATAAAAATCCATGAAAAAATATGACGGAAAGGATTAATCAATATATAGAAATAAGCAAAATGCATGGTAATAAAAAAATAAACTCTATAGCATTGATTTTATATAAAAATTATGAAAGTAGGAATTATAGGGGGCGGTGCCTCAGGAATGATGAGTGCTATTCTTCTTAGTAGAGAAGGAATTGATGTAACTATTATCGAAAAAAATAGTACTTTAGGTAAAAAAATTTTAATGACGGGTAATGGTCGCTGTAATTATTTTAATCAGGATATGGATATAGATAAATACTATACTAGTGATGATGAGTTTTTGAAAACGATTGTTAATGAAGATAATGTTTTAAAAGTTAAAGAGTTTTTAAATAGTATTGGTTTAGTTCCTAGAATTAAAAATGGTTATTATTATCCGATGAGTAATACTGCTACTTCGGTATTAAATGCTTTTTTGACAGAAATTGAACGTCTTAAAATTAAGACTATCTTAGATAGTGAGATTAATGGTATTAAAAAAATAGAAAATAAATATCAAGTTCTAGTAAATGGTAAGAAAATGCTTTTCGATAAGATAATTATTTCTATAGGAAGTAAGGCGGGCTTAAAAGAGAATAATAATTATGAATTACTAAATTCACTAGGAATTAAAATGACGCCAATTTTGCCGGCTTTATGTCCTCTAGTTTTAAATGGTGATTTTTTTAATAAGTGGTCAGGTATAAGAGTAGAAGCAAGAGTAAGTATCTATGAAAATGATAGGTTTCTTAAAAGTGATTTAGGAGAAGTTCAACTAACTGATTATGGTATTAGTGGTATTTGTGTGATGAACTTGAGTTCTCTTGTCAGTAAGGCTTTATATCAAAAGAAAAAAGTTAAGGTTCATTTGAATTTCTTACCTAATATAGAAAAAGAAAATATCGATAAATGGTTGACTTTACGAGATAATACTTTGTATCAGAGAACTGTTATTGAATTATTAGAAAGTATTATTCCTTATAAGCTTCTTTATATCTTAGTTAGTAAGGCTGGTATAAAGAGTAATTGTCATTATAAAAGTTTAACTTGGAAAGAAAAGAATGATTTAATTAATAATTTAAGTGATTTAACTTTAGAGGTTAGAACTACAAAAGAGATATTTAAAAGTCAAGTAGTTACGGGGGGTATTCCAATTAGCAGAGTTAAGGATACGTTAGAAGATAAAGAATATAAAGGGCTTTATTATACAGGGGAAATATTAGATGTTGATGGTATATGTGGAGGTTTTAACTTAGGTTTTGCTTGGTTATCAAGTATTGTAGTAAGTGAGGATATATGCTAAGAGTAAGAGAGATAAAACTAAAATATGATATAGATAGTGCGGCTAATCTGAGATTAAAGATTTTAAAAAAATTAAGATTGCCAAAGGATTGTAATTTGACTTATAAAATAGTGAAAAAATCGATTGATGCTAGAAAAAAGCCCGAGGTATATTATGTTTATGAAGTTTTATGCAATCTTGATAAAAATTTAGAAGAAAATTTGTTAAAAGTAAATAATAAAGATATAGTAATGGGAAAAAAGGTTAAATATGAATTTAGACCTCAGGGAATTATACCTTTAAAAAAGCCTATTATTGTGGTAGGAAGTGGTCCTGCGGGATTGTTTGCAAGTTTAAACTTAGTTAGAAATGGCTATCCAGTTATTATTATTGAACGCGGTTGTGAAATTGAAAAAAGAGTTGTTAAAGTAGAAAAATTTTGGCAAACTAATCATCTTAATACCGAATGTAATATTCAATTTGGGGAAGGTGGTGCCGGGACTTTTTCTGATGGTAAACTCAATACTTTAGTAAATGATAAAGAAGGAAGATATCAATATGTTATGGAGACTTTTGCTTCTTTAGGCGCCGATAAAGAAATAACTTATGTAAATAAACCACATATTGGCACTGATGTTTTAAGAAAAGTTATCATTAATATGCGTAAAAATATTGAAAGACTAGGAGGAAAATTTTTATTTGAAACTAAACTTACTGATTTAAATATTAAAGATGGTAAATTAGAAAGTATCGTTTTAAATGATAAAGAGACTGTGCCTTGTTCGGCACTGATTTTAGCAATCGGCCATTCGGCCAGAGATACTTTTTATATGCTAAATGATAAAGGCCTTACTATGCAAAATAAACCTTTTGCTGTGGGGATGCGGATTATGCATCCGCAAAGTTTAATCGATAAAAACCAGTATGGTCTTCTAGATGGTAGATTACCAGCTGCTTCTTATAAACTTACTTTTAAAGCTAGTAATGGTAAAGGTGTTTATAGTTTTTGTATGTGTCCCGGCGGGTACGTGGTTAATGCTTCTAGTGAAGACAAAAGATTGTGTGTTAATGGTATGAGTTATGCAAAAAGAGATAGTGGGGTTGCTAATAGTGCTTTGATTGTAACGGTTAATGAGTCTGATTATGGAAATAATTTATTTGGTGGAGTTAAATTTCAAAGAAAATTGGAAGAAAAAGCATATAACTTAGGAAATGGTTTAATTCCTATGGAGACTTATGGTGATTATAAAGATAATAAAGAGCCAAAGACTATCGGAAAATTAGAGCCTAAAATAAAAGGTCAATACAGAATAGCTGATTTAAATGAACTATTACCTTATAATTTAAACATAGCCTTAAAAGAAGGAATCGAAAATTTTGATAGAAAAATAAAAGGTTTTGCTGATAATGAAGCTTTACTTTGTGGGATAGAAGCTAGAACTTCTAGTCCAATTAGAATAATTAGAGATGAAAATTACGAATCTAATATTATGGGAATCTATCCAAGTGGTGAAGGAGCTGGGTATGCAGGTGGTATTACCAGTGCAGCCATTGATGGTCTTAAAGTAAGTGAAGCTATTATGAATAAATATAAAATTAATTAAAAATAATTTAAGAGTAAACAAAAAACTAAATAAGAAGATGCTAACAAAGGGCTATAATCTTATTTAGTTTTTAATTTTTAAGATAGAATAATAAAAAAACTAGGGATTAACCTAGTAATAATCAAATGGTAGCGACGGGGAGATTCGAACTCTCGACCTGCCGGGTATGAACCGGATGCTCTAGCCAGCTGAGCTACATCGCCATTTTTTCCTGACACTTTTTAATTATAGCAAAAGTTTTCTTTTTTTGTCAATAAGAACTTGCAATTTATTATTAAATAGACTATAATTTAGATATATTTGCCTTATGGGGAAAGAAATGGTGATTATATTGGAACATTACTTTACAAATAACGAAAATTTAAAAAGTGAATTACGCACAATTAGTTATGAAGTAAATAATGTTCCTTTTTCATTTACTTCAGATAATGGCGTTTTCTCCAAAGACAAAATAGATTTTGGCAGTCTAAATTTAGTTAAAGTTCTTCTTAAAAGTTATGATAAGAAAAATGTTAACGCTTTAGATGTTGGATGTGGTTATGGTTTTATTGGGATTAGCCTTTCTAAATTACTAGACAGTAGTTTTGATATGGTTGATGTTAATAAGCGAGCAATTCATTTAGCCAATATGAATATTAAGAACAATAAGGTGGATGCAAGAGCCTTTTATAGTGATGCTTTAAGTAGTGTCGATAAAAATTATGATTTGATTGTAACGAATCCTCCTATAAGGGCAGGGAAAGTAGTAGTGGAAAAAATATTACTTGATTCATTAAAACACTTAAATAGTGAAGGTGAATTGTGGTTTGTTATAAGAAAAGATCAGGGAGCCAAGAGTATAATTAATCTACTAAAACCGGACTATGAGGTAACTCTAGTTGAAAAGTGCAAAGGTTTTTATGTAATTAAGGCTAAAAATGTTGACAAGATTGGATAAATTTTATAAAATCGAAAATTGTTGACGTATTTAAAAGGTACTCAAAAAATATTAGGTATAGGGGTGAATGCAAGTGGCATTTAAGACAAAAAAATTTGGAGATCATGCTGAAAGACGCACATTCAGCAAAATTAAAAACACCTTGGAATTGACAGACTTATTGGAAATTCAAAAGAAATCTTATCAATGGTTCTTGGATGAAGGCATTAAAGAATCGATAGATGATTTGTTTCCAGTTGAAAGCTTCACTGGCAATATTACGGTAGAACTTGGCGATTATTACTTTGATAAACCAAGATATTCAATTAAAGAAGCTAAGGAACGTATGGTAAACTATGCGGCTCCGTTAAAAGTATCAGCAAGGGTATTTATTCACGAGACTGGTGAGGTTAAGGAACAAGAAATATTCTTAGGCGATATTCCAATGATGACAGATGCAGGAACATTTATTATCAATGGGGCTGAAAGAGTTATTGTATCTCAGTTAGTACGTAGTCCATCTATTTACTTTAAAAAAGAAGTGGATAAAAATGGTCGAAGAGTAATTACATCGGAGTTAATTCCTAATCATGGTACTTGGTTAGAGTATGAACTTGATGCTAGGGACATTTTGTATGTTCGTATTGATCGTACAAGAAAGGTTCCTATTACGACATTCTTAAGAGCTTTAGGTCTTTCTAGTGATGAGGATATTTTAGGATTATTTGGAGAAAATCCTTATATTAAGAATTCCATTGAAAAGGATAGTACTAAGAATACCGATGAAGCTTTAATTGAAATTTATGAGAAATTAAGACCAGGGGAACCAGCAACTTTAGATAGTGCTAAGAACCAATTAATTACTAGATTTTTTGACAAATTTAGATATGACTTAGCTAAAGTAGGCCGTTATAAATTAAATCGTAAGTTGAATGTTTTAGATCGTTTAATCGGTTGTACTTTGGCTGAGGATATTAAAGATGAAAATGGTAATGTAGTTGCTAGTAGTGGTACTTTAGTGACAAAAGAAGTATTAGAAAGTGTTCGTCCAATATTCAATAATGGTTATAACATCAAAGAAGTAATGATTAATGAAGAATTAGATGAATATAATAAAGTTCAAACTGTTAAAGTTTACAATAAGAAAGATGAAACGAAAGTTATTGAAATTATTGGTAATGATCCAACTATCGATAGTCGTCGTTTAACTATTTCTGATATTTATGCTTCAGTATCTTATTATTTAGATTTACAAGAAGGTATTGGACGTGATGATGAAATTGATAACTTATCTAATCGTCGTGTAAGACAGGTAGGAGAGTTAGTTCAAAAACAATTCAATGTTGGTATGGCTCGTATGGAACGTGTTATTCGTGAACGTATGACTACGCAAGAGATTGAATCAATTACTCCTAAAACTTTAATTAATATTAGACCTGTTACGGCGGCTTTAAAAGAATTCTTTGGTTCTTCACAGTTATCAAAATTCATGGAACAGATTAACCCCATAGCCGAGCTTACAGATAAGAGACGTTTATCTTCTTTAGGGCCAGGTGGACTTGCTAGAGATCGTGCTGGGATGGATGTTCGTGATGTTAACTCTAGTCACTATGGTAGAATTTGTCCAATTGAATCACCAGAAGGTCAAAATATCGGTTTAATTACTTCTTTGGCTAGTTATGCTAAGATTAATGAATATGGATTTTTAATGACTCCATATCGTAAAGTTGTTAATTGTCATGCAACTGATGAAATTGTATATTTAACGGCTGATGAAGAGGCTGATTATAATATAGCTTCGGCTGCTATTAATATGAGTGATGATGATGAGATTTTAGATGAAAAAGTAATTGCTCGTTTAGATGGTGAAGCTGTTATGGTTAAGCGTGAAGATGTTGACTTTATTGATGTAGCTCCAAGTCAAATTGTATCTATTACAACTAGTTGTATTCCTTTCTTAGAACACGATGATGCACATAGAGCGTTGATGGGTGCTAACATGCAACGTCAAGCTGTTCCTTTACTAACTTGTGAATCTCCTATTGTTGGTACTGGTGTTGAATACATTGCGGCAAGAGATTCTGGTTCTACTATTATTGCTAAAGCTGATGGCGTAGTTGATTATGCTGATGGTAAAAAAATCATTGTTAAGAATGCTAAGGGTACAGATACTTATCATTTAGCTGACTATGAAAGAAGTAACTCAGCAACTACAATTAATCATCATCCAATTGTTAAAAAGGGTGATACTATTCACCGTGGTGAGGTTATTGCTGATGGTCCATCAACTAAAGATGGGGAGTTAGCTTTAGGCAAAAATATGTTAGTTGCTTTTATGACTTGCAATGGTTATAACTATGAAGATGCTGTTGTATTAAATGAAAGATTAGTTAAAGATGATGTTTATACATCTCTTCATATTGAACATTATGATATTGAGTGCCGTGATACTAAGTTAGGGCCAGAGGAAATTACGAGAGATATTCCTAATGTTGGTGAAGATGCTCGTAAGAATTTGGATGCTAATGGTATTGTTCGTATTGGTACGGAAGTTAAAGACGGAGATATCCTAGTAGGTAAAGTAACACCAAAAGGTGTTCAAGAATTAACGGCTGAAGAAAAATTATTACATGCTATTTTTGGTGAGAAGACTCGTGAAGTAAGAGACACTTCATTAAGAGTAGAACACGGAGCTGGTGGTATTGTTCATGATATTAAAATCTATACAAAAGAAAATTCTGATGAACTTCCTGCTGGTGTTTCGAAGATAGTTCGTGTTTATATTATTCAAAAACGTAAGATTCAAGTCGGCGATAAGATGTCTGGTCGTCACGGTAACAAAGGTGTTATTTCTTTGATTTTACCAGAGGAAGATATGCCTTATATGCCTGATGGTACACCAGTTGATATTGTATTAAATCCACAAGGTGTTCCTTCACGTATGAATATTGGTCAGATTTTAGAATTACATTTAGGTATGGCTGGTAAAAAATTAGGAGTTAAATATGCTACTCCAGTATTTGATGGTGCTAGTCAAGATGAAATTTATGAACAAATGGCAGAAGCTGGTCTAGATCATGATGGTAAGACAGTCCTTTATGATGGTCGTACTGGTGATGCTTTCGAAAATCGTGTTTCGGTTGGCGTTATGTATATGGTTAAACTTCACCATATGGTTGATGATAAGATTCATGCTAGAAGTACAGGACCTTACTCAATGGTTACACAACAACCATTAGGAGGTAAAGCTCAATTTGGTGGTCAGAGATTCGGAGAAATGGAAGTTTGGGCTTTATATGCTTATGGTGCTGCTAATGTTCTTCAAGAAATGATGACTATTAAAGCTGATGATGTTATGGGTCGTGTTAAGGTTTATGAATCATTGGTTAAGGGTAAACCAATTGAAGAAGCAGGTATCCCTGAGTCATTTAGAGTGTTGATTAAAGAATTCCAAGCTCTAGGTTTAGATGTTGAAATTTTAGATCAAAATGATAAATTGGTTGATTTAAAAGAAATGGAAGCTGACGATGAACCAGTTGATGCTTTAAAAATTTCAGAATTAACAAATGAGGTTAATGAATCTCAAGAAAAAGAAGAACCTGATGATGATGCAGATTTTGAAGATGATGAACTTGATGAAGATGATGATTTAGATGATTTAGAATTTCCTGAAGATGGAAATATAGATGATGAAGAGGAGGATGAAATTATATGATGGATGTAAATAATTTTAGAGGTATTAAAGTATCTATTGCCTCCCCAGAGAAAATCCGTGAATGGTCTTATGGTGAAGTTAAAAAGCCAGAAACAATTAATTATCGTACGCAAAAACCCGAACGTGATGGTTTGTTCTGCGAGAAAATCTTTGGACCTACTAAGGATTTTGAATGTGCTTGTGGTAAATATAAACGTTTAAGATATAAAAATGTTATATGTGATCGTTGTGGAGTAGAGGTTACTTCTAGTAAGGTACGTCGTGAACGTATGGGACATATTGAACTTGCTGCTCCTTGTTCGCATATTTGGTTCTTTAAAGGCGTTCCATCAAAAATGGGTCTTGTTCTTGATATGTCTCCTAGAGATTTAGAAGAAGTATTATACTATGTATCTTATGTAGTATTAGAGCCAGGAAATGTTCCTTTAGAGAAGAAACAAACTTTATCTGACAAAGAGTATCGTGCTTATTATGAAAAGTATGGTAATGCTTTTAAAGTAGGGATGGGAGCTGAGGCTATCCAAACTTTACTAAAAGAGGTAGATTTAGATAAAGAAATTGAAAAATTAAGAGAAGAATTGGATGGTGCTACAGGTCAAAAACGCATTCGTCTTGTTAAGAGACTTGATTGTTTAGTAGCATTTAAGGAATCTGGCAATCGTCCTGAATGGATGATTCTAACAGCACTTCCTGTTATTCCTCCAGATTTACGTCCAATGATTCAATTAGATGGTGGTCGTTTTGCTACTAGTGATTTAAATGATTTATATCGTCGCATTATTAATCGTAATAATCGTTTGAAAAAATTATTAGAATTAGGAGCTCCAACTATCATTGTTCAAAATGAAAAACGTATGTTACAAGAAGCTGTTGACTCATTATTTGATAATGGGCGTCATGGTAGAAGTGTAACAGCTGCTGGTAATCGTCCATTAAAATCACTATCTAGTATGTTAAAAGGTAAACAAGGTCGTTTCCGTCAAAACTTATTAGGTAAACGTGTTGATTATTCTGGTCGTTCAGTTATCGTGGTTGGTCCGTCTTTAAAGATGTATCAGTGTGGTCTTCCAAAAGATATGGCTTTAGAACTCTTTAAACCTCATGTTATTCATGGTCTAGTTGAAAGAGGACTTGCTCATAATATTAAGGGAGCCAAAAAATTAATTGATAATAAAGATGAGTGTGTTTGGGATGTTGTTGAAGATGTAATTACGGAACATCCAGTAATGTTAAACCGTGCTCCAACCTTACACCGTTTAGGTATTCAAGCTTTCGAACCAGTTTTAGTTGGTGGTAAGGCTATGCGTTTGCATCCACTTGTATGTGCTGCCTTTAATGCTGACTTTGATGGTGACCAGATGGCTGTTCATGTTCCATTATCAGAAGAAGCTAAAGCTGAGGCTAGAATTTTGATGTTAGGTGCTAATAACATCTTAAAACCTTCTGACGGGAAACCAATCGTTACTCCTTCTCAGGATATGATTTTAGGTAACTATTATCTATCAATTGAAGAAGCTGGTTTAGAAAATGAAGGTAAAGCTTATAAGAACTGCAATGAAGCGTTAATGGCTTATGAAAGAAAAGAACTTTCTCTTCATACAAGAATTGCTATTCCTGTTGCAAGTTTTACACATAAATTATTTACTGATGAACAAAAGGATAAGTACTTAATTACTACTGTTGGTAAGATTAAGTTTAATGAGATTTTACCGGATTCGTATCCATTTGTTAATGAACCAAGTGATGCTAATATTACTGGAATTACTCCTGATAAGTTCTTCTTACCAATGGGAACTGATTTAAAGACTGAAGTTGCTAAAATGCCACTTGCAGAACCATTTGTTAAGAAAACTTTAAGTAAGTTAATTGCTCAAGTCTTTAAACGTTATAAGACTACTGAGACATCTGTAATGTTAGATAAACTAAAGGACTTAGGATTTAAATATTCTACTGTTGCTGGTATTTCTATTTCTATGAATGATATTATCGTATCAGATAATAAGCAAAACATTATTGATGAAACGCAAAAGAAAGTTAATAAGATTAATAAAGAGTTCACAAGAGGTTTAATTACAGAAGATGAACGTTATAAAAATGTTTGTGCCCTATGGGCTAAAGCAACTAGCGATATTTCTAACGAATTACAAACTATTGCCAAGAAAAACACTATGAACCCAATATTTATGATGATGAATTCTGGTGCTCGTGGTTCGGCTAACCAGTTTAACCAACTTGCTGGTATGCGTGGTTTGATTGCTAAACCTACTGGTGAGACTATCGAAATTCCAATTAAGTCTAACTTAATTGAGGGTTGTAATGTAACAGAGTTCTTTATCGGAACTAGAGGTGGTCGTAAAGGTATCGTTGATACAGCTTTAAGAACTGCCGATTCAGGTTATTTAACTCGTCGTTTAGTTGATGTAGCTCAAGATATTGTTGTTAAGGAAGAAGACTGTGGCACTATTAATGGTGTTGAAGTTACGGACTTTATTGATGAAAGATCTAATACAATGATTGAACCACTAATCGAAAGAATTATTGGTCGTTATACAGCTACTAAAGTAATTAATCCGGAAACTAAAGAAGTTATTATCGATAAGAATCAATATATTACTGAGGCTATTGCTAATAAGATTATTAATGCTGGTATTAAGAGTGTTAAGATTAGAAGTGTTCTAACATGTAATACTGTTAATGGTGTTTGTAAGCATTGCTATGGTCGTAACCTTGCTACGGGTAATATGGTTGAAACAGGTGAGGCTGTTGGTATTATGGCAGCTCAATCAATCGGTGAGCCAGGTACTCAGTTAACTATGCGTACTTTCCATGAAGGTGGTGTCGCTGGTGGGGATATTACTCAAGGTCTTCCAAGAGTTGAAGAGTTGTTTGAAGCTCGTAATCCAAAAGGCAAAGCTACTATTGCAGAAATTGCTGGAAAAGTTGTTAATATTGAAGAAAATAACTTTAAATTTAAAATTGTTATTGAAAACGATGTTGAAGCAAGAGAGCATATTACTAATTACAATACTAAATTGTGTGTTGAGTTAGGTCAAACTGTTAAGGCGGGAGATCCATTAACAACTGGGTCAATAGCTCCTAAAGAATTACTTGCGGTAACTGATCCTATTACAGCGCAACAATATATTGTTAAAGAAGTTCAAAAAGTTTATAAATCGCAAGGTGTTGATGTTTCTGATAAACACATTGAAGTTATTGTTCGTCGTATGATTTCGAAGATGAAAGTCTTAGATGGTGGGGATACTAACTTAGTAGCTGGTTTATCTGTTACTTTAAATGAATTTGCTGCTGCTAATAAACCGGTATTATTAACGGGTGGAGTACCTGCTACTGGTCTTCCAGTAATGCTTGGTATTACAAAAGCATCATTAGAGACTGATTCATTCCTATCGGCAGCATCTTTCCAAGAAACAACTAGAGTTTTAACGGATGCGGCAATTAGGGGTAAAGTTGATCACTTAAGAGGATTAAAAGAAAATGTTATTATTGGTAAATTAATTCCTGCTGGTACTGGAGCTAAGCAATATTCGGATGTAAAATTTGAATTAGAAAAACAATTTATTGAAGACGATGCTGCTGATGCTTTAGAAGAAAAGCTTATGAGTGATGATGCTTCGGATGAGGTTGCTAGTCAAGCTTTTAAAGATGATGATAGTGTAGCCGAAGATATCGAAACTTCTGAAACTGATTTAGATAATGAAGAAGAAACTACTGAAGAATAGTAGCTTCTTTTTTTTGCAAAAAATTATGCAAAAATTAGCACTCATATATTGACAAGTGCTAGCGTATAATATATAATGTATTTAGCATTTGAAAAGAGAAAGTGCTAATAATAGTTTGAGGTGATGATATGAGTGATCGTGAAAGATTGCTTCTAAAGGAAATAGTAGAAAATTACATATCATGTGCTAAACCAATAGGTAGTAAATCTTTGTGTAAGAAGTTTAAATGTTCTTCAGCAACGATTAGAAATGAGATGGCTTTTTTGGAGTCATTGGGATATATCGAAAAGAATCATATCTCAAGTGGAAGAGTTCCTAGTGAAGCTGGATATAAATATTATGTTGAGCATTTGATGAAACCGAAAGAGTTAAGTGGCGAAGATATGCTTAAGTTGCAAACTATTTTTCATAACCAAAATTTAGTTGTTTCAGATGCCGTTAATAAATGTGTAGATATTATAAGTGAAATAACCAATTATACATCGGTTATTTTGGGAAGTAGTTCAAAAGACAATGCTTTACAACAAATTAACATTATTCCTTTAGCTGATAATAAAATTGTGGCTCTAGTGTGTACAGATAAGGGAATTGTTGAAAACAAACAGTTTGTTTTATCTAGCGATACTAATATTGATGAAGTTGTTAAAACTGGAGAAATAATAAACAAAATGTTAGTAGGAACGCCAATTGATCAAGTTTCAGAACGTTTAGAATTTGAAATTAAGCCAATAATTGCAAAGAAAATGGTTCAATATGAACAAGTTTATAATATTTTCTATGATGCATTTAGTGATTTTGCAAAAAATACTGCCAGTATTCACTTTGGTGGGAAAGCTAATCTTTACAATCAACCTGAATATGATGATGCCGATTCAATTAAAAGGATTGCTGGTAAATTAGAAGATAAAAACTTAGTATTAAAGAATATGTATTCGAATGAATCTGGAATTAATGTGTCTATTGGTGATGAAAATAATTTTGATAAAGATGTGACAATTGTTAAGACTAAGTATCATCGAGATGGTGAGGAAGGAACAATAGCGATTGTTGGTCCTAAGCGAATGGAATATGATAAAGTTGTTGGACTACTACAATATATAAGTGAAAATATAAATGATGATGAGGGAAAAAATGACTGAAGAAGAAAAAAATAAAAAGGTAGAGTCTGAGTCTTTGGAAAAGAAAGCTCCGGAGACAAAGGATTTACCAAAAGATAAAGAAAAAAAGAAGTCTTTCTTTAATAAAGATACTTTAGAATTAGAAAAGTTAAAGAAAGAAGTTGCTAGTAGCAACGAAAAAGTTGTTCGATTATCAGCAGAGGTTCAAAATATGCGTCGTCGTTATGAAGATGAATTATCAAAACGAGCAATGTATGAAGGAACTGATTTGATAAAGTCATTGTTACCAATTATTGATAATTTTGAACGAGCAATTGCTATGGATAATAGCGAAAATGATAAGTATTTAGAAGGATATAAAATGATATATACGAATATGCTTACCGTTTTAAAAAATATCGGGGTAACCGAAATAGAATGTTTGCATAAGCCTTTTGATCCAAAATTTATGGATGCTGTTCTTACGGAGAGTATAATTGAAGAAGAACAGGGCGTTGTCTTAGATGTTTTGCAAAAAGGTTATATGTATAAAGATAAATTATTGAGACCAGCGATGGTTAAGGTTAATGAATAGGAGAGATAAATTATGAGTAAAATTATAGGTATAGATTTAGGTACAACAAATTCATGTGTTGCTGTATTAGAGGGTGGAGTTCCTCATGTAATTACTAATCCAGAAGGTAATAGAACAACTCCCAGTGTTGTTGCTGATAAGAATGGTGAAATATTAGTAGGGGAAACAGCGAAACGTCAAGCTGTTACTAATGTAGCCAATACAGTATCTAGTGTTAAGAGATTGATGGGTACTGATAAGAAAGTTGAAATGGGTGGTCGTAAGTATTCACCAGAAGAAATTTCGGCTAAAATCTTAATGAAACTTAAGAGTGATGCTGAAAGTTATTTAGGCGAAAAAGTTACAAAAGCTGTTATTACTGTTCCTGCATACTTCAATGATGCTCAAAGACAAGCTACTAAGAATGCCGGTAAAATTGCGGGCTTAGATGTTGAAAGAATTATTAATGAACCAACTGCTGCTGCTCTTGCTTATGGTATTGATAAACAAGAAAAGACTCATACTGTACTTGTATATGATTTAGGTGGTGGTACATTTGATGTTTCAATTCTAGATTTGGGTGATGGTGTCTTTGAGGTTAAGTCAACTGCTGGTAATAACCATTTAGGTGGCGATGATTTCGACCAAAGAATTATGGATTACTTAGTATCTGAGTTCAAAAAAGAAAACGGTATCGATTTATCAACCGATAAGATGGCAATGCAACGTATTAAAGATGCTGCTGAAAAAGCAAAGAAAGATTTGTCTGGTATGATGAGTGCGGAAATTTCTATTCCATTTATTGCTCAAAGTGCAGAAGGACCTTTACATTTGAATGTGACTTTAAATCGTGCTAAATTTGAAGAATTAAATAAAGATTTGTTTGATTCTACTTTAGATGCTGTTAGAAAAGCTCTTAAGGATGCTAAATTATCTGCTAATGATATTGATAAAGTCTTGTTAGTTGGTGGTTCAACAAGAATTCCATATATTCAAGAATTAGTTAAGAAAGAATTAGGTAAAGAACCTTCTAAAGAAGTTAACCCAGATGAAGTAGTAGCTATGGGTGCTGCTATTCAAGGTGGGGTCTTGACTGGCGAAGTTGATGACTTAGTATTACTTGATGTTACACCATTATCTTTAGGTATTGAAACTATGGGTGATGTGATGACAGTTTTAATTCCAAGAAATACAACTATTCCAACAAGTAAATCACAAGTATTCTCAACTGCTGTTGATAATCAACCAGCTGTAGATATTCATGTATTACAAGGTGAAAGACCTATGGCTTCTGATAATAAGACTTTAGGAAATTTCCGTTTAGATAGTATTCCTGCTGCACCTCGTGGAATTCCACAAATCGAAGTTAAATTTGATATTGATGCTAATGGTATTGTTCATGTAACTGCTAAGGATTTAGGAACTAATAAAGAACAATCTATTACAATTACTTCTTCAACAAATCTATCTGATGAAGAAATTGAAAAGATGAGAAAAGAAGCGGAAGCTAATAAAGAAGCTGATGATAAGAGAAAAGCTTTAGCAGAAGCTAAAAATGAAGCAGATGCTACTATTTTCCAAACGGAAAAATCATTAAAAGATTTAGAAGGAAAAGTATCTGAAGATGATAAAAAAGCTGCTGAAGATAAGATTGCTGAATTAAGAAATGTTATGAATTCCGACAATGTTGATGATATTAAAGCTAAGACTAAAGAACTTAATGATGTTGCAATGAAGTATGCCGAAAAAGTATATGAAGAAGCAGCAAAACAAAATCAAAATGCATCTACTAGTGATGCCAATACTGCAACTAATGATTCTAAAGATGATGTAAAAGAAGCTAAATACGAAGAAAAATAATTACAGATAGGAAAGTAAAAGTTCTAGGAGACTAGAACTTTTACTACTATTAAGAATGGAGAATATATGGAAAGAAGTAAAATTGCTCTTAAAGATACATGGGATTTAACTAGATTATATAAAGATGATAAAACATATGATGAGGATTTTAAAGAAGTTGAGGCTTTAACTGGGAAGATAGAAAATATGAAAGGACATATTTTAGATGATGAAAAGTCATTACTTACTTATTTAAAGACTAATGATAATTTATATTTGAAACTTAATCGTTTGTATGTTTATTCCTATCTTTATCATTATCAGGATACTACTGATAGTAAAGGTAAAAATTTAAAAGAAAGAGTAGAATTTTTATGCCAAAATGTTGGTGAAAAACTGGCATTTACGAGAACTGAGCTTTTAAGTAAAGAGTATTCTTATGTAGAAAGTTTAGTGGCTAAAGATAAGGTGTTAGAAGAATATGCTTTTAGTTTAGAAAGTATGTATCGTTATAAAAAGTGTACTTTAAGTGATGAAGAAGAAAGAATTATTACGTTAGCTAGTAATGCTTTTGGGACTGGTGATGATGCTTTTAGTTCTTTAGATAATGCTGATGCGGTGTTTGAAAGTATTACTAAAGATGGGAAAGTATTACCTTTAAATCACAGTACTTATTCTAATTATATGATAGATAAAAATCGTGATGTAAGAATAGAAGCTTTTAAGAAGTATTATGCGTTTTATGAGGCTCATCAAAATACTTTAGCATCTCTTTATAAAGGACAAGTTAAGGAAGATAATTTCATTACGAAGATACGTAATTTTAATTCTTGTATGGAGTATAGTCTATATGAGGATGATATTTCTAAAGATGTTTATTTGAATTTGATTGGGACTGTTCATAAAAATTTAGATAGTCTTTATGATTATTTAGCTTTTAGAAAAGAAATGTTAAATCTTAATGAGTTACATATGTATGATTTACATTTGGAATTATCTAAACCTAACGATAAAAAGTATAGTTTTACTGAGGCTGAGGCAATTATTATGAAAGCTTTAAAGCCACTTGGAGGTACTTATTTAGAGGATTTAAGTCAAGCTTTTAAGAAAAGATGGATTGATAGATACAATAATGATGGTAAACGAAGTGGAGCTTATGAATGGGGAACTTACGGGGTAGAACCCTATGTTTCTGTTAATTTTGAAGGGGATTATACTTCAGTTTCGACGGTTATTCATGAGTTGGGACATGCTATGCATTCATATTATTCTAATAAAAAGCAGGATTTTGTAAATAGTAGTTATCCAATTTTTTTAGCCGAGATAGCTTCGACGGTTAATGAAGTTTTATTGAATGAGTATATGTTAAAAAATGCTAAATCTGATGAAGAAAAAATGTTTTATTTGACTAAGTTTTTAGATGAATTTAGAGCAACAGTTTATCGTCAGACTCAGTTTGCAGAATTTGAGTATTTAGTTCATAATATGGATATGGAAGGAATGCCAATAACGGCTGAGTCTTTGTATAAGACTTATTATGATTTGAATAGACTTTATTATGGTGATGAGATGGTAAGTGATAAAGAGATTGGCTATGAATGGTCTCGTATTCCTCATTTTTATACTCCGTTTTATGTATATAAGTATGCAACTGGTTTTAGTTGTGCGATAAAAATAGCTAATGACATATTAAATCAAAAAGAAAATGCTTTAGATAATTATTTAGAATTTTTAAGTAGTGGAGGGTCTGATTACCCATTAAATATTTTGAAGAAATGTGGTATTGATTTAACAACGGGAGAAGTTATTGAAGATGCTATTAAAATGTTTAAAGAACGTTTAGAAATGGCCAAAAAATTAAGGAAGGAAATGATTAATAATGGCAGCAAGTAATAAAGATTATTATGAAATATTGGGTGTTAGTAAAAGTGCTAGTCAAGATGAGATAAAATCAGCTTTTCGTAAACTAGCTAAAAAATATCATCCTGATGTTAATAAAGAGCCGGGAGCCGAAGAAAAATTTAAGGAGATTGGCGAAGCTTATTCGATTTTAGGTGATCCTGATAAGCGTAAAACTTATGATCAATTTGGCTCGTCGGCTTTTGAAAATGGTGGTGCTGGGGCCTCTGGAGCCGGTGGCTTTGGTGGCTTTGGTGGCGGATTTTCCTCATTCGATTCTGATGATATTTTCCGTGATTTATTTGGAAGTGCCTTTGGTGGTTTTGGTGGTGGTTTTTCACGAGGCAATAGTAGAGAGAGAGCAACTAAGGGCGAAGATTCTTTAGTTCGCGTTAATTTGACTTTTGATGAAGCCGTTTTTGGCTGTAGTAAAACTATTAGTGTTACTCTAAATGAAAAATGTGATGAATGTCACGGAGAAGGTGGTTTTGATAGTAAAACTTGTGGTACTTGTAAAGGGCGTGGTCGCATCGTTCAAGCGCAAAGGACTATGTTTGGAACTTTTCAAACTGAGACAACTTGTCCGGACTGTGAGGGAAGTGGTAAAACTTACTCTAGAGTTTGTTCCAAATGTCACGGTGATGGTAGCGTAAGTGCTAGAAAAGAAATCACGGTGGAGGTTCCTGCTGGGGTTAATAACGGTAGTCAACTTCGTATAACTGGTAAAGGTTCTAGTGGAACCAATGGTGGTCCTAATGGGGATATTTATATTGAATTTACTGTTAAGGAACATCCTTTATTTAAAAGAGAAGAAAATGATATTTATATGGATTTACCTGTTACAATTACTGAAGCTGTTTTAGGTTGTAAAAAGGAAATCCCAACTATATATGGTAACTTAGTATTACAATTAGATGCTGGTACGCAAAGTGATACAAAGATGCGTATTAAAGGTAAAGGTGTTGCTAATCCTAATACTGGTCGTAAAGGGGATATGTATGTTATCATTAATGTTATGATACCAACGAAGTTAGATCGTGAACAAAAGCAATTATTTAAGTCGTTATCGGAGACTGATTTAGAAACTAATCCAGAATTTAAAACGATGCAAAAATATATGAATTAAGTCATTTTATGGCTTTTTTTGCTTTTTATTAGGAAAGTAAAGATTTTTAATTGATTTATTTTTAGTAAATTGTTATACTTTAGTTATAGAAATGGTCGGGGTAACGTATGAAGCTGGTAAGAGGAAAAATTTTAGGTTTAGTTATTATGGTAATAGTAATTTTATCAGGAGTTTTTGTCTCTTATTCTAAGTATAATAAAGAAGAAGTAGTTGCTAATTCTTCTTTAGTTTTAGCCGATGAATATTTTAGTATCAATTATAAAGATGGTAATTATTTTGATGTGAAACATTTAGATAGTAAAGAAGCTCTTGTAAAACATTTAACTATTACTAATGTAACTAGTAATACTTCTTATGTAAGTATTTCGCTTATGGATATTAATAAAAATAATACTAAATTAGAAGTAAAACTTATTGATGGGGATAAAAATATTTTATATCAAGATTATCTTAGCAATATGGATACAGAGATTTTGCGTACGAAGGAAGTAGAGGCTCATCAGACTTTAAGTTATGATATTATAATAACTAATCTAGGAGAAGAAGATACTTATGGTATGAGTGCTAATATTATGACTTATAAAGAACTTCAAAAAAAAGAACAGAAGTCTTTTAAAGATATTATCTTAAGTAATAATGAAGTTAATAAGATGGATAGTACCCAATACTTAGAAAATTATACTGATAGTGGACTTTTTATGAGTGATGATGATTTAGGGATAAGTTATATTTTTAGAGGAAATGTTTCTAATAATTATGTGTCTTTAAATAATATTTTATTTAGAATTTTAAGAATTAATGGAGATGGAACGGTTAAACTTATTAGTAATAGTAATGTTTTAAATAGTAGTTATCGTAGCAAAATTAATAGTAAAAATTATGATGATAATGTGGTTTTAAGTGAAAGTAATGTTTTGGAAAAGTTAAATAGTTGGTATAATGCTAATCTTGGTAATTGGGATAATTATATTGTAATGAGTAATTTTTGTAATGAGAATGATTATTATTTGGAAAATGTTGATGGTAAGTATTTTAATGCTTATCAAAGAATAGTTAATGATAATACGCCAAGTTTAAAATGTGGGGGTAAAATTACTGAAAGTAAGGTTGGTCTGATTAATATTGATGAGGCTAGGTTTAGTGGGGCTTCTTTAAATAATACTTTTAGTGAGTATTATTTGGGTAGTGCTGAAGATAATATGTCGTTTTTTACGATGAGTGGTAGTCATGTTGTTTATAATTATAATGTGGTTGATAACTTCTCAATTAGTAGTACAGGAAAGATTGAACTTGATAGTAAAGTTACTTCTAGTTTAGGGATAAGACCAGTTATTACCTTAGATAAGAATGTTAAAATTGATGGTGATGGGACTTTGGAACATCCTTTTACGATTGCTAATAATTAGTTTTTAAGAATAAGATGGCTTTTAAGAGTCATTTTTTTCAGTTAAATAGGGAGAAAATAGAGACTTTTTAAGAGATATTTGATAAAATGAGAAAGGTGATAGAAAATGTTTGAATATATGGGTGATAGATTAACAAATGCTATTAGAAATATTAAAGGCATGGGTCGTATTACAGAAGAAAATATTAATGATGCTGTAAGAGAGATTAGAATGGCTTTATTAGAAGCTGATGTTAACTATACTGTTGTTAAAGAATTTATAAATAATGTTAAAGAAAAGGCTTTGGGTCAAGAAGTAGATAAATCTTTAAAACCAGATGAGTTATTTATTAAGATTGTTAAGGATGAAGTGGTTGAGCTTTTAGGAGGAGAAACAGCGCCTTTATGTGTTGATGGTAATCCCTCTATTTTAATGTTAGTGGGGCTTCAAGGTAGTGGTAAGACAACTACAAGTGGGAAACTTGCTAATTATTTAAGAAAAAAAGAAGCTAAAAAACCATTACTTGTGGCTTGTGATATTTATAGACCGGCTGCCATTGACCAGTTAAAAACTGTTGGTAAGGAATTGAATATTCCCGTATTTAGTGAAGATGGTAAGAAAGTTACAGAGATTGTTAGGGATGCTTTAGAGTATGCTAAGATTCAGGGTAACGATTATATAATCATTGATACCGCTGGACGTCTTCATATTGATGATGCCTTAATGGAGGAGTTAAAAGATGTTGAAGAGTTAGTCCATCCAAACGAAGAAATCTTAGTAATTGATGCGATGATGGGACAAGACGCTATTAATGTTATTAATGGTTTTAATGATAAATTAAATTTAACTGGTTGTATCTTAACGAAGATGGATGGTAATACTAAGGGTGGTGTTGCTTTATCGGTAAGACATTTAACCCATGTACCTATTAAGTTTATAGGTGATAGTGAAAAACTCGATGGTTTAATGTTGTTTGATCCAGAAAGAATGGCAGAACGTATTTTGGATATGGGCGATATTATGGCAATTGCCGAGAAAGTGGAAGCTGTAATTGATGAAGATGATATTGAAGAACAAGCGGCCAAGATGAAAAAGGGAGAGTATGATTTAGAAGATTTCTTAAAGAATTTGAAACAGATTAAGAAGTTGGGACCTTTAGATAAATTCTTGAAACTTTTACCACAAGCTAGACAAATTGGGTTAAATAATATTAACATTGATCCTAAAGATATGGCTCATATTGAAGCGATTGTTTTATCGATGACTAAGTATGAAAGAAAACATCCGGAGGTATTAAAGGCTTCTCGGAAAAAACGTATTGCTTCTGGTTCTGGGCGTTCGGTTGAGGAAGTTAATCGTTTGTTGAAGCAATTTGAAACTATGCAGAAGATGATGAAACAGATGGCTAGTGGTAATTTTAAAATGCCTTTCTAAGAAGAGTAAAATCTTCTTTTTTTGGGTTTTTATCCTTAATCAAATAGTTATTAATCATAAACTACAATAGAAAGGATTGTTTTTTATGATAAGAAACCGTTGTTTTGATATGGGGGCAATTTCAAATAATATGAATACTAAAGAAATGGGTAAAATTGATAATATGAATAATTGTGATATGAATATGACTGGTTGTATGATGGATCCAGTTTATGAATGTCCACAAGAAAGATGTTGTCATAGAGAAATTCATCATGAGGTAAAACACATTGTTCCTGTTAATACAAGAATAATTAATCATCATATTATTCATCATAATTATGTACCAATGTTTACTTGCTGTGAAGAAGATACTTGTTGTAATGTTTATGATAATAAATGTGGTATGTAATTAGTAAATTTTGGTAAAATTAGGTATATGAATTCTTTGGGTTTGTATACCTTTTTAACTATGAAATAAGTAATTATACTTTTAGGAGTTTGGATTAGAGTTTTATTTATAGCTGAGATTAAAAAGAGAAATTTGCAAAAATAACTTAAATATATTATAATTACTCTTACGAGGTGTTTATTTATGAAAATTAATTCAGTAACATTACAGAGTTTAGCTGTTAGAGAGTCCCAGTATCCGGGGGAAAATTTACCGGAATTTTTACTTGTTGGGAGAAGCAATGTTGGGAAAAGTAGTTTTATTAATACTTTAATAAATCGGAAGAATTTTGCTCATACTTCTAGTAAACCGGGGAAAACACAGACTTTGAATTTTTATAATGTTAATGAAAATTTTTATTTAGTTGATGTTCCAGGGTATGGTTATGCTTCGGTTGATAAGCAAACACAGGCTAAATTTGGCTTGATGATTGAAGAATACTTGATGAATAGAGAAGCTTTAAAGAGGGTGTTTCTGATTATTGATTATCGTAATAAACCAATGGAAGATGATTTACTAATGTATAATTTCTTAAAGTATTATCATAAAGAAGTGACTATTGTTGCTACTAAGTATGATAAAGTTTCACAGTCGAAACGAGCTAAGGTTGAAAAAGTTTTAAATAGTAGTTTTGATTTACAAGATACGGATAATATTATTTACTTTTCTTCAGTAACTAAAGAAGGTAAAGACAAAGTTATGAATATTATCAATTCTTATCTTTAATAACTAGTAATAGTTATTTTTTCTTTACTTATCATTAATTTCAAGTATAATTTAAGTAGGTGATAGAATGAAAAAGATAACTATTCTTTCCTTACATTTAGGATACGGGGGAGCAGAAAGGTGTATTACTAACTTAGCTAATAGTTTAGTTGATACTTATAGAGTGGAGATTTTATCAGTTTATAAGTTATATGAGGAGCCAGCTTTTTTCTTAGATAAGCGGGTTAATGTGAGATATTTAACTGATGTTAAGCCTAATAGGGATGATATTCGGTATGATTTAAAGCATTTTAAAGTATTTAGTTTAGTTAAGGATTTATTTTATGCTTTAAAGGTGTTGTATCAAAAGAGAAGAAGAACTATTGATGCAATTGATGCATGTGATAGTGATATTATTTTGAGTACAAAGGTTTACTTTAATAAGCTTTTAGGAGAGTATAAGAATACTGGAGTCAAGGCGATTGGCTGGGAACATAATTACAATAATCATACTAATAAAGAGATTAGAGAGTTTGTTAAGTCTTGCCATCACCTTGATGAAGTGGTAATGGTTAATAAAGAGTTAAAAGATTTTTATGAAAAAGAATTTAAGAAGAATAAGATATCTTGTAAAGTTAGGTATATTCCTAATTATATTGATAGTTTAAGTAAGCTTAAGAGTTCTTTAGAAAGTAATAATCTTATTAGTGTTGGGCGTTTAGAAGCTGTTAAAGGTTTTAATGACTTAATTAGAGTTATGCAGTTAGTGGATTTGAATTATCAAGGAGTTCATTTGACTTTGGTTGGTGATGGTAAAGAAAAAGATAATATTTTTAAAGAAGTTGTTAAAGATAATTTGACTAGTAAAGTTAAAATGACGGGATATTTATTTCAGGAAGATATTGATAAGCTTTATGATGAGGCGACTATTTATGTTATGACTAGTCATTCGGAGTCTTTTGGTCTAGTGATGTTAGAGGCTATGGCTCATGGCTTACCGGTCGTAGCGTTTTCTTCAGCCGAAGGGGCTAGGGAACTTATTAAAGATGGTTATAATGGTTATTTAATTGATAATCGTAATGAATATGAGATGGCAGAAAAGATAGTTAGTCTTCTTAAAAATCGTACGACTTTAAAAGGGATGGGGAAGAATGCTTTAAAGGTGGCTAGTCTTTATACTAAGGATGAAGTCATTAAGAAGTGGGTAGAGTTGTTTAATGAAGAAACTAAGTAAGTTTTTAGATTTAGTAGTTGCCATTTTTATTATCATACAACCTATCTTGGATAGTATTTCTTATTTACAAGGGAGGTATCTATCTAATGTAATTAGTCTTTCTAGTTTGATAAGAACATTTTTTCTGGGATTGATGATAATCGTTTTACTTTGTAAAGATAAAAGAAAAGAAGTTTTTATTCTCTTGATATTTTTTATTACTTATTTAGGAGGACAGGTTCTTTTAAATAAGAATAGTCTTTTTAGTAGTCTTAATAGTTTACTGACAGTGTTTTATCTACCAGTTAGTTTATTATTCTTTAAGAATAGAGAGAATAGGTATTTAAATTTACGAGTAATAACTTATATTTACTTAGGATATCTTAGTTTGATTATTATTCCTTATCTTTTTAAATATGGTAATTATGCGAGTGATTTCTACGAGGGAAAAAGTGGATTCTATGGTCTTTTTTATGGGGGTAATGAGATTAGTAATATTCTGATTATTTTGTTACCTTTAGTAATAGAGTATTTAAAAGAGAGGAAAGATTTATTCTTAATAATACTAGTGTTCTTAGAGCTAATGGGATGTATCTATTTAGTAGGGACGAAGACTATTATTATAGGGAGTATCTTAGTTAGTATTTATTATTTAGGGAAGTATTATAAGTCTTTGGATAAAAGATTTAGAAGATGGTTAGTAACTTTAGGAGTTATAGGAATTATTCTACTTATTATCGTTTTACCGAAGTTAAATGTTTATAAGAATATTATGATGGCTATTAATTTTTATAATTTAAGTATTAGGGAAATCTTTAGTCTTAAAGGTTTAGATAAGTTAGTTTTTAGTGGTAGATTAGAGATTTTAGGGAAAGTTAATAGTCTTTATATGAAGAGTAATTGGAGTAATATTTTCTTAGGACTAAGTAATAGTTATATTAATGTGTATAAGGGAATTGAAATAGATATTTTTGATATTTTTTATACTGTTGGTATTTTAGGGATAGGAGTTTATATTTATTTAAGTTATAAAGGGTTAAAGAAAAGTAAGATGAAAGAACCTTACTTAGTTAGTTTAATTTTAGGTATTTTGATTTCTTTGGTAACAGGGCATGTATTGATGAGTCCTAATGTTAGTATTTATTTAGGAGTATTTTTGTTACTTAATAATAATTCTAAGAAGAGAAAAGATAAAAAGGAAGAACTTATTTGTGATTAAGGTCTTCCTTTTTGAGATTTTTAAGGGCATATTCAATACATTCATTTAGTAAACGATTGACAGATATGTTACTTTTTTTAGATAATTCTTCTATTTTTTGCAGGGTTGATATTTTAATACGAATGGTTTTTAAAGTCGATTTTTCGTCTTCGATATTTGGTAAATTAAATTCTTCCATAAATTTTGCACTCCTTCTATAAAAATTTTATGGTAATGTATTACTTTTAGTAAGTTACACAAAATGTAACACAAAGTGTGAAAGATATAGTATAATAATCATAATAAGAAAGATAGAGGAATTATTATGTTGAAGAAATTAATTTTTTGCAGTTTGTTTTTAGTTAGTATTTTTGGTTATTTTAGTTTAAGAAGTTCCAATAATAAGAGTGGTTCAGAGTTATTGGGAGTCTATCTTGATGGTGTTTATGGTGAGAATATTCCTGGTAAAAGTGATGGCTATGTTGTTGATAAAGTTGAATGTGATAATGATGCAACAGGAGTATGGGATTATGATAAATGGGGTTTGCTTGTTAATAATATGAGTAAAAAATCTAAGTGTAATGTATTTTTTAAAAAAGGTATAAAATTAGCAGATACTATAATTTCAGTTGATACAAGTGGTAAGTGTCCGACTGTAAATGATGATGGCACGGTAAATGTTACTGGTGCTGAGTCAGAGAATTCACTACTTTGTATGGCTCCAGATGATTATGGAACTTCATATTATTTTCGAGGTAATGTGTCTAATAATTATGTTAAGTTTGCTAACTTTTATTGGCGGATAATTCGTGTTAATGGTGATGGTTCAGTAAGGATGATATATGATGGCACTTCAGCACATGAAAATGGCGAAGCAAGCGAAGATAGAACTATTGGAACTAGTGCATTTAATGATAAATATGATGATAATGCATACGTTGGATATATGTATGGGACACCATTCTCATCAACATATGCAGCAACTCATGCCAATATAAATGATTCAACGATTAAAAAGTATATAGATAATTGGTATGAAAAAAGTATAAAAGATAGCAGTTATGAAACCTATTTATCTGATAACATATTTTGCAATGATAGAAGTTTTAATAATCAATATAATACCGGGAATGGAACCGGTGCAAGTGCTACAAAGTATAGATGGTATATTGAAGATGATATTAACAAGGTAAATTTAAAGTGCTCAAATCAAAATGATGCTTTTACAGTGACTGATGAATTAGGAAATAAAAAGTTGAAATATTCTATTGCTTTATCAATTACCGATGAAGCTGCTTTAGCTGGTGGCTATGTCATGACCAATAATAATAGATACTATTTATATACTGGTTTTTCATATTTTAATATGACACCTATTGGGTATTATGATTCGTATGTTCGTGAAAGATGTGTTATGAATACAGGTGCTATAACAGGTTGTGCCTATGTACAATTAGAGTTAAAAGTAAAGCCAGTTATAAATTTAAAAGCCGGTTCTTTAAAATCCGGAGATGGCACGATGGATAATCCTTATGTTGTTGAATAGAATGTGCTATTATCTTGGAAGAGAGGAATATTTATGAAGAAAGTAGTTGTTAAAAAAATTAATAAAAGTAGTAAACCATCAAAAGAACTAAAGAAAGCTTTGAAAGAAAGTAAAAAGATTATAAAAGAAGTAAAAAGTAATAAAAGAGAAGGCTATAAGAATTTAGAAGACTTATTTAATTCGTTAGAGAGTTAAGTAAGTCTTTTTTAGATGGATAAGAAAGCCCTATATAAATAATGAAAAGTTTCTAAAGACTTATTATTTCTTAAGAATATAGGATACTGGATTAATTAAAAAAATACAAGTTAAATTCGACTTAATATGACAAAATAATTATAGGTATTTGGTGTATCCTATAGATAGAGATGATAATATGAGAGTTAAAGTGTTTGATTGTGAGCATGAAAAAGATTTGGAAAGTGATATTAATATGTTCCTTGCTGATGATAGTTATGATATAATTGATATCAAGTATTGTGTTTCGACATCGATGTTTTCGGAGGAGCAGATTTATTGCTATTCAGCGATGGTGATATACAAATGTTAAGGAAGTGGTCGACTTTGAAAAAAAGTTCGTTTATTGAAGGAACATTCATTGCAACTTTAGCAATAGTTATTGTAAAAATTATGGGAATGCTTTATGTAATTCCTTTTTATGCGATTGTAGGAACAACGGGGGCGGCTTTATACTCTTATGCTTATAATATTTATAATATTTTTTTAGATATCTCAACAGTCGGATTACCCATTGCCATTTCAAAGATTACTAATGAGTTTCATACTTTGAAGATGTATGATGCGAAAAAAAGAGCTTATGATATTGCGATTAAGATTATGCGTTTTATTTCGGTAGGAATCTTTATTATTTTGTTTATTTTTGCTTATCCCATAGCGTCTTTTATAATTGGGGATTTGACGGGGGGAAATACCAGGGAAGCGATTACTTTGGTTATTAGAACGGTATCTTTAGCTATTTTAGTAATTCCTTATTTAAGTGTTGCTAAGGGGTATCTTCAAGGACATAATGTTATTAATATCTCTAGTATTAGTAATGTTTTAGAGCAGGTTATTCGTATTTTAATCATTATAGTGGGGAGTTTCTTAGCTATTAAGGTATTTCATTTGAGTTATGTTTATGGAGTTGTAATTGCTTTAAGTGGGGCTTTCTTTGGTGGACTTGTTAGTTATTTTTATGTTAAGCATAAGATGAATAAGAATAAAAAAGAGCTAGGACTTATTGAGACTAAGAAAAAAGATAAGATTACAGATAAAGAAATTACAAAGAAGTTGGCTAGTTATGCTATTCCTTATATAATTATTAATTCCGTATCTTCTTTATATAGTTTTGTTGATATGATTTTAGTTTTAAGAGGCCTAGAGGCTCTTGGCTATGCTACTAGAGAGATTGAGTTTATTTCTTCTTCGATTTCTACTTGGGCGGGCAAGATTAATATGATAGTAATAAGTATAGCTATGGGAATGACAATTAGTTTAATTCCATCCATTGTGCATGCTTATACGTTGAAAAAATGGGATGATGTTAACAATAAGATTAATACTTCCTTTAAGATTATTGCGTTTGTAAGTTTACCAATGGCTATTGGTCTATCTATTTTATCCCAAGAAGTTTGGCAAGTTTTCTATGGGGCCAGTGAGATGGGAGCTTCTATTTTAAGTGTTTCGGTCTTTGTGGCTTGTTCGCTAAATTTTTATATGATTACTTCTAGTATTATGCAGTCTTTAAATAAATATAAGATTGTTTATATTGCCACTATTTGTGGGCTTCTTAGTAATGCTGTTTTAGATATTCCGTTAATGTATTTATTTAAGTTTATTGGTATTAAACCTTATCTAGGACCTTTAGTATCTAGTATTATTGGGTATATTTTATCGGTATTTATTAATTTAAGAGCTATTAAAAAAGAAGAGAAAAAGATTAATTACAGTGAAGCTATTAAAACGATTCTTCTTATTTTGGTACCAGCCTTAACGATGATGGTTATCTTAGTAGTTTTTAGAACCCTACTACCAATGGCTACGCCAACGAGATTAAGGGCTATTTTAAGTATTATTATTTATGCCGTAGTTGGGTGTATCATTTATCTTGGTATTGCTTATAAAATGGGTCTTTTAGAAAGGGTTTTTGGTAAAGAGTTATTAACCAAAATATTAAAAAAACTTAAACTAAAAGTTTAAGTTAAACCATGTATAAATTATTATTAGTAATGTCTTCCGTTGTGATTTGGGCTTTATTTTCTAATTTCGTAATTCTAGCATCTAAACGGTTGATACTGCGTTCTAATTTAGCTAGACGGTTGTCGTAGTCATTAATGGTGCTATTATTGTAGACATTTTGATTTTGATAATTATAATCCATGGGAACGGGACCTTGGTAAAAAGAGTTAGAAGCACTTTGGCTTTGAATATTAGGACTCATATAGTTCATTCCCGGTTGATTGGGGTTTATGTAGTTTAGAGAACTCATATTGGATTCTGAAAAGAAAGAGTTGCGTGATTTTAACATAATAATTCCTCCTAAAAATATTTTATGTAATTGTAAGAAAGTAGTGATAATATGCGTATTAGAAATATAAAAAATGCAGATGAGATAGTAAAAAATAATTCTTATGTATTAAATAATCCTAAAGAATATAGAGGACATTTTAATGAAGTATTTGGAAATGATAATCCTATTCATTTAGAAATAGGGATGGGAAAGGGTAACTTTTTGATTAGTAGAGCCCTAAATAATCCGGATATTAATTTTATTGGGATAGAAAAGTATACTTCTATTGTGGCTAGAGCTTTAAAGAAGTTAGAAAATCTTAAAGTGCCTAATTTAAAGATTATTAATGGGGATGCTTTGGAACTTAATGAAATTTTTGATAAAGAGATAAGTACCATTTATCTTAATTTTTCTGATCCTTGGCCTAAAGAAAGACATGCGAAGAGAAGACTTACGAGTAGAGTGTTTTTAAGTATTTATGATGATATTTTTAAAAGTGATGGGGTTATTATTCAAAAGACTGATAACGTTAACCTTTTTGAGAGCAGTATTATTTCTTTGACTAATTATGGTTATAAGATTGTGGATATTTCTTTAGATTTATGGAAGACTGATAAGACTTATGAAGAAACGGAGTATGAACATAAATTTAAGAGTCAAGGTGTAAAAATTAATTATTTGAAAGCAGTAAAACTATCCAATTTAAAAAATCTTTGATATAATGAGATTGGAGTAGAAAGATTATGAAGAAATTCTTAGTAGTTTTAATAGCCATCTTGATTTTAAGTGGGTGTAGTAATATTCAAAGTAAAGACTATGATACTTTAATTAATGAGGCTGCTAGTAGTAAATATGATATTGTTAATACTTATCGAACGGGATATAAATATTATGCTCCTGTAAATATGGATATTAGTAATATCTTGGATTATAATGAGACTTTAGAAGATAGTAGTCATAAATACTATTTTTATGTTGATGTCGTTAGTTATTATAATCGGGTAATTGAAAATTATGAAGTAAATCCAGAAGCTTATTATTCTAAGGTTATTAATTATCAAGATAAGTATGGTTATATTGAAATAAATAAGTGGAAGAATGGGAAGTATTTACTTGAAATTATGTATAATTATGCTAAAATAGAAGTGATAGTAGAAGAGAGTTTTCTAAAAGAGGCGGTTAGCTATGCTATGGTGATTTTAGCAAGTGTTAAGTATAATAATAATGTTTTAGAAAATATTGTGGGAGAAAATGTCTTAACATCTAAGGAGATAGAGTTTAATATCTTTGAAACGAAGAAGAGTGAGTCGAACTTCTTAAAAGTATCAGAAGAAGATATTTATGAGGATAATGATACTGTTAAAGATCCAGACTTAGTAAAATGAAAGTAGGAGCAATATGAGTTTTTTTGATAAGTTAAAAAATGTTTTATTTGAGGATGAAGAAGAAGTAAGTGAAGAGACTTCACCAAAAGAAGAGGTAAAAACAGACGAGGTGAGATTCTCTAGTAAGCCTAAAGAGACTAAGGCTTTAGAGCCACCTAGGGAAGAGGCTAAAGAGACTACGGTATTTCAAAGTTTTGATGAAGAAGAATTTGACCGTATTGCGGCTATTAATAAGAATCGTTTGTTAGAGCGAGATAGAAAAGCTAGAGAAGAGAAAGAACGTCAGGAAAGGGAACAGGAGATTAGTCGGAAAGAGGCTATTAATAGTTCAAGAGAGAATTATCGTCGATATGAAGAGTTAAGATATGGGAAGAGTAGTACCAAAGATACGGCGGAATATCATAAGACTAGTGAAGTTCAGCAAAATATTTATAATAAGCCTTTAGCATCTAAGGAAGAACCTAAGAAGTTTAGACCATCGCCAGTAATTTCACCGGTTTATGGAGTTTTAGGGGAAAACTATAAAAAAGAAGATATTTTACCAAGAGCATCCAGTGAGGGGACACTTCCTAAGATAATGGATGTTGATAATGTACGGAAGAAAGCTTTTGGTATTTTGGAACAGAATATGGATACAAATGAAGCTTTACAAGACTTTAAAGGAGATAGTGAGATACCTTTAGAGAAGATTGATGAAAATCTTGATGAAGATATTATGGGTAAGACTATTAAGATTGATGTTGATGATGTTAAGAATGAGTTAGATAAAAAAGAGGAGATAGATAGTTCTGATACTAAGGCTAGTGTTAAGAAGGATGATGAGGCTTTAGAGAAAGATTTGTTTAATTTGATTGATTCAATGTACGAAACAAGAGAGGATAAATAGGTATGTTTGTAGAATTTTTACAGGTGTTTTTACCATTAGTAGTGTATATTTTATTAATAATTATTTTGGTGGTAGGAATTATTATTGGTTTTAAGACTATTAAGACTTTAGATAAGTTAGATCAAGTGGTTGATGATGTTTCAAAGAAAGTTAGTAGTTTAAATGGGATATTTTCGGTTATTGATTTAACAACGGATAAGATTGTAAGTATTACTGATAGAGTAGTTGAAATGGCTAGTGGCATTATTGGGAAAATCTTTAAAAAAAGAAATAAAAAAGTTTTAACAGGTGGAGAAGAGAATGAAAAAGAAGACTAAAGCTTTTATCATGGGGGCTTTAACTGGTATAGGGATTGGTATTTTAGTAGCACCTAATAAGGGAGAAGTTACTAGAAAAAGATTAGGCAATAAGATTAATCAAGTTACTTTATATATTAAAGAGATGGATAGTGAGTCTTTAAGAAGTGATTGCTTAAATATTTTAAATAATATTAAAAGTTATTTAGAAGAATTAAACTATGCTAAAGTAGAAAGTGATGCTATTAAGATTAGCAATAATATTAAAAGAGAATTAGGTAAACTAAGTAAAAACGTAAGTGATACAACAAAGCCGGTAGTTACTAAGGCTGTTAATGATTTAAGAGATAATACAGTAGTTTTTTTGAAAAATGTTGTTAGAAGTTTAGAGACAAAAGATATCAAATGATGTCTTTTTTTCTTGAAGAACTTTAGAGAAAATGATATTATAAAGTTGTTAGATATGAGGTTACTATGAAAAAGGGATTCTTAAAAATTAGTTTAGGGTTATTTTTAATATTTGCTGGTACTTCGGTAGTAGGAGCACTTAATGCTCCCACTATTAATTCGATTGAAAGTAAAGAGAATGACCTTATTTATGTGAAGACTACAAAGGGAGATTATGATGTTTCTTATTATTTAGTGGGAACTTCTTTAGAAAAAGCTATTAAATATACAACTAATAAGTTAGAAACTTATCTTTCGATGCCAAATGGTACTTATAATGTTTGGGCGGTTGATACCAATGGTAATAAATCTGATCCTTATTCAATTACTAAAGAAGATGGTAGTTGTAATATGAGTGGAATTACTAATGCTACTGATAGTGGTACAGTTGATATGTGTGGAATTATGTCTTCTAGTGGATTATATAGTAATTTAACGGAAGGAGTGACTATTGTTACTTGTGCGGATGGATATTACTTAAATACTATTCAAACAGAAATGATTTCGACTACTTGCCGTTTAGGGTCTTTAGATTTTAAGCCTTATGATATATCAAAACGTTTATGTAAAAATACTTATAATTATCGTTGCGTTAAAAATACTGGAGGTAATGTGTATAATGCTTCTAGTTCGTTAGGAAGTTTAAGTTTATCACGAGGTACTTTAAGTCCTGCTTTCAATCAGAATACTTTTGATTACACGGCTAGTGTTTCTAGTAGTACATCTTTAGTTACTGTATATGCTTCTTTATTAGATAGTGATGCTTCTTTTGTAGATGGGTATGAACCAAGAACAGTTAATCTTTCTTATGGAGAGAATACTATTCAAATTAAAGTTAAAGGTTTTGTTAATAAAACAGAGAATATTAGTACCTATACTATTAAAATTAATCGCCCTAAGAGTAGTGGGGGAAGTACAGTAAATAAGAAGAGTAGTATTAACACCTTAAATAGTTTAACTTTATCAAATGGTGAGTTATCACCTAAGTTTAATAGTAATACTAATTCTTATAGTGTTACTGTTGACAATACGGTTGATGTTTTAAAAATTGAGGCTTCCTTAACGGATAGTAAAGCTAGTTTTGTTACTAATTATGGACCAAGAAATGTTCATTTAAATGAAGGAATAAATAAAGTTTATTTGAAAGTTAAGAGTGAGGCAGGGACTGTTAGAGTTTATACTTTAAACATAACAAGAAAGAAAGCTGATAGTACGACTCCGGAGCCGGGACCTACACCGGAACCACCTCCAGAACCTACACCAGATAAGAGTGAAGCTTTACTGGCATCATTAACTTTAAGTCAAGGTAAAATTGCTTTTGAAAGTAAAGTCTTTGATTATAATGTTACAGTAAGTAATGATGTTACTAACGTAGTGGCAACGGCTACACCTCAAAATACTTCCGATAAGGTTGAAATAACAGGTGGGGAGTCTTTGGAAGTTGGCCCCAATGAATTAACTGTTACTGTTAGTAGTAGTGATGGTAGTGTTTCGAATGTTTATACTATTTATATAATTAGAAAAGAAGAAGATGCAGGGATTTCTCAAAATAGTTTACTTAAGAGTTTAAGTATTAGTAATCATCCTATTAATTTTAGTAGTGATGTTAATGAGTATAATATAACGATTAAGAAGAATGAGTCTTATGTTGATATTTCGTGTTTTGCCGAAGATGATAATGCTTCCATTACGATTGAGGGTAATTCTAATTTGACGACGGGAAGTCAAATTAAGATTAGAGTTACGGCGGAATCGGGAAATTATACTGATTATTTAATTAATGTTACTGGATATCAAAAGAAGACTAATATCTTGGGAACAATATTAATTGTTTTGATTGTAATTTTAGCTGTTGGTTATGCTATTTTAAGAGCATTAGGTTATAAGATATATTTAAATTTTGAAGGAATAAAGAATTTCTTTAGTAATCTCGTTAATAGTATATTTACAAGAAAATAGAATTATGTTAGAATTTATTTGTTAGTGAAGAAGAGATTTACAACCTTGGAGCTAAATCGGGTAATTCCGTTAGATATTTAGAGTGTATGATTAGTCATAAAATAAGGTGGTACCGCGAAGATTCGTCCTTATATTTATGGCTTTTTTGTTTTTTGGGGAGAATAATATGTTTACAGAAGAATTAAATTATATTGAAGAAGCAAGGATTAGAGAGGCTGCTAAGGTATTGTTAGATAATTTACCAGATTATTTTTATAAGATACCAGCATCATCAACGGGAAAGTATCATCCGGATTTTGCTAGTGGTGATGGTGGTTTAGTAAGACATACTAAGGTTGCGGCTCGTATGGCTTATGAGCTATATCAAATAACTCCTTATGATAAATTATTTACGAGAAGAGAAAAAGACTGTATGCTATTGGGCTTATTAATTCATGATGGCTTAAAAAAAGGAAACCCCGAAGAGAAATATACTCGTTTTGACCATCCAATCTTAGCAGCTGAATATGTAAAAAAAATGCAAGAACAGACGGGTTTAAGTAAAGAAGAAGCAGAATTTATTAGTCATGTTGTAAAAACGCATATGGGAAAATGGAATACTGATTATAATGGAAATGAGGTTTTAGAGGTTCCTAAAGATAGGTATCAATATTTCGTCCATATGTGTGATTATTTAGCGAGTAGAAAAGTTATAAATGTTAAATTTGATGAAAAAGGAGAGATAATGTAATGAAAAAGATGACAAATTGGGAAGAATTAGAGTGGCGTGGTTTAGTAAAAGATGTGGCGGGAAGTGATATTGCCGATAAAATAAATAATGATTCAGTTACTTTTTACTGGGGAACGGACCCAACGGCTGACTCCCTTCATTTAGGACATTATTCATCGTTAGTAACGGCTAAACGTTTGATGAAGATGGGACATAAACCAATTCTTTTATGTGGCGGCGCTACAGGACGCATTGGAGATCCAAGACCAACTAGTGAAAGAGAAATTATTAGTATTGAAACTTTAAATAAAAATATTGAATGTATTAGAAAACAAATAGATAGTATTTTTGCTGGGAAAGCTAAATTAGTTAATAATTATGATTGGTTTAAAGGTTATGAATATTTAGATTTTTTAAGAGATATTGGTAAATATATTAATGTTAATTATATGCTTAATAAAGATATTATCAATCGTCGTTTAGAAACGGGGATTACTTACGCTGAATTTAGTTATATGTTAATTCAAGGTTATGATTTCTTAAATATGTATGAAAAAATGGGTTGTACTATGCAGGTTGAAGGTTCTGACCAATGGGGTAATATTACAACTGGTATTGATTTGATTAGAAAAATCTTAGGTAAAGAAGCTTATGGCTTTACAATGCCTCTTATTTTAGATGCTAATGGCAAAAAATTCGGTAAGAGTGAGGGTAACGCTTTATGGTTAGATAAAAATAAGACTAGCAGTTATCAATTATATCAATATTTAATTAATACTGATGACTCCAAAGTTTTAGAGTATTTGAAAGTGTTTACCTTTTTGACACCAGAAGAAATTGAAGAGATAATTAAACAACACGAAGAAAAGCCGGAGTTAAGAATAGCCCAAAAGACTTTAGCTAAGTGTATTATTACTGATTTACATGGAGAAAAAGAGTATGATAAAGCTTTAAAGATAAGTGAGGCTTTATTTACGGATAAAATTAATACTTTAACGAAAGAGGATATTTTAAATAATTTGAATACGGTTCCACAAGTAGAGTTAGAAACTGGTAATATTGTTGATGCTCTTGTTAATGCTAAAGTTTTCAGTAGTAAAAGAGAAGCTAGAGAACTTATAAGTGGGAATGCACTTTCTTTGAATAATCAAAAGATTACCGATTTAGAGTATGTTTTAAGTAAAGAAAATGCAATTGATGGAGAACTTTATTTAATTCGTAAGGGGAAAAAGAACTACTATATTGGTAAGTTAAAATAATTATTTAACTAGGTAAAAACAATAGCTTACGTTCTAATGATATAATTGTTAAAGAGTTATTTTAAGAGAAGTAAAGTCGAGTTAGACTTTATTTTTTTTTTATAATACCATATAATGGTTGTGGTGATATTATGAAAGATTTACGGGTTGTTTTTATGGGGACACCGGATTTTGCGGTACCTGTTTTAGAAAAATTAGTTTTAAATACGAAGGTTGTTTTAGTAGTTAGTCAACCAGATAAGTGTGTGGGTAGAAAAAGAGAATTAGTACCTACACCTATTAAAAAGAAAGCTCTTGAGTATAATATTCCGGTTTTTCAACCAGAAAAGGTAAAATTTGATTATGAGGAAATTGTTTTGGCAAGACCGGATATTATTATTACCTGTGCTTATGGTCAGATTATTCCTAAGGTACTTCTTGATTTACCAAGATTAGGGTGTATTAATGTTCATGCTTCCTTATTACCATACTTAAGAGGGGGAGCTCCACTACATCATGCGATTATTGATGGTTATAAAGAAACTGGTGTTACTATTATGTATATGGATGAGGCTATGGATACGGGAGATATTATTAGTTCTGTTACTTATCCTCTTAAAGATAATGATACCGTTGGGACTGTTCATGATAATTTAATGGAGATGGGTGCTAATCTTTTGATGGAGACTTTACCTAGTATTATAAAGGGTACTAATAAGAGAATTAAGCAAGATAATAGTAAGGCTACTTATGCATATAATATATCTAGGAGTGATGAACACTTAGATTTTAGTGGTAGTGGCCTCTTAGTAGAAAGAAAGGTTAGGGGACTTAATCCGTGGCCTTTAGCTAACACTTTATTTGATGATGAAGAGATAAAGATTATAAGTGGGTATTTTGTACTTGGCAAGTCTATTCCTAACAAGATTAATGTAGTTACTAAAGATTCTTTGGGTATAGGGTGTAGTGATGGTATTTATTATGTAACAGCACTTAAACCAAGTGGTAAAAAAGTGATGGATATTAAATCATATTTAAATGGGATAGATAAAGATAAATTATTAGCTAAGAAGATTAGCTAATTAAAATAGGTGGTTTTGGAAGATGATAGAAAATGGTCAAAATGATAATGATAAGTTAAAGAAGAAGATAATGGTTAATATGATTACAGCCTTAAGAGGAATAGGGGGTATTTTATTAGTACCTATCTTTAGTATATATGGAAGTATTCCTGCTACTGTTTGGTTTATTTCTTTTATGGCAACTGATTGGATTGATGGTTATCTGGCTCGTAAATACGAAGTGTCTAGTTTCTTTGGGGCTTTACTAGATGGAATGTTTGATAAATTATTTGGTATTATATCATTTTTACTTTTAGCTAGTATTAGTCCTAGTTATATGATTCCTTTATTGTTTGAAGCGGGAATCTTGGGATATGGTCTTTATAGTGCTTCTAAGGGTAATAATGTTAAATCAACAATTATTGGAAAAGCTAAGATGTGGTTTTTAGCAGTATCGGTCTTACTTGGTCTTTTAAATACGGATTTATTAACTTTAGAAAATTTATTACAAACTATTAATTTAAATAGTGTTCCTTTAGATAATTTAGTTAGATTAGAACAAGTATCAAAAGATTCTTTAATAGGAATGGAAGCTTTAAGTTTAAGTAGTTATGTTATTAAAGATAAGATAGAAGATAAGAATAATAAAGAAAAGACTCCTTTAAAGGTAAAAGATATTAAGGAAGTAATATTTACAAAAGATAAGGATATCCAAAAAGATATAGAGTACCGTTTGTTTGATACCAAGTATTATGAAGAAAATAAAGATAAACCATTAAGTTTGTTACTTACATTAAAAAAATAGTTAGTATTTAAGTAAAAACTTATTAAATAGATGATAGTTAGGAAATAATAATATGATAGGAATGGTTATAGTAAATTATAATGATTATAAGACTACTAAAAGATTATTAGATAATGTTAAAGATTATAAAATCTTAAAAGAGATAGTGGTTGTTGATAATAAGAGTACCGATAATTCTTTAGAAGAGTTAAGAAAATTAAAGAATAAGAAGATTACTATTATAGATAGTGGGAATAATAAGGGATATAGTTATGCCCTAAATGTGGGGTGTAAGTATTTAATAGATAAATATAAGTCTTTAAATATAGTTATTTCTAATAGTGATATAATTATTGAGAGTGAATTAGATATTAAAGACTTAAATAGTTATATAAGCGCTAAGAATGTCATAGTAGGCCCTACTATTATTCAGGGTAATGATTTAAATAGAGGATTTAAAATACCAACACCTTGGCAGGATATTAAACAAAATATTGTCTTCTTTGGAAAGAGGGTATTAGCTAAGGAGTTAAGTTATCCTGATAATTATTATCATAAAGAGATAAGTAAAGTTGATACTGTATCAGGGTGTTTCTTTATGATAGCAAGTAAACATTTAGAAGAGATGGGTTATTTTGATGAAGGGGTATTCTTGTACTATGAAGAAAATATTATGGGAATTAAGACTAAAAAGTTAGGTAAGAATATTATTGTTGCTAATAATGTTGATGTTATTCATGACCATTCGGTTTCTATAGATAAGAGTTTAAAAAGAATTAAGAAGTATGATATCTTAAAGACTAGTCAAGAGTATTTTGAAGAAGTATATAATGGGGCTTCTAAGATAGAATTATTTTTCTTAAAAGTATTTAGATATTTAACAAGATTTTTATTGTTAATTAAATATTTAGTAGATTAGGATTTTTTTAATAGGAAGTTCTAGTCTTTTTATTTATCATATTTTAACCCGTAGTAATAAAATTTTAAGAAAGTAGAGTTTAAAGAAGAAAATTTCTTGATTACGGGGAATATTTTCTTAATTAGGTGTTTTTAAATAAGAAAAATTATGGTAACATAGTAGATGGATACCAAGATTAGTTAGTTAATAAGAATAGTGATAATTGGTATAATAATTATAAGGATGATGATAATGAAAAATAAAAAGAGTGATTTAGCGATTGATGTTAATCATGTTACTAAGACTTTTAAGTTATATTCTGATAAACCTCAGACTTTAAAAGAAAGGTTAGTTCGAGGGTGGAAGAATAAGACCGAAGAAAGAGTAGTTTTAAAAGATATTAATCTTGAGATTACTAAAGGAGAGACGGTAGCGTTAATCGGGGTTAATGGTAGCGGGAAAAGTACCTTGCTTAAACTAATGACAAAGATAATTTATCCTAATAAAGGGACTTTGAAGACTTATGGTAAGTTAACTAGTCTTTTAGAGTTAGGAGCTGGTTTTCATCCGGATTTTACGGGTCGAGAGAATATTTATTTTAATGCTGCTATCTTTGGGTTAACTAAGAAAGAGATAGATGATAGATTACAAAGTATTATTGAATTTAGTGAGTTAGGAGACTTTATTGATAGTCCGGTGCGTACTTATTCATCGGGAATGTATATGCGTCTTGCTTTTAGTGTAGCAATTAATGTTGATGCCGAGATATTACTTATTGATGAGATTTTAGCCGTAGGAGATCAACATTTCCAAGATAAATGTTTTGCTAAGTTAGAAGAGTTAGCCAAGAGTAAGATGACCATTGTTATTGTTAGTCATAGTTTGGATTATATAAAGAAGCTTTGTAATCGGGCTATCTGGATTAATGAAGGTAAAGTAGCGATGGATGGTAAGTGTAGCGAAGTAATTGATGAATATTTGAAAGTTTGTGGGTAGGTGTTATGATGAATGTATTTAAAGAATTATATCAGTATCGAGAGTTATTAAAAACTAATGTTAAAAAGGATATAAGGGGTAAATATAAAGCATCATTCCTAGGAGTATTGTGGTCATTTATAAATCCGTTATTACAAGTTTTAGTGTATGCTATTGTATTTCCTTATATTATGAAAGTACAAACAGAAAATTATTTGATTTTCTTAATATGTGGGATTATTCCTTGGACTTGGTTTACAACGGTTGTTAGTCAAGGAACAACTTGCATTACTAATAATGCTAATCTTATTAAGAAAGTATATTTTCCAAGAGAAATACTTCCTATATCAATTGTAACTAGTGGATTAATTAATTTTCTAATATCTTGTATTATTATTCTTATTTTTGTTATTCTTGGCGGTATTGGCTTGTCATGGCACTTGATTTTTTTACCGTTTATTGCCTTGGTTCAGTACGTTATTTTACTTGCCGTTATCTTTTTACTTAGTGCTTTTAATGTCTATGTTAAGGATGTTGAGTATATGGTAACATTTATTATCAATTTGTTTTTTTATGCCACACCTGTTTTGTATTCTATAGATATGTTTAAAGGTTCATGGTTAATATGGTTATTTAGATTAAATCCTATGGCTCACTTAATAAATGCATATCGTGATATATTTTATGTCCATCAAGTTCCCCAACTTGGCAGCTTAACTATTCTTCTAATTATTGGTCTTGGGGCTTTATTAATCAGTTATAAGATCTTTAAAAAACTAGAAAAAAGATTTGCCGAGGCTATCTAATGAAAATAAAATTAGCAGCCGTGGTGGTCTTTTATAAACCAAGTTCGAGTAATATTAATAATTATTTAAAATATATTGATTCTGTTGATAAATTGTATGTAGTAGATAATAGTGATGATGATATTAAAAGAATTAAGGAAACGCCTAAAATAGAATATATTAAATTAGGAGAGAATAAGGGTATAGCGTATGCTTTAAATGTTGGCGCTAGGAAGGCTATTTTGGAAGGTTATGAATATCTCTTAACTATGGATCAAGATAGCAAGATAACTTCTAAAATAGTTAATGAAATGGTTGACTTTTTAAAAAATAATCAAGATGAAAGGATTGGACTTATTAGTCCTTATCATGATATTAAAACTTTCGAAGCTAAACCAACAAAAAAAATTGAAGAAAAGTTAGAAGTAATGACTTCGGGTAATATTATTAATTTAAAAGCTTATAAGGATATTGGTGGGTTTAAAGATTGGTTATTTATTGATGGTGTTGATATTGAGTACGGTTTAAATTTGAATAGCCATGATTATAAAGTTATTAGATTAAATTATATTATTATGCCTCATGAATTAGGGGCTGCTTCTGTTTATCATTTTTTAGGAAAGAAAGTTTTATGTTCTAATCATAATGCTGTAAGAAGGTATTATATGATTAGGAATACTTTATATATTAATGATTTGTATAAAGATAAGTATCCAGACTATTGTAAATTTTTAATAAGTTGTCAAAAAGGTCAGGTTAAGAGAGTGATTTTCTTTGAAAAGGATAAATTTAAGAAAATAAAATTAATGATTAAAGGTTATTTTGATTTTAAAAATCATAAGGTAGGCAAGATGAGGTGAATAAATGTATAATTTTGGAAATGCAAAAACAAGCCAGTTAGGCTTGAAAGAGAAGACTAATAAGTATAGTATCGATAAATATCATATTGACTTGAATGCTCAAAATGATTCACATAGTATTATTGCTAGAGAAATTCTAAAAAATAAAAATATTAAGTTAAATGTTTTAGATGTTGGTTGCGGTAGTGGGACTATTGGAAAGTTTTTAGAAGCTGAAAACATTATTTTAGATGGGGTTGAAATTGATAAAGAGGCTATCGAAGAAGCTAAAAAAAATCATTACCATAAACTTTATAATACGGATATTAACGAAATAAGTAAATCAATTAAGCAAAGGTATGATTATATTATTTTAGCTGATATTTTAGAACATTTAGTAAAACCATATAAAACATTGGAGGAATTAGCTCTTTTGTTAAAAGAAAATGGTTCAATCTTAATAAGTATTCCTAATATAGAACACATGGATATTATTGCTAACTTAATTGATGGAAAATTTAACTACAATGAAATAGGGACGCTTGATACCACTCATTTACGATTTTTTACCTATTATTCTTTCTTAGAAATGATTGATAATATAAATAAAGATAGAGAAAATAAGTTAGAAGTAGAGTGTATTGGTTCGACTAAAACTTTTAATAAGGAATATATAGATTATAATTCTAAGTTATATAGTTTATTAAACCTTGATGGAAAAAAAGACATCTTACAAAATATATTTAAAATTAAAATCTTAAATAAAAATGTGGTTCCAACTAATCTAAAGAAAGAACTTGCAAATAAACAAGAATTAAATATCTATCACACATTAGAAAAAGAAGTTGAAAATACTAAGAAATATTATGACTTATTAAGTCAATTGGAAGCTAATAACAGTGAATTAACTAATGAAATATTGGAGCTTACTAAGAAAAATTCTTCATTAAATAGTCTCTATTTAGGTATGGTTGATTCAAGAACTTGGAAAATTATGGAACCGGTTCGTAAAGGAGTTTGTTTTGTTAAAAGAGTTAATAATAAATTAAGAAGAGTAAGAAATAAATTAAGTGTTGCAATTGATAACTCTGATGTAAAAACTACAAATTATGATATTGAGAAGAATCGGTTGGATATTGAGGAAATGATTTTGTTAGTTGAAGATTATGATTTAATATCTTTTGATATTTTTGATACTTTGATTTTTAGACCTTTTTTAGAACCAACTGATTTATTTAATTTGATGGAGTTAGAGTATTATTTACCGGGATTTGCTGAAAGAAGAGTGGAAGCTGAAGAAGAAGCAAGAGAGAAGACTTCAAAGAAAAATTTTGAAATAAATATTTATGATATATATGAAGAGTTGAGTAATTATTTAAAAATTGATAAAGATGAAATTTTAGAGAAAGAATTTGCTTTTGAAACTAAGTGTTGTTATGCCAATCCATATTTCTTAGAAATTTTTCATAAATTACAAGAAATGGGGAAAAAAGTTATTGTTACTTCTGATATGTATTGGCCTAAAGAATATATTCAAAAATTATTACAAACATGTGGATATGAACCAGATGAAATTTATGTATCATGCGATTATGAAGCCAATAAAGGAACAGGAGCAATTCAAAAGATTATTAATGATAAATATCCAAATAAAAAGATTATTCATATAGGTGATAATTATCTTTCTGATATAAAGGGAAGTCAAAAAGCTGGGTGGGATACTTATTATTATAAGAAATGTAGTGAGATTGCTAAATCATATAAAGAACCAGTTTATAGCAATTCTTTGATTAATTCAATAACTTGTGCTGTTAGAATAAACTATTTGTATTCAGGATTTAATAAATATACTGGTTATTTTAAGTATGGATTCATATATGGTGGTATTTTAACCGTTGGTTTTTTAGAAAATATCAATAAACAAGTAAAACAAGATGGTATTGATAAAATTTTATTTTTAGCAAGAGATTCTAAAGTATTGTATGAAGCTTATAAAAAGTATTATAATCAGTATCCAAGTGAATATTTAATTACTTCTAGAAGTGCTATGTTTGAAATATCATTTGCTTCTCAAATAGAAGAATTTATAAGTTTTTATTTTAAATCACGAGCTTTAATGGGTAAATATACAATTGAAGAAGCTCTTTATGAGACGGATTTAGATATTTTAATACCAAAGGTTTCTCAGTATGATTTGAATTTATATGACTTTTTAAATATGAATAACTTTGATAAGTTGAAGAATATGATTTACCAGGAAGCACATTCTATAAGTGAATATTTTTCTAGTTCTAAAAAGGCGGCAATTAAGTATTTTGATAGTTTAACTGAAGATACTTCTAAAGCCCTAGCTGTTGATCTGGGATGGAGTGGTTCAATAGTTAATTTGATGCGGCCAATATTTCAAAGTGAATTAAAAAATAAAGTAGAACTTTACGGAACTTTTGTTGGTAATAAAGATAGTAAAAAGGTTAATGCTTTAGTGGATACTAAAATATTTAGACCATACTGTTTTAGCTATGAAAATTCTAAATATTATCTTGATATCGGTACTTTAGAAGATAGTTCAAAAGCTATGATAATGGAAGCAATGTTTACTTCAACAGATAAGACTTTGCTTAAATACGCTGATACTTTTGTTTATGGTAATGCCACAAATAACGATTATATTTTGAAAGAAGTTCATAAAGGAATATTGGAGTTTGTTAAACTTTATAAAAGTTTAAATGTACCAATGGTTGATAAATTAGATATATCTAGCGAGGTAGCATTTAGACCATTGTTTGAAGCTTTAAAGAGACCAGAATATAGCTATGCTATTTTTAGTAATTTTAAAGAGTATAATGATTCTTTACCCAGATTTAAGAGTAATAGAGAAATGACAACTCTGGGAAAAATTATGAAAGATCGAAATATAATCTAAGTTTATAGATATCTTAAAATCTAAATATGTAGTTTAAAGTATGCAAGGAGAATGAGTATGACTGCTTTTAAAAGAATAGGTGTCTTTGTCTTTTTTGATAAAGATGGTATTGTTGATGATTATGAAATTCCATTAATAGAAAGCTTAAGAGAGGCTGTTGATGATTTAATTATTGTATCTAATTGTTATTTGGATGATAAAGCTACTATGATTTTGTCTAAATATACAGATAAGTTAATAGTACGCCCTAATGTTGGCTTGGATGCGGGAGCATTTAAAGATGTCTATGATACTTATCATGAATATTTTAAGACTTTTGATGAATTATTATTAGTAAATGATACGTTTTATGGACCTTTTGAACCTTTTAAGAATATTTGTACTAAAATGGAACCAAAGAGTGTAGATTTTTGGGGATTAACTGCTAATTATGATAGCGTTGATGGTTATGGCTATCTGCCAGATGGGAAAATTCATGCACATATTCAGACTTTCTTTGTGGCTTTTCGAAAAAAAGTATTATTAAGCGAAGCCTTTAATAGTTATTGGCAAAATTATGATTTAAGCACTATGAATAGTTTTGTTAATGTAGTAACTAAGCATGAGATTGCTTTTACTTACTATTTAGAAAAAAATGGTTTTACATGGGATACTTATGTTAATTTGGAAAAATATAAGTGTGATGATATTAGAGGTAACTTTAATATTTATGCTTATTGTTCTTATGATTTAATTAAGAACTTAGGATGTCCATTTATAAAAAGAAAAAATTTTGTTTTTAATAAAAAAGATGCTTTATTTTTAACTGATGGTAGTGATGCTAGAAGAAGCCTTGAGTATATTAAAGAACATAATTTATATGATACTAGAATAATAATAAATAATTTAAAAAGACTTTATAGCCCTAATGATTTATATTATGGCTTAGATTTAAATTATGTTTTGGGTGAAAGTAGGACTCTAAGGAATAATTATTGTGTATTAATGTTTTTAGAGAATCTAGAATACGTTTATGAATTTATTAATTATTTAAAAGCTAAAGAGTTAAATAATTTATATATAATTTCAAGTAATAGTGAAATTAAAAAGATATTGAATGAATATAAAATAAAGTGTTTTAGTCAAGACGAAATCGATTTAAATAATTATGAATATATTGGTATTTTTAAAGATAGTTATTATCTAAATCAAAAGATTAGAGCGGTATATAACTTTGCTATTTTAGATACATTAGATAATTTGATTTATTCAAATCAATATATAAGTAGTGTTATTAGTACTTTTGAAGATAATAAGGACTTGGGTTTATTATTACTTCCTAATAGTTTACATAGTAATTATTTTGATGAAATGGCTAGTAAAAATGACAATATAACTTATTCAAATAATGGTTGTTGGATAAGAAAAAAGCTATTTACCTGGGACTTTTTAGAAGAATATAATTGGTTAGAAACGTTAAGAGGAAGTCTAAAGCATCATAATTTATTGTTTGGTAAAGTTTATAACCAAAAGTGTGTAAATTATAATTTAATTAATTATGAATACGCTTTGTCTAGTGTAAGTAATTCCCTTAAAAGACATCATGGGACCATGACGAGTAGTTTATCTGAAGCTTTATATCATATTACCCATACAAAAGTTGATACAACATTGAGAAAATTAGAAGAACTAGCTCATAGAATTTTTAGAAAGATTAAAAGAATATTAAAAAAATAAGCCTTTTAGTCTTTTTTTCTTGAAGTAATCTTTAATATTGGATATAATCGATATAGAGAGATAGTGTGAAGATATGAAGATGAAAGCAGCGAAAGCAAATAGATTAAAAACTAAAACTAATAAAATAAAAAATAACTTAAAAAAAATATATAACAATGTATATAATTTTTGTCATTTGGTTGATGAAGGATGGAAAAACATAATTAACAGTAAGTATTTAAAAATCATTTTTAAATTTTTACCTCATAATATTTTTACTTTTGCTTTAATGTTAATTGTGTTTTTTTTAATATTTAAAAACGTTTCTACTAATGAAGGCAGCGTTTTGTATGCACAAAGTAGCACTAACGATGTTTTTGAACCTATGATTGTTAATCCAGTTGATATAGATTTCAAAGAAATTGAAATCTCTCGTGATGCAAATAGTGTTTGCATTACATTTGCTACATATGCTAAAAAGACAAATTCTGATTATAAATTTGTACTATATAATGATAATAAAAAAGAAATAGTGCGAGAAGAAGAATTTAATTCCAATATTCTTGATGATGGTAAAGCACATTGCTTTTCATTAGGGGTTATAAAAAAAGACGAAATAAAACAGTATTCTGTATCGATAGAACCGATTTATACTGATTTAGAAAATGTTATTACAATTTTTAAAGATAAGGATACAAATACGGCAGCGTTTACTTTAAATTATAAAAGTGACCAAATATTAAATTTTAAGCAATTGGTTTCTATAGTTTTTGTGATATCTTTCTTCATTGTTAATTATTTAATAAACACACGTAAATTAAAAGTTAATCAGTATTGGTTATTAATTTCTTTTATTTATACTTTACCAATCGTTTTCATATATCCTCCGTATGAAGTTCCGGATGAACCGGTTCATTATTATAATGCTTATAAATTTAGTCAGATAAATTTCCATAAAAGTTTAAAAGAAAACATTGAAAATCCTAGTGTCTATGCTCCCAAAAATATGGAATGTTTAAATTATTCTGGTATTGAGAGCAGAGACCGTATTTTAAGCGTAAATGATGTTTTAGAATGTGCTAAAGAAGATGGCAATGATTTAGACTTCAATTATGGAAGATATAATTATGTTGATGGTAAATTGGGTTATATTATTCCAGGAGCTGCTATAAAGGTTGTTGATGAAGTTACAGATTCTCCTGTTCCAATATTTTATTCCGGTAGATTTATTAATTATATTGTATCTACTTTAGTTATATTATTAGCAATTATTATTGCACCAAAGTATAAAGAAGTTATATTATTAGTCGGCACTATTCCAATGTTTGTTCAGCAAGCTGGTTCATACTCTTACGATTCTATTGTAAATTCATTTAGTTTATTGATGGTTTCAATCATATTAAAAATGATAAATAATCCTAAAGCAAAAAAAATAATTCCAACTTTAATTCTTCTTTTACTAGGTACTGTTATTGGAAATATTAAGATGATTTATTTAGTAGTTTTATTATTTCTATTATTATTACCAGATGAAATGTTTAAGAAAAGAATTAACAAATACTTATATTGCTTTGGAATGATAATTATATGTTGCCTGTTAGGAAAAATGACTCAAGGTATTTTCTTTGGGGGAACGATTCCAGCAACCGTTGAATCAAGTGAAAATTTAAAAATCATTTTAGCAAATCCAACTAAAATATTTAAAATAGCTTATAATACTTTTGCTATTAATGGAGTATTTTATTTGAGAAGTTTATTTGGATATTTTTCATGGTTTAAATTTAAACTTAATGATTTATTTATATTTACTTATATTTTTATGATTTTATATTTGATTTTTAATAATCAGGGACTTGAGGCTAAAAAAATAAACAAACTTATTTGTTGGATTGGCTTACTTATATGTTTTGCTGCTACTTTTGCCGCCATGTATTTTAGTTGGTCTGCTACTGGCTTAGATTATGTTGATGGTGTTCAAGGAAGGTATTTCTTAGCAATTTTGTTACCTTTTATTATTATGTGTATGCCTCAAAAAGGGAAAAATAAAGTGAATAATAATTTCGTTTATAGTTATATTAATATTACTTTGGTGTATTATGTAACTTTATTATTAACAATGTTTTATTAATCATATGTAGGAGTGTTTATGAAAAAAGATAAAGTTTTAATAATAATTCCAGCTTACAACGAAGAAGAAAATATAAAAAAAGTTTATGATGGAATAATAAAGTACAATAAATTAAATAAAACAAATTATGATGTCATTGTTATAAATGATGGTTCTAGGGATAGTACAGAGGAAATATTATGTAAAAATAATATTCCTCATATAAAGCTTATTCATAATTTGGGAATTGGGGGAGCTGTTCAAACTGGTTATAAATATGCCTTGGAAAATGGATATGATATAGCAATTCAATTTGATGGTGATGGTCAGCACGATATTAGTTATGTGAAAGATATAATTAAGCCAATACTATTAAATAAAGCTGATATGGTAATTGGCTCGAGATTTATTGATGACAGTACCAGTGATTTTAAATCTTCTTTTGCAAGAAGAGTTGGAATAAATGTTATTTCTTCAGTTATTAAGTTAAAGACTGGGGTTAAAATATTTGATACCACTAGTGGTTTTAGAGCGATTAATAGAACAGTTCTAGAAATATTCAGCAATGATTATCCTAGAGAATATCCAGAGCCTATTTCTACTGTTAACATTTTATGTAATGGTTTAAATGTTAGCGAAGTTGGAGTAAGTATGAATGAAAGAATTGGTGGAGTTTCATCTATTAAGTCTTGGAAAACTGCTTATTACATGATTAATGTTGTGCTATCAATATTATTGATGAAGGGAAAGAAAACAAATGGCAAATAATTTAAGAATTTTATTAATTATATTCTCTATATTGTTTTTCTGTATAGTTTTAAGGTTGATTTCTAAAAAGAAGATTCAAATAAATAATTCACTATTTTGGCTATTTTCAGCTGTGTTAATATTTTTAGTTGCATTATTTCCAAATTTTATTAGCTTTTTTACTAAATTGATAGGATTTGAAACAACTTCTAACTTTGTTATTGGCATTATATTGACTTTACTTTTATTAGATACTCTACTTTTAACTATATATTTGGCAGAACAAAACAAAAAAATTGTTTTGCTGATTCAAGAAGTATCAATGTTAAAACAAAATGTGGGTGATAAGGAGGGCAAACATGATTAAGTATGTTTTAACAGGTATTTATATTCTATGTACTACTCTTGGTATATATTTTATGAAACTGGGTGGCAATTCTTTTCAGATTGGTTTAAATGGAAGCTTTAGTTTTAAAATGGGTTATATAACTTTATTAGGGTTTTTATTTTATATAGTTAGTTTTTTATTATGGCAACGCTTACTTGTGACTTTTGATTTGTCATATATCGTTCCAATTACGACTGGAATTTCGCAATTAATTATTTTGTTAATTGGAATTTTGGCTTTTAAAGAAAAAATAAACGCCACAGGAATAATTGGCGCTCTACTAATTATAGTCGGAGTCGTTTTATTGGCTTTAGGAAAGAGATAAGGATGTTATTATGAAAAATATTAAATTAAGTATTATAGTACCTTGCTACAAGGTAGAGGCTTATTTGCCTAGATGTTTGGATTCACTTGTTAATCAAACTTTAAAAGATATAGAGATTATATGTATTAATGATGGTTCTCCTGATAACTGTTTAAATATTTTAAAGGATTACCAGAAAAAATATGGCGATAAAATAGTAATTATTGACAAGAAAAACGAAGGGGTTTGGCGTGGTCGTAAGGATGGCATTAAGAAAGCTCAAGGCGAATATATAGGATTTGTTGACAGTGACGATTATGTGGCATTAGATTTTGCAGAGAAACTTTATAATGCTGCTAAGAAGAATAAAGCCGATATTTCTGTTTGTGGATTTGACCGTATTGATTTAGAAACTGGCAAATTATACTCAAGAGAAATGACAAAGCCAAAACATGAAAGTTTTATTATTAAAGAAAATCCTGGACTTCTTTTAGAATTAAACGGTGCTCCTTGGAACAAGATATATAAAGCTGAGTTATTGAAAAATATGAAAGAGTTGAAAAATATTCCAAGGGTATTAGATGATATGATGTTTTTGCAATTAATATATTTAAATGCTAATAAAGTTACTTTTATACCAGATAGTTTGGTCTTCTATATGGTAAGAAAAGATTCTATTATTAATACAGTAAAAAAAGAATTAATACCTTCTACATATGCTGCGATGAAGGAAATTAGGGGCATTTATAGTGAAGAAAAGCCTGAAATGCTTGACTATGTTGATGCTAATGCTTTTTTACATTTAGGTATATCTTTTATGTATAGATTATCAGCCGATAAAAATTTAGATTTTAATGAAGCCTTAAGGGAAAATACGGCATTTTTGGATGAAAATTTTCCTAATTGGCGTAATAATAAATATATTAGCAAAAAGTATATAAAGGAAAATAATGGTTCTAATAAAAAGTTGTATATTGTGAAAAAATTTTATGACTTGCATATGTTTAAATTATTTTTGAAAGTTTATACTTTTATGATAAATAATATAGGTATTGATATTAAATGGTAAGGAGAAATTTATGAGTAAAAAATATGACTATTTGATTGTCGGCTCTGGCCTTTACGGCGCTACTTGTGCTTATGAGCTATCCAAAGTTGGAAAAAAAGTATTAGTTCTTGAAAAAAGATCACACATTGGTGGAAATATTTATTGTAAGAATATAAATGGTATAAATGTTCACGAATATGGAGCTCATATATTTCATACATCAGATTTAAAAATTTGGAACTATGTTAATGAATTGGCTGAATTTAATAATTATATAAATTCTCCAATAGCAAACTATAATGGAGAACTTTATAATTTGCCTTTTAATATGAATACTTTTACAAAGCTTTGGAGTAATGTTATTACTCCTAAAGATGCAATGGCTAAAATTGAGTCAGAAAAAAAGGAATCAGGAATAGTAGAACCACAAAATTTAGAGGAACAAGCTATAAGTTTAGTTGGCAAAACTATTTATGATAAATTAATTAAGGGTTATACCCAAAAACAATGGGGGAAAGTATGTAGGGAGTTACCAGCATTTATTATAAAAAGATTGCCTGTTAGATTTACTTTTGATAATAATTATTTTAATGATAGATATCAAGGAATACCAATAGGAGGTTATAATCAAATAATTGAAAAAATGCTTAATGGCATTGAAGTCAGACTTGATTGTGATTTTTTAGATAATAAGAGTGAATTTTGTGATATGGCTGATACTGTGATTTATACAGGAATGATTGATGAATTTTTTGAATATCAGTTTGGCAATCTTGAGTATAGGTCATTAAAATTTGAAACAACTGTTTTAGACGATTGCGATAATTATCAAGGAAACGCAGTTGTAAACTATACAGATGATAAAACACCATACACAAGAATCATTGAACATAAACATTTTGAATTTAATAAGTGTCCTGGTACTGTTATAACTAAGGAATATCCTATAAATTGGACTAAAGGTATGGAAGCTTATTATCCGGTAAACGATGAAAAAAATAATGCTTTATTTGAAAAATATAAAGAGTATGCTGAAAAGAATGCTAAGAATGTTATATTCGGCGGTCGATTAGGAAACTATAAATATTATGATATGGATAAAACTATTTCAGAAGCTTTAAAGTTAGTAAGTGAATTGATAGATTAAAATAATTATGTTATACTGTTGTTACGATTGGATAGTGATAGTATGCGAAAGAAGAATGGATATACATTCGTAGATATATTAATTATTATAGTGGGATTAGGTCTCGCGACCTTATTTACGGTTCCAAAGATTAGTCATGCTTTTGAAAGTGATAAAGATGAACTATACAGTGAGACTTTAGAACTTTATTTAAAGCAAGCTACTAAGTATGGGGATACTATTAAAGAAGAAATAAAGAATAGTGATTCTTATGTAGTTAGTATTAAGGACTTAGTTGATAAAGGCTATGTTGGAAGTATTAATGGTGAGGTTACGGACATTAGAGATGGTAGTTCTATGCTAAACTTGAAAATTCATCTAATCTATAATGATAATAGTGATTCAGTATATGCTGAACTTGTATAGAAGTCTTGTGATGAGGCTTCTTTCTTTAAAATAAATGTGTCAAGTAAACGTAAAATTTTGACTAAAAAACTGATAAATTTTTAAAAACATAGTAACATAACTTGTGTAAGGAGTGATTATATATGTTATATCCATCGATTGATAAACTTTTGAATATTGTTGATTCCAAGTACAAATTAGTACATATCGCTTCTCGTCGTAGCAAACAGATGATGGAAAATAAACATTTTCAAATGAAAGAAAATGAATATAAGAGTAAGAAAGAATTAGGAAGAGCGCTTGAAGAACTAGAAAAAGGTTTAATCAAGGTAATCGACTAATTCTTTTTTTCTATTTTCACTAGATTTTTCCCTCTAAAATAAAGGGACATGGTATAATAAACTAGAAAGATTTAAGGAGAAAAATATGGAAAAAGTATGTTTAGTTGATGGAAATAACTTAATGTTTAGAGCGTATTATGCAACGGCATATTCAGGCAATATAATGAAAAATTCAAAAGGTTTTCCTACTAATGCGTTATATGGTTTTGTTAATATGATGCATAAAATTATAGAAGAGGAAAAACCAAAATACATTATGGTAGCTTTTGATATTGGGAAGAATTTCCGCAAAGAAAAGTATGAGACTTATAAAGCGGGAAGAAGTGAGACTCCAGAAGAGTTAAAACTTCAAATGCCGGTAGCTAGAAAAATTTTAACAGCGATGGGAATTAAATATTATGAGTTAGAGCCTTTTGAAGCTGATGATATCATCGGAACTTTTGCGGATGCTTGTAACAATAATAAAGAGTACGATGCGACGATTATTTCTAGTGATAAAGACTTATTACAGCTTATTACCAAGGAAGTGGAAGTAAAGCTTTTAAAGACGAAGGATTTTATAAGATATAATCCGGAGAGTTTTAAAGAAGACTGGGGATTTAGCCCGATTCATATGATTGATTATAAGGCTTTAGCTGGGGACTCATCTGATAATATTCCTGGGGTTAAGGGGGTTGGCGATAAAACGGCAATTAATCTTTTAAAGACTTATCAAGATTTAGATGATATTTATAATCATATTGATGAGATAAAAGGTGCTTTAAAGAATAAACTTCTTAATGATAAGGAATCAGCCTATACTTCAAAAGAACTAGCTACTATTTATAAGAAAGTTCCTATTGATATTGATTTTACGGCTATAAAGTATATGGGTCCTAATGAAGAAGAACTTTCTAGTATTTATAATGAATTAGAGTTTTATTCCTTTCTAAAACAAAGGAAGGTAAAACCTGTAAAGAAAGAACTATCTTTTATGACGATAATGGATCCTAGTGAGATAGAAGATACTGATATTTATGCCTATTATATTGAAGGTGATAAAGAAAATTATCATGAAGCAAGTATTATAGGAATGAGTGTGGCTACTAAGAATAATAACTACTATGTACCTAAAATTTTAATTAAAGATACTTTAGAATATTTAAAAGATAAGAGTAAGTATACTTATGATTTAAAGAAAAATATTTGTCTTTTAAAAGATGAGAATATTTTAGATAAGACTATTTTTGATACAATGATTGCTTCTTATCTTTTAGAAGAAAATACTAAAGATGATATAGCTTATTTAATGGTTCCTAAAGACTATAAAATAGAATTTTATGATGTTTGTTTAAAGAATGGTTTTAGTTCTAAAGATATAGTGATGAAATCACGATTTATTTATGATACTAGGGATGATTATATTAAAAATATTAAATTAGAAGATATGGAGAGTCTATTTAATAATATTGAAATGCCTTTAATAAAGGTCTTAGCAAATATGGAACTTAATGGTATCAAGTGTGATAGCGAAGTTTTAAAGAATATGTCTTTAGAAGTAGAAAAGAAAATAAAGGATATAGAAGAGAGAATTTATTTTGAGTGTGGAGAAAACTTTAATATTGCAAGTCCTAAACAACTAGGAGTAATTCTTTTTGAAAAGTTAAATTTACCGTTTGCTAAGAAAAATAAGTCAGGATCTTATAAAACAGATGTAGATACTTTAAAAAAATTAGTTAATTATCATCCGGTTATTAGAGATATCCTAGAATTTAGAAATTTAAATAAGTTATATACTACTTATTTAGAAGGACTTATTCCTTATATTAGAGAAGATGGGAAAATTCATACGATATATAAACAAAATTTAACGCGAACAGGGCGTCTTTCATCAGTGGAACCTAATATGCAAAATATTCCCACTAAAGATAGTGAAGGTAGAAAGATTAAGAAAGCCTTTTATCCAGAATATGATTACTTATTAAGTTGTGATTATTCCCAGATTGAGCTTCGTCTTTTAGCCCACATTAGTAAATCTAAAGAGTTAATTGAGGCTTATTTAAATGATGAAGATATTCATACGAAAGTAGCAGCTGATATTCATGGGATATCCCAAAGTGAAGTAACTCCTTTAATGCGGAAGACGGCTAAAGCTGTAATATTTGGGATTGTCTATGGGATTAGTGGCTTTGGGTTAGGAGAAAATTTAGAAATTTCTGCTAAAGAAGCTAATAAATTTATTGAAAAGTATTATGAATTATATCCTGGGGTTAAAAAATATATGGATGAGATAATTAAAGAAGCTTATGAGCGAGGGGAAGTTAGGACATTATTTAATCGAAAAAGAACGATTGAAGAGTTAAATAATAAGAATTATATGATTAGACAGCAAGGAGAAAGAATAGCACTTAATACTCCTATCCAAGGGACTTGTGCGGATATTATGAAGAAGGCTATGGTGGAAATATATGAATCTTTTAAAGAAAATAATATCCAAAGTAAAATGTTGTTACAAGTACATGATGAATTAATATTTGATGTGAAAAAAGAAGAGAAAGATGAAGTCATTAGAATAGTTAAAGATAAGATGGAGAATGCTATTAAACTTGATGTTCCTATTAAAGTTAGTAGTGATTTAGGGACTAATTGGTATGATACTAAGTAATTTAGTATTTACAAATGAATAGAAAATAATATAGAATAGAATTTACGAAAGAAGAAGTAATATGCCAGAGATAGCAGAAGTAGAAACAGTAAGAAATGTTTTAAAGAAAAGTGTTTTACATAAAAGAATAATAGGGGTAGATATCTATTATGATACAATGATTGAGCAGGACATAGAAGAGTTTAAAAAATGTCTTATTAATAATGAATTTATTGATATTAAAAGAATAGGTAAATGGTTAATCTTTGAACTTAATAATTATTATTTACTTAGTCATCTTAGAATGGAAGGTAAGTATTTTATTAAAAATACCTCTGAAGAAAAGGCTAAACATGAACATGTTATTATTCATTTTGAAGATAAGACTGATTTAAGATATCATGATACGAGAAAGTTTGGGAGAATGAAGATTGTTCCTAAAGAGGCTCTTTATGAGACGGAAGAAATAAAAAAACAAGGTTTGGAGCCGGGAAGTAGTAAGTTAACAGGAGAATATTTACTTAGTAAGTTTAAGGGTAAAAAAGAACCTATTAAGACGGCTTTACTTGATCAAACGATTATTAGTGGTCTTGGGAATATTTATGCTAATGAAGTTTTATTTGCTAGTAATATTAATCCTATGAGACCTGCAAATAGTATTACTTTAGATGAAGCCCAAAAAATAGTTGAAACCAGTGCAAGTATTATTAAAAAAGCGATGGAATTAGGGGGAACTACCATCCGAAGCTATACTTCGAGTCTGGGAGTGACTGGCCATTATCAAGATTATTTATTGGTCCATAAAAGAGATAAGTGTCCTTGTAAAGTTTGTGGAACACCAATTATATGTATTAAAGTAGGAGGGAGAAGCACTTACCTGTGTCCTAAGTGTCAAAAATAAATATGAGCAAATTAGTTGATTATGTTTTAATAAGAAATTTTAACAGTTATCTTTTAGATACTGATTTAATGAAAATATTAGATTTTGGTCAATCTGGTAATCATAAAATTTATCGAATTGTAGATGCTATGGCTGGCTATACTATTGGAGCAGTTGAATATGCTTTAGTAGCTAAGGGTATAGAACTGCGAATTGGTTTAAATAGTGCTTATCGTAATCAAGGATTAGCGAGTAATATATTAAAAGATGTGGTAGAAAAGCTTGGAAATGCTTTCCCAAATACTAAATATTTAGTATGTTATATTAGCTTAGATAATAAGGCTTCTTTAAAAATGATTAAAAAAAGTGGCTTTAATCCAAATGAAGATGATATGGCTATGGAAGAGGGATATCAAGAATATCTACTATTGAATCCTTATTTTCAAACTGAAAAGCGTGGTAATGATAAAATTAATTTTATTGATGCTCCAGAAGAAGATTATTTGTTTAAATTAGAACTACGGGGAGTAAGACCTCATAAAGTAAGAGTAAAAAGAACATATGATGGTATGGAAATAATTACTGATTTACAAGACGATATTAATTGTAATATAATTAGATTTGTTGAAACCCTTACGGGTGTGATTTATTCTTTGGCCCCTTTGTATCCTAGTAGTAAATATTTTACTTTTATATTAGAATTAAATGCTAAAGCTCATCCGATGAATTACATTAAACTATTTAGTTTATATGGTTTTGAATTAGATACCTTGGAATCAAGCGATAGAAAACTAGTGTTTAAATATCCTAATCCAGAATATCGTATTAGTGTAAAAGATGTTTTAACAAGAGGCATAATAAAGGAGAAAAATAATGATTAAATTAAAAAATAGTAAAATTTTTGTTTTAGGAATGGCTAGAAGTGGCTATGAAGTAAGTAAGTATTTAAGTCGTTATAATAACGAAATTATTGTTACGGATGCTAAAGAACAAGATAGGGATAAAGTTAAAGAGTTAGAAAGTCTAGGAGTAAAGGTAGTTATTACCGATAAACCAGCAAATTTTATAGATGAAACTTTCGACTTAGTGATTAAAAATCCAGGGATTAAATATACTAATCCATTGGTAGTAAAAGCTAATTCTTTAGGAATAGCAGTTGTTAATGAGATGGAAGTAGCATCATACTTCTTTCCTAAAAATTTACAAGTGATTGGGGTAACAGGCTCAAATGGGAAGACTACGACGACTAATTTAATTCATGAGATGTTAAAAGCTTCCCATAAGAAGGTTATTATGGCTGGTAATATGGGGATTCCCGTATGTAGTATTTTAGATAATCTTACTGATGATACTATTTTATTACTAGAAGTTTCTATTCAACAGTTATGTAATTTAAGTCATTTTAAGACTAATGTTAGTGTGTTAACTAATTTAACTCCTACGCATATAGATTTCTTAGATACTTATGAGAATTATAAGAATACGAAGAAGAGAATATTTAATAATCATAGTGATAAAGATATTGCTATTTTAAATATGGGCAATGCTGATGAGATGGAGTTAACTAAAGATATTAAGTCACATAAGATTTATTTTAGTAGTAAAATGGATACTGATATCTGTGTTAAGGGTGATTATCTAAATTATTTTGGAGAAGATATTATTAAGTTAGAAGATATTAAACTTCAAGGAATGCATAATTACGAGAATGCTTGTTGTGCAATCGGAGCCGTTAAACATTATGGTGTTAGTAACGAAGCTATCATTCAAGTTTTAAAGACTTTTGGGGGTGTTGAGCATCGTTTAGAGTTTGTTCGTAAGGTTAATGGGGTTGAATATTATAATGACTCAGAAGCTACAAATACGGTTTCAACTATTATAGCTTTGAAAGCTTTTAAGAAACCAGAAATCTTAATACTAGGTGGTTTAGATAGAGGACATTCTTTTGACCCATTAAATGATTATATTGGAAATGTTAAGCTAGTAGGATGCTACGGAGAAACAAAGCAAAAAATTGAAGAATGGGCTCATAAGATGAATTTACCAGTCAAAGTATTTGATAATCTTCATGATACCACTATATATATAGCAAGTGTTGCTTCGCCTGGTGATGTAGTGTTACTTTCCCCAGCTTGTGCTTCTTGGGATCAATATAAGTGTTGTGAAGACCGTGGAGATGAGTTTAAGAGTATTGTAAATGGATTATAAAATGCAGGTTGTATTAGATAATAAAACAATTGATGTTATAATCGAACACAAACAAAATAAAAATCTCTATATACGGGTTACGGATAATTTAGAGCTTTTAGTGACTTGTAATAAAAGGGTATCAGAAAAAGAAATATTAAGTATTATAAAGAAGAATGAGAAGTCTTTAATAAATATGTATCTTAAGAAAGAAAAAGAGTTAGATAATAATAGTATCTTTTATTACTTAGGTAAGCCTTATACAATTATATATAATAAAGATATTAAGAAGTATGATATCATAGATGATTGTATTATTGTTAAAGATGAGAAAATGCTAAAGAAGTTCTATAGTGATGAGTGTATTCGGGTATTTAGTAATGAATTAAGAAAGTATGAAAAAGAGTTTAATTATTTACCTAAGTATTCCCTAAGAGTTAGAAAAATGAAGACCAGATGGGGAGTATGTAATAGGGGGAATAATACGGTTACTTTGAATAGTGAACTTCTAAAGAAAGATGTTAAGTTAATTGATTATGTAGTTGTTCATGAACTTAGTCATTTTAAAGAAGCTAATCATAGTGATAAGTTTTGGTATGAAGTATCTTTAAGATATCCTGATTATAAGAAAGCTAGAAAAGAGTTAAATAGTTAAAGATGTCATTTGGACATCTTTTTTGGGTTAAAAGAAAAAAGCGTTTAGATGACACTTTTTAAATCTTCAGTATTATAGCTAAAATCAACTATATTGATATTATGAATACCCTTTACGTTTTTGGGAAGGGAAAGTCAAAGACAAATAGATATCTTGGATATAAGTCTTTAATTTCAAAGAATGGTTTGTATTCTCTTGTTTTAGCTTTTTCTTCATTAATTTATAGAAACTTGTAAATAGTAATAATTTTCTAGTCCTTGACGAGCAATAAAATCACAGTCTAATTTGCCAATTCTGCCAACACTTAATGAATAATATTTTCTAAAACAGGTCTATAATTTATTCTATTAGTAGATAACTCTTGATTTTGATTGATGTTTAAGAAAATACAATATGAGATAAGTTTTGCAAACACTCTTAACTACAGATAACTTTTAATTTTTACTAATATTTAAGATAATACCGATAGAAGCAAAGGATACTAAAAGACTAGAGCCACCATAACTAAAGAAGGGTAAGGTTACTCCAGTAACAGGGATAAGACCAACAACTACACATAAGTTTAATAAGGCTTGGATAAGGATACCAAAGGAAAGACCAAAAGATAGGTATTTAGCAAAGAGATTTTTAGCTTGGAGACTAGTTTTAATAGAGAAATAGAAGAGTAATAAGAAGATAGAAGTAACTACTAAGACACCTAGAAAGCCAAATTCTTCAGAGATAATAGAGAAGATAAAGTCAGTTTGCGGTTCGGGTAAGTAGAAATGTTTTTGGATAGAAGAGCCAAAGCCTAGACCTAGAAGACCGCCGGGACCGATAGCATATAGACTTTGGATGATTTGAAAACCACTACCTAGAGGATCAACCCAGGGATTAATAAAAGAGATAATACGGGCTAAACGATAAGGGGCAACAATGATAAGACCAATAATACCTACTAGACCTAGGATACCACATTTAACGAAGAAAGATATTTTAGCTCCCGAGATAAAGATAATCATAATAAGAGTAAGAACTATTACCATGCCTTGACCAAAGTCTGGTTCTAACATAATAAGACCAAAGAATAAAAAGATTATTCCTAAGATAGGAAAGATTCCTTTAACAATATCTTTGACAGAAGAATCATTATTAGCTAGGTATTTAGAGACAAAAATAATTAAACCAATTTTAGCAAACTCAGAAGGTTGGATACCAAAAGAGCCAATCCCAAACCAACTTCTAGCTCCGTTTCTTACTTTACCAATACCAGGGATTAAGACTAAGACTAGTAGAATAAAGCAAATTAAAAGAATTTTATTGGCATATTTATAATATTTTTTATAATCATAGTTAGATAGGATAATCATAATCAAAATGCCAATTATAAAAAAGAGGGCTTGGTGTTTAACGTACTTTAAGGAATCATTAAACTTATATTCGGCCCAGATATTACTAGCAGAGTAGATCATAATAATTCCTAGGATACTGGCTATTATACTTAAGAAAAATAATTTATAATCTATTTTTTTCAAAAAGAACCACCTATATAAATATATGTCTTGGCTATTAAATATATGGTTAAACAAATAAAAACTTTAAGAACCGTCTCTTAAAGTCTTTATACTATCTAATTTTAGAACTTGTTAAATCAATTCCAAATTGCTTAGTTACTTCGAATTTCATCACTTGTATTTTGGCTTTTAACTGTTCGTCTTTAATAAGTTTTTCTAAGGTAGTGATATTTGTTATGACTAAATTCATAGCATCAGATATATCTTCGCCCAAGCTTGCTAACGTACCAAGAGTTTTTAAGTTTTTAATTTCCTCAGCAATTTTTTCTAAAATGTCACGTTCAGATAAATTTTTATAATCAGTATCATCATTAGCGGCTTTTTCGGTTCTTTTTTCTATGCTTTCAATATTTTCATCTGTTTGTTCTATTAAACCTTCAATATTTTCAAAATAATTCATTTATTCCTCCTAGAAAAATTATACTATATAATTTAATTAAATGAATATAATAAAGTAATAACTCTTCCTTTAGTAGTGATAAAACCTTCTTCTTTTAAGTTTTTAAGTTCTCTTGTCATAGCACTCCTATCGATAGCTAAATAATCAGCTAAGTCTTGCCAAGTGCTTTTAAGATAAATAATCTTCGAACGGTTTTTTTGGGCTTCGATACGAAAGTATTCTAATAGTTTATTACGAATAGTTTTTTGGGTAAGAATTTCGATTCTTTCATTCTTAAGAGTATTTTTTTCTAAAGATATCATTAGTAGGTTTTTAATAAATTGGTTATAATAACGATATTTAATATCACTTATACTTAAAATAACATTATAATCAAGCCATAATATTTTGGTATTTTCTTTAGTAATAATCTCATAATCATTGCTAAGTAGACTAGTTAGGGATGTACCTAGTATTTCTTCTTCATAGATAGTTTCAATGATAGTACGAGTACCATTATAATCAATTCTTATAATATCTAGGCTTCCCTTTATAACAAGACCAATACTTTCTTTATCTTTAAAAAGATAGGCGATATTGACATTTGGTTGATATGTAAAGGTAGATGTTTCTAAGAGTTTTAGTAATTTATCTTTATTATCTGGGCTTATGCCTTCAAAGAGTGATATCATATTTACACCTCATAATTAAAAATATAGCAAAAAGTTTAAAATGTTGCAAGTGCAACAAAATAATTTTTAAGATTATGCTATAGTGAATATGTTACGAAAGGATATTAGATGTATGAAAGTAATTAAAAGAGATGGACATATGGTTGATTGGTGTCCAGAAAAAGTTGAAGCTGCAATTATGAAAGCTAATAAGGAAGTAGAAGATGAAGATCAAGCTTCAGGAACGCAAATTAAGAATATAATTAAATATATTGAAAGACTAGGAAAGAAAAGAATTCTAGTTGAAGATATTCAAGATATAATTGAAATGAAATTAATGAGTATTGGGAAGTATGAACTAGCTAAGAAGTATATTACTTATCGTTATACGAGAGAATTAGTTCGTAGAAGTAATACAACTGATTTAGCTATTAAGGAATTAATTGATGGGGAATCAGAGTATTGGAATACGGAGAATTCTAATAAGAATGCAAAAATTGTTACAACCCAAAGAGATTATTTAGCAGGTATTACTAGTACCGATATTACGAGAAGATTTTTACTACCGGAGGATATAGTAGCGGCTCATGATGCAGGGATTATTCATTTTCATGATGCTGATTATTTTGCACAGAATGCCCTACATAACTGTGATTTAATTAATCTCGAAGATATGCTCCAAAATGGAACAAGCATTAATGGAGTTATGATTGAAAAACCACACCGTTTCTTAACGGCAATGACAATTGCCACCCAAATTATTACGGCGGTTAACTCTAGTCAATATGGTGGTTGTACAGTAACTTTAACTCACTTAGCCCCATTTATTCGCTCAAGTAAGGAATACTATGAGAAAAAATATAAAGAGCGTAAACTTACTAAAGCTCAAATAACTAAGTTTGTGGATGAGGATTTAAGAAAAGAAATTACGGATGGAGTTCAAACTTTTCAATATCAAATTAATTCGATGACTACTACTAATGGACAAGCACCATTCTTATCAGTATGTATGTATTTAGGAGAAACAAGTGAATATAAAGAAGAGTTAGCGATGCTAATTGAAGAAGTATTACGTCAAAGAATTCAAGGAATGAAAAATGAAAAAGGTGTATATATAACGCCAGCTTTTCCTAAACTTTTGTATGTTTTAGAAGAAGATAATATTCATCCGACTAGTAAGTATTACTATTTAACAAAGTTAGCAGCCGAGTGTACGGCTAAACGTATGGTCCCTGATTATATTTCAGAGAAGATTATGAAAGAAACGAAGATTGATAAGAATGGTAATGGCAATTGTTATCCATGTATGGGATGCCGTTCATTCTTAACACCTTATGTTGATAATACTGGTAAGCCTAAATATTATGGGCGTTTCAATCAAGGTGTTGTTACTATTAACTTGGTAGATGTGGCTTTATCAAGTGATAAAGATATGGATACTTTCTGGCGTCTATTTGAGGAAAGATTGGAGCTATGCCATAGAGCACTACAGATTAGACATAAGAGACTTTCTAAGGTTACTAGTGATGTTGCTCCTATCTTGTGGCAACATGGGGCTTTAGCAAGACTTAAGAAGGGTGAATCTATTCATGATTTATTACATCATGGTTATTCCACAATATCACTTGGCTATGCTGGGTTATATGAATGTGTTAAATATATGACGGGTAAGAGTCATACTGATGGGGCTGAAGGTAAAGAATTTGGACTATCGGTAATGCAAAAAATGGTTGATAAGTGTAATGAATGGAAAAAGGCTGAAGATATTGATTACTCAGTATACGGAACTCCTATTGAATCAACTACTTATAAGTTTGCGAAGTGCTTAAAAGAAAGATTTGGGGTTATAAAAGGAATTACGGATCGTAATTATATTACTAACTCATATCATGTACCGGTATTTGAAGAAATTGATGCTTTCACTAAATTAAAACTTGAAAGTGAATTTCAAAAATTAAGTCCAGGGGGAGCGATTAGTTATATTGAAACTCCTAACTTAACGAATAATTTAGATATTGTTTTGCAAGTAATTGATTTCATCTATAATAATATTATGTATGCTGAGTTAAATACCAAGAGTGATTATTGTCATGAATGTGGTTATACGGGAGAGATTTTAATTGATGATAATTTAGAATGGTATTGTCCAAACTGTGGCAATAGAGACCATGATAAATTAAACGTAGCTCGTCGTACTTGTGGATATATTGGAACTAATTTCTGGAATAAAGGGCGTACTCAAGAAATTAAAGAGAGAGTAACGCATATTGATAATAAGGACGCATAAAAATGGCAAGATTTAATAAGATTAGAAAAATGGATATATCTAATGGCCCGGGAGTAAGAGTTTCTATCTTCTTCCAGGGCTGTCCTTTCCATTGTAAAGGTTGTTTTAATAGTGAAACTTGGGACTTTACTTTAGGAAATCCTTTTGATGAAGGAACAATTAATAAGGTTTTAGAAGTAGCAAGTCCTGATTATATTAAGGGGTTATCTATTTTAGGAGGAGAACCTTTATATAAAGATACTGTGGATGCTACTATTGAGTTATGTAAGGCTTTTAAAGAGAAGTATCCTAATAAGAATATATGGCTATGGACTGGTTTTACTTGGGAGACTATTGAAGATAAGAGAGTCTTAGAATATTTAGATGTTTTAGTAGATGGACAATTTAAAGAAGATTTACATGATCCACGTCTTAAGTGGTGTGGTTCTTCTAATCAAAGAGTTATTGATGTTTCTAAAAGTTTAAAAGAAGGAAAAATTATATTGTATGAAAGTGAGAATTAAAAATGCAGGGAAGAGGATTTGAGATAGCTAAAGGATATGAAGATAAAGATATTCATATACCAGTAAGAAAAACCGCTAATTCTGCTGGATATGATGTGGAAGCTGCTAGTGATATGGTAATACCACCATATAAACCAGGGATGAAACCTAGTTTGATTCCAACGGGACTTAAGGCTTATTGTGAGCCGGATGAATTCTTTATGTTAGTAAATAGAAGTAGTGGCCCTAAAAAAGGTTTTATGATGAGTAATTCTATTGGAATTATTGATGCTGATTATTATGGTAATGAATCAAATGATGGACATTTCTATTTCCAGTTTTGGAATTTTGGTGAGAATGATTTAGTTATTCATAAAGGTGATGTCATTGGACAAGTTATATTTCAAAAATATTTAACTACTAATGATGATAATGCTATGGGTACGCGTACTGGTGGTTTTGGATCAACAGATAAGTAAAAACAGGATTAGACATCCTGTTTTTTTGAGAAAAATTAGGTCTAAAAGACAAAATTTTCATAGAGTTTATAACTTTAAGAAAATGTTAGGTGAATACTGAGTTGAAAGCCCATTTGACCATAATTTTTGACTAGAAATTATTATTCTTTTTGACTATAAAAATGCTTGTCAAAGCCAGATAAATACTGGAATTGAGGTAATTTATTTTGACCAGAATTTTGACCAGAAAACTATTTATTTATCTCTTTAAAAGAACCGTTTTATGTGTTAAAATCGATATATAAAATAAAAATAAGTACCGTAGATTAGCTTTCATAGAGTTATAAACACTATGAAAGTAAAAATTAACTTTTTATGGAGTTTTGGCACTTATTTAATTATTATTTTCGTTGATTTGGGAATAATAAAAGTAGTAAGGATTTTGTTATGAGAAAAAATATTATTTTTATAGGCGTATCTGTGTGCCTATTAGTTTTACTGGGAATAGGATTTTCTTATTCTATGTGGAATATGAGTGTTAGTCAGGATACTAGTAATGTGATTGCTACTACTAGTGAGTGCTTTAATATTGAATTAACTAATCAAAGCAATGCTATAAACTTAGAGAATGCTTATCCAATTAGTAATGAAAAAGGTAAGAAGTTAACTCCATTTACTTTTACGGTTAAAAATACTTGTGATATGTTTTTAAGTTATACTGTTAGTTTAGAATCTTTAAAAGGAAGTACTTTAAATAGCAAGTTTATAGATGTGATGGTTAATAATGAAGCGGTTACAAGACTAAGTGAGTATGAGACTACAGAGACAGTTAATAATGAAAGCGTAGAAGCAAGAATATTAGCTAAAGGTTCTTTATCTAAAGATGATAGTAATGATTATTCATTAAGGCTTTGGATAGACTATGATACAACGATGGAAGATTTAGATAATGAGACTAAAGTGTTAAAAGCTAAAGTGGTAATTAAAGCAGTTCCTAGTAATTGGGACCCTGTAAGTGAAGGTTATACAACTTTACACGATGCCATCTTAGCTAATGAGTATCAGACTACTCCAGCAAAAGCTGTAGAGAAAATAAAGGCTAAAGGAACACCGGACTTTAGCGAGACAGCACCGTTTATTACTTATGAGCCTACGACTTTAGAAGAAACAACTATTGAAATTGTTAAGCCGGCGGAAAGTTCTATAAAATCTGATGATGTAACTAGTAATTTAACTGAAAATGATACCGTTTTATATCTTGGTAGGCAATATACGTATTCGGAGGAAAAAAATAGCTACAACATTTCTGATGGAACGTATGTTGATCCAACGACAATAGATTATAGTGCTGGCACTGAATATTATTCTAAGTTAGAAAATATTGTAATAAAAGATGGCAAAATTATAACGAGTTACGGATATGCAGATACTACTAAAATTTATAAATTAGTTGGGGCATCTAAGAAATCCACAAAAACTGTATGGAATGGTAAAGAATATGATAGTATTACCTATACTTTAAATGTTATTCCACATACTTTAAAAGAAATTGAAAGTGATAAATCAGATAAGGGTTTATATAAAGACGTTGATGATTATGGTGATACTTATTATTACCGTGGCAATGTATTAAACAATAATGTATATTTTGCTGGCTTTTATTGGAAAATAATAAGAATTAATGGAGATGGTACGATTAGACTTTTATATAACGGAAAAACGGCAAATAGTAGCGGTGATAAAAGTGCAATTATAAAAGAACAATATACTTTAAATAATGATAATGTAGCTTACCTTGGCTATATGTATGGTAATAATGTTGATACTTTAGACAATGCATTTAAAAATGAGGTCAATTCTAATATTAAAGAGCAAATAGATAAATGGTATCAAAATAATTTAACTAATTACACTAATTATTTAGGAGATAGTGGTTTTTGTAATGATAGAAGCATTTATTCAAATGATACAGGTTTTATAACTTTTACGGCTTATAATAGAATGATAACTAATAAAGTTCCAACGTTTAAGTGTACTAACAGTTCTAGAGATTTATTTACGGTTACTAATTCAATTGGAAATAATGCTTTAACTTATCCGATTGGTTTGATGACTGCCGATGAGACTTTATATGGAGGGATAGTTAATGATAAGCCAAATAATAATAATTATTTACACGCACACATATGGAATTGGACTATGACTCCATTTCGATATGATTATCCTTATATAACAACATATACTTATGGCGATAATGATGCGACATCTTTGCAGACTTCAGCTACATCTTCTTATTATGTTAGACCTGTTATTTCTTTGAAAGCTGATGTTAAAATTACTGGGGGAATAGGGACGTCTAATAGTCCGTTTATTATAGAGACTAAATAAAATATTGACATCTTTTGTCGAATTTAGTGCTAGAGAAAAGTTTTTTTGCTAAGATTATATTGGTGAAGATAAGATGAATTTAATGAATAATGATGTTTTTTTTAATGAAATGATTAAGGATATCGAAGACATAAGATTAGAGCTAGTCTTGACAAGGACTTCTAAAATAATATATAATTAGCTTGTAGGAAGGGAATTTTATGAATAACAGTAGAATAGTTCTAACTACCCAAGATATAGTTAATAAAGATTTTACAATTGAACCTAAAGGGTTTAAACCCCAAGAAGTTGATGCTTTCTTAGATATAATTATTAAAGATTATGTGGCTTATGATAAAGAAATAAAGAAACTTCGTAAGGAAATGGCTAGTCTTAGTGAAGAAAATAGTAATCTTCGTGGTGAGATTAGAAAATTAAAAGATTTAGAGACTATTGCCTCGGAAGATAAAGAGGTAAGTAAACCTGTTAATAATGTTGACCTTCTAAGAAGAATTAGTCAATTAGAAAAAGTAGTTTACGGAAAAAGTGAATAATTAAAGAAGAAATAACTTAGAAAGACAAATGCTGGTATAGTATTATACTTGAGGAAAGTCCGTGCTTACATAGTCCTGGAATGGCTATAGGGTTCGTTGCTAAGGCTAATAACCTTAGGCAGTTTTTAACTGACGGCGTCGAGGTGACCTTAAATGGTTATATTAGACATAAAGTGCCAAAGAGACGAGTTACTTTAGAAATGAAGTAGGTGGAACGTGGTAAACCCCGCGAGTAAGAAATCCAAATTTGGTAGGAGAGTTTCTACAAAGGAATAAAAACGGCGTAGGAAAGTTTATACGTAAGTATAGATTAGATAAATATTTGTCACTAGCTAGCTAGTACAGAACACGGCTTACTAAGTTATTTTTTTAAATTTAAAAAAGGAAGTGAATTATCTTGAACGGAATAGGCCTGATGCTTAGAGGTGCAAGAGAAGAAAATGGTGTATCCTTAGAGGAAGCAAGTGAGGATTTAAAGATTAAGCCCGCTATTCTTTATAATATTGAAGAGGGTAATATGGGCTGTTTTAAAGATATTTTTATCTTAAAAGATTATCTTAAGGATTATGCAAAATATTTGGGAATTGATCCTACAAAGACAGTAGATAAATTTAATGAATTTATGTTTGAGAAAACAAGTAAAATTCCGGTTGAAGAAATAGAAAAAAAGATAATGGAAAAAAATAAGGAAGAAGCTTTGCTTAAGTCTAGAATAGCTAGTCCTTATACTGATACTTCTTATCGTTATAAGAAAAAGAGTATAGCATTCTTATATTTACTTGTTATTGCTTTAGTGGCTTTGGTAATATTTTGGTCCGTTAAGCAAGTTACTGTTGGTAAAATGGTAACCACAACGGCTAGTCAGATTGAAGGAAGGTAATTATGAATTTACCAAATAAATTAACTTTAGGAAGAATAGTGTTATCAATAATAATTTTATTACTATTAGGATTTCCTGTTTATATGTTAGGATATAGTTGGCCAGAGTATCTCTTGGGAGGTAAAATTGTTATTAAACTTAATTATATCTTAGCTGGTATTTTCTTTGTTATTGCTTCATTAACAGATATGTTAGATGGTAAGATTGCAAGAAAATACAATATGGTAACGGATTTTGGAAAGATGATGGATGCCATTGCCGATAAGATATTAGTAAATGGTGTTTTAATTCTTTTAGCTTATAATCATAACATTCCTGTTGTTGTACCGGTTGTAGTTATTTTAAGAGATACGGTTGTTGATGCTATTAAAATGGCTAGTGGTAACAAAGGAAAAGTAGTAGCGGCCTCTATGGCTGGAAAAGTTAAAACGGCTTGTATGATGGTGGGCTTAACTTTAGTGTTATTTAGTAATATCCCCTTTGAATTTTTTGGTATTGGGGTTGGAAAAGGCTTAGTATTACTAGCAACTTGTTTGTCCTTATATTCTGGTATGGAATATTATATAGTTAATAAAGAGGTAATATTTGGTGATGATGCCCATTAATGTGGGGCATCTTTTTTTGGAAAGGAATAATTTTATGAAATATTTTTGTGTGGGGATTAAGGGTAGTGGAATGTCTACTTTAGCGCAGATTTTAAGTGATTTAGGAAATAGGGTATCTGGGTATGATGATAATAAAAATCATACTTTTACTGAAGAGGGATTAATTAAAAGAAATATTAAAATCTTTTATGAAGTTGGTCATCCTATAGATAAGGATACTATTGTTACATATTCGAAAGCTTTTAGTCTTGAGCATCCAGAGTTAGTTTATTTAAAGTCTTTAGGACTTAAATTTATTTCTTATAATGAGTTATTAGGAGACTTGACGAGGAAGTTTCAAACCATTTGTGTATGTGGGACGCATGGAAAGACTACGACTTCGACAATGATAAGTGATATTTTAAAGACTAATATTGGGACTAATTATTTTATTGGGGATGGTTCTGGGTATGCTGATCCTAAGAATAAGTTATTTGTAATTGAGTCGTGTGAATTTCAAAGACATTTTTTAAGTTATCATCCTTATATAGGGGTGGTTACTAATATTGAGCTTGAACATACCGAGTGTTATAAAGATATAAATGATATTATTAAGACTTTTAATATATTCCTAGATAAGGCTTCTCTTGTGGTAGCTTGTGGGGATGATACCAATATTAGAAAGTTAAATCTAAAGAGTAAAGTTTATTATTATGGATTAGGGACTTCTAATGATTTATATGCTATTAATATAAAGATGAATGAAGATGGTAGTTCTTTTGATTGTTATTATCATAAGAAATTTCTGGGTAGTTTTAGGATTCCTCTTACAGGTATTCATATGATTCTTGATAGTTTGGCAAGTATTATGATAGGTATTTTATATGAAGAGGATGTTTTAAATATAAAGAATGTTTTAAAGAATTTTACGACTCCAAAAAGAAGATTTAAAGAAACTAAAGTAGGTAGTAATATCTTAATAGATGATTATGCTCATCATCCAACGGAGATAGAGAAAACTATTGAGGCGGCGAGACTTAAGTATCCAGATAAAAGAATAGTAGCAATCTTTAAACCTAATACTTATTCGAGAACTAAAGATTTAAAAGAGTGGTTTAAAGAGGCTTTAAGAAGAGCAGATGATATTTATGTAACTCCTATATCTTGTAATAGAGAAAGACAAGAGGATTATCCTGGTGTTACTTCTGAGATTATTATTGAAAACTTAAATAATGCTTATATTTTAGATGAAAATAATATTGAGGCTTTACTTAAGTATGAGAATAGTGTCTTAATATTTATGAGTTGTGCGAATATTAGCACTTTAGAAGAAAACTATAAACAAGAGAAATTGTTAAATTTCGACAAATGATTATTATTTTCTTTGGTAAACTAGTCTTGGTGATATTATGTTAGAAGAAGCTTTGCGAGTATTTAATTTAAAAGAGGTAGTATCTATTAAAGAATTGGATAAAAGATATCAAGAATTAATTAGAAAAAATTATGAGGAGAATTTCTTTTATAATAAAGAAATGGGAAGTATAAATATAAGATTATATGAATGGTCTTATTTAGTTATACTTCCTTTTAGTATGGCTAAGTCTAGAGAATATAATAATATTTCTTTAGATGATTTAAAAGTATTATGTTTACTTAAGGAGTTAAATATTTCTGAAGATAAGGCTTATCAAAATTATAAATATGATTTATTATTAGGATATAAGGGTAGTTTTTTAGAATGGGCTTTTAATGAGATTTTAAAAAGAAATTTAATTCCTATTAGTCTTATTGATAAAGATGATTATACTTTTGGAGGAGAAAAAAAGCTCTCTAAAAGATTAAATAAGTTACAAGATGTAAATTAGCATTTTTGTTACAGTTTTTAGATTAAAAAGTATGTTATACTTTATTAGGAAGGAAGAGGTAGTATGCAATTAAAATATAAGAATACTAAGATTGATTATAAGTTTACGAGGACTAAAAATCAAGATGGATTAGCGGATAATGATTATTGGCTGATGGTGGATTTTCTTGTGGAAAATGATGAATTTATTTATCATAGTAATAGGGAGTCTTTAAGTTTAGGAGAGGTAGTGGAGAGTGCTACAACGATAAGAAATTTTTATGATGGACCATATCCTAATAAGAAGAAGATTACTTTTATTAAAAATTATTTTAAAATATATCTTCAAAATACGGTTAACAAACGGTTGATGATTTTTGAACTAGTCAATTTAGAAGATATGAGAAAATCTAATTATAAGGTTTATTTAGAAGATGAAGAGATTATTGAGTTTGTTAACTTGTCGCGTAATATTTCTTAAAAGGAAATATTTTTTTTCTATCTGAAGAATAATTAGTTAGATAATAGAGACTATTAAAAGACTTAGAGTTATGTTATAGTATAGATAGTGATATTTATGAAAAGAAAAGTTATATGTTTTATAGTTATATTAGTTATAGGAGGTGTTATGGGATTTATTCTTTTTAAGAATTATAATAGTTTTAAAGATAAGGATATTCTAAAGAATAATAATACTTTAGATAATAAGGATACTTCTATAGATAATAATAATAAAGAAAAGGATAATTCTATAGATAATAATAAGAGTAATACTAGTTCTAAAGATAATAATGATTCTAAAGATAATACTAATTCTAAAGACAATGCAACTACCAGTGGCAATATAAGTTCTAAAGAGGAGGTAGAAAAGACTTTAAGTAAGATTTATCCGAAGTTAAAAGTAATAGATGGACAAAGGGTTAGTATTGGGACTACAAAGAATGGTTTTTCTATTTATAAGGTTAATGATGTTTATTATATTGATGATATTATGATGGTTAATAAGACTTATGGGTTACCAGAGAGTTATATTCCAGTGGATACGAAGGAGTCTTGTATTGGAAAGACTGGTACTTGTAATAAGTGTATCAATAAGACGGCTTATGAGGCTTTTAATAAGATGAGGGCGGATGCTAGTTCGATAGGGCTTAATATTTATATTGCTAGTGGATATAGACCTTATGTGGGACAGGAAAGCATTTATAATCGTTATATTAAAAGAGATGGGAAAGAGGCGGCAGATACTTATTCAGCTAGACCAGGTTATTCTGAACATCAGACTAGTTATTCTTTTGATTTAAATTCTATTACGGATAGTTTTATTAAGACTAAAGAAGGATTATGGGTTAATGATAATGCTTATCTTTATGGATTTATTATAAGATTTCCGAAGGGAAAGGATAGTATAACTGGTTATAAATATGAACCATGGCATTTAAGGTATGTTGGTTATGATTTAGCAAAGAAGTTATATAATAATGGAGAATGGATAAGTCTAGAAGAATATTTTGGAGTAGATAGTAAATATCAAGATTAGTAATATGAAAGAATTTAATGAAATTAAAGAGAAGAGTAAAAAAGCTTTAAAATATCATAGGTTTTATAGTATAGTTGTTTGTTTTTTAGTTAGTTCAGTCTTAAGTTTTGGCTATAAGTTTAATAGTGGTCTACCAATAGAAATACCGGGAATAAGTTTGGGAAGTGTTAGTAATTTAGCTGTGTTAAATAATTTTTTTAGAGTTATTCATCTTGAAAAATTTTTTATGCCATTATTTAATTATAAACCTACGGTTGGGGTTATAGCTACTTTTTTAAATCAATTATCAGGGACAGGGTCAATTGTATTTACTTTGTTTAATATGATTAATAATTTGGTCTTTAGAAAAATTATGCCTTCGGCTGGTATTTTAGCTTTATCGATTTTAGCTTTTTTACTTATTTATATATTTGTAGCGACAGTATTAAATGTAGGGAAATCAAGGTATTTTTTAGAGCATAGTACTTATCAAGATACGTCGGTTAGAAAGTTATTGTTTGTTTATTATACGAAGAGTATCTTTAATGTGGGAGAGGTTATGCTTATTAAGATGCTTAAATCTTTTTTATGGTATTTTACTATCATAGGAGGTTTTATTAAGCATTATGAGTATAGTATGATTCCTTATATTTTAGCAGAGAATCCTTCTATTAAACAGCAAGAGGCTTTTAAGATATCTAAAGAAATGACTAGGGGTAGAAAAGTGGAACTCTTTAGATTAGATATTAGCTTTATACCATGGTATATCTTAGGATATTTATCTTTAGGGTTTAGTAATATCTTTTACTTTAGACCTTATAAAGAAATGGTAAAAGCTAATATGTATTTAGAATATCGAAGAGTCTTAAAGAATAGGTATTCTTATGTATTTAAAGATGATTATTTAGATTTACCTAGTACGAGGGGATGTTATCCTGATAATTTATATTTTATTAAAGAGATAAAAAATATTAAGGTTACGAAGTATGATTATAATATAGATTATAAACTTAGTGATTTGATTTTAATCTTTTTTACGGTGGCCATGGTAGGTTGGCTTTGGGAGATTATGTTATGTCTTATTTATGAAGAAAGACTAGTGAATAAGGGAACTATGATGGGACCATGGCTACCTATATATGGATATGGAGCGGTTTTAATTTTGATGCTTCTAAAGAAATATAGAAAGAAACCACTTAATTTATTTTTGATGACTTTCTTAGTATGTGGAATCTTAGAATATACAACGGCTTGGTACTTAGAGACTTTTAAAGGACTTAAATGGTGGGATTATACTGGTTATTTTTTAAATATTCAAGGAAGAATATGTTTAGAGGGATTAATGTTCTTTGGGTTTGGAGGATGTATATTAACTTATTTAGTAGGACCACTTTTATATAATATATATAAAAAGATAAGTCCTAAGGTTAAGAGAGTATTATGTATTATTTTAGTTAGTTTATATCTAGTAGATTTATGTTATTCTCATTATCATCCTAATACGGGAGTAGGGATAACTAGTCCAGTTAAGATTAATATTGTAGATGAAAGATTACATTAGGATGTAGTCTTTTTACATTCTATTACTTAAATTTATGGTATATCTATAGCAAAAAGTAAATATTCTATGACTTCTTTTATATAGTATAATTATACTAGGTGAATAGTATGGTTAATAGAGAAATAAAAACAATGGAATTAATAAGACAAGGGAAGAATAATAAAGAGATATGTAATATCTTAAAGATAGATTTAAGGGATCTAAAGAATATTTTAATTAGTTTAAAGAATAATGGAGTCTTATATAATAAGAAATATACTTTAGAGGGTAATACTTTATATATTCCTAATAAAGATTTAGATGGGGATACTTCTAAAGATATAGATATTCTTATGAGTAAGAATAGTTTTAAGAGTATTTTAATTTCGGATTTACATCTAGGGACAAAAGAAGAACGGTTAGACTTACTTAATCTTGTATATGAGTATGCTTCTAAAGAAGGTATTCATCTTATTATAAATGGGGGAGACTTGATAAATGGATTAACTAAAGAGAGAAAGAATATTACACAGACAATGATGGAACAGTGTTTCTATTTTATAGAGAAACATCCTTTTGATAAGAATATTCTAAATATATGTGTATTAGGTAATCATGATATTAAGTGTTTAACTAAAGAGGGGATTAATTTTAAATACTTATTAGAAACTAATAGATTAGATTTTGCGATTAGTGGGGTTGGAGAAGGAAGAATTAATCTAAAGAAAGATAGCATTTATATGTATCATCCTTTGTCTTGTGAAGAGAATAATCTTCCTTGGAAAAGGTTTATCTTAGTAGGACATTCTCATCATTATAAGATTAAAATATATAAAGAAAATGTTGCTATCTTTATACCAGCTTTATCTAACTATGTACCAGAGTCTATTGGAATAATACCATCGTTTTTAGTTATGGAAACTTATTTAAATAAGAATTTTATAGAGAGTATTAGACTAGAGAATTTAACTTTTAATGATAATAAAATAACTCATTTAGGAGTACAGGAATTAGAATTAAAAAGAGTCTTAAGAAGAGGTTAGTATTTACTAAAGAAATAAAACATTTTATAATAAGACCAGGTGATTGATGTGGGCTACATAAGAGGAAAAGTGCGTGTTATTATCTATGAAGCAGAGAGTAATTATAAAGTAGGAGTCTTAAAGGTTAAAGAGACTAATGATAAGGGATTAGAAGAGTTCTTAGGAAAATCGCTTCATTTTACGGGATACTTTGGGACTTTGCAACTAGGGGATAACTATGAGATGGAAGGTAATTTAATCTATAAAGAAAAATATGGTTATCAGTATAATGTTACAGATTATAAGAAAATGGAAGTTACAGGGTACGAGGCGGTTATTGAGTTTTTAACGAGTGATTTAATTAAGGGTTGTGGAGAAGCTACAGCGAAGAGAATAGTAGATACTTTAGGAAATGATGCCATTAAGAAGATTAAGGAAGATAAGAATATCTTAATGACAGTGCCTAAGATGAGTGAAAAGAAAGCTTTAAAGATATATAGTTCTATTATGAGTAATAGTAGTGTTGATGATGATTTAATTAAGTTAAAAGAGATGGGTTTTTCGATTAATGAGGCTTTAAATATTATTAATAAGTTTCAGAAGAATGCTTTAAGTATAGCTAAGACTAATCCTTATGCTTTAAAAGAGATAATTGATTTTAAGAAGTTAGATAATATATATTTAAGTGGGGAAAATCCAGATGAGACTTTAAGGGTTAAGAATTGTGTTTTAGAGACTATTAGACTACTAGAGATTAGAAATGGAGATACTTATTTTTATCTAGAAGAGATTAGGGATGGTTTAAAGACTTATTTTAATATTGTTGATGTTGATTATCTAGAAGAGGTTATTAACTCTTTAGAGAGTAATAAAGATATATATAGAGAAGAGAAAAGAATATACTTAAATAGTACTTATTCCATGGAAGTAGAGATAGCTAAAAAACTTAATTATATTAATAGTTTACCAATTACGGGGAAGAATATTAGTATGATTGATACAGAGATAGAAAAGTTAGAAGAGAAGTTAGATGTTACTTATGATACAGAACAGAAAACGGCGATTAAAAGAAGTCTAGAGAATAGAATAAGTATTATAACTGGGGGCCCAGGGACGGGGAAGACAACTATTATTAAGGCGATTACAAGTCTTTATATGAAGATGTATAATCTGAGTCCTAGCAATGTTAATTCTTATATTGCTCTTTTAGCACCGACGGGTAGAGCTTCGAAAAGACTAAGTGAAGCGACGGGACTTGGGGCTTCTACTATCCATAAGTATTTAAAATGGAATAAAGATATGAATGAATTTCAAGTTGATGAGTTTAATCAAAATTACCAGAGATTAATTATTATAGATGAAGTAAGTATGATTGATACTAATCTTATGTATCATTTACTCTTAGGACTTACCAATACTATTCAGATAATATTAGTAGGAGATAAGGATCAGTTACCGTCGGTAGGATGTGGGTTAGTTCTAAAGGATTTAATTGATAGTGATTTATTTAACTTTTGTCCTTTAGAGACTATTCATAGACAAAGTGAGAATTCTTATATACCATATTTAGCTAAAGAGATTAAAAATAAAGATATTACGAGTGATTTTCTTAGTAAGAAAGATGATTATAATTTCTTAAGAGTAGATAATAGTAAAGTATTGGAAAGTGTTAGTAGAGTTTGTGAACTATCGATTAAGAGGGGACATACGGATAAAGATATTCAAGTCTTAGCTCCTATATATAAGGGAATTAATGGGATAGATAATTTAAATAATCATCTCAGAGATTTATTTAATCCTAAGAGTGATAAGAAAAGAGAGATTAAGATAGGAGATATAACTTTTAGAGTTGGGGATAAAGTCTTACAGTTAGTAAATGATCCAGAAAGGGGTATTTATAATGGAGATATCGGGTATATAGATAGTATTGTAAGTGTTAATAATACGAAGGCTTTAAATGTTAATATTGATTTTGATGGTAACTTAGTTAGTTTGACAACTAGTGAGATGATTAATGTAAGACTTGCTTATGCTATTTCGATTCATAAAGCTCAAGGAAGTGAATTTGTTAATGTCATTATGCCGGTATGTAGTAGCTATTATAAGATGCTTTATAATAAACTTATTTATACGGGGGTATCAAGAGCTAAAAAGAGTTTAATGTTGGTAGGAACTGTTGAGGCTTTTTTAATGGGGGTTAATAATAATTATAGTATGGATCGGAAGACTTCATTAAAAGACCAATTATTAAAATATATTTAGTATATTTTTAAGAATAGTAATCATACTAATCTTAGAAAGGATTGGTATGAAAAAAATACTTAATATTTCTTTAGGAATGGGTTTAGCTATTTTTTCATATATGGCTTATGAGAAAATAGTTAAACTAAAGTATGAAGCTTTATTTAATGAAATATTAGATGAAGTTAATTTACTATAACATACAAAAAGTATGTTCTTTTTTCCATATCTGTGATATATTTAGAATATATTTTTAAGGAGGGATACTATGGATAATAATAAAAAAATTAATAATAAGATTAATGTCTCTGATGTTAATGAAGTTGTGGGTTTATCTAAAAAAATCTTACATTTAGTCTATATTATGATGATTATAGGGATTATCTTCTTAGGCACTTTAATTATTAAAGAATGGGGAATTTTAAAGTTAATTGTTACTCTTTTAAGTGTAGCAACGCCATTTTTTATTGGTTTTGTTTTAGCTTGGTTATTTAATCCCATTGTGGTAAGGTTAGAAAATAGAGGGTGGAAAAGAGGAATTGCTTGTATAACGGTATATCTAGCATTTATTGTTATTATGTTTGCTTTTTTTGGAATGTTAATTCCCACTATTTATAATCAGTTAAATGATTTAGTTGTCGCTTTACCTAGTATCTTTAATCAATTAAAGGAGTGGATTACAACTTTCTTGGATAAATTTTCTAGTAGTGAAATGATTAATGTTGCGGAAATAGAAAATAATATTTTCAAAACAATGGAAAACTTAGCTGGGGGGATTGCTAATAATTTACCTACTACTATTGTTAGCATTGCTGGTTCTTTAGTAAGTGGTTTAGGAACGATTGGTATTTCTTTAGTTGTTGGCATTTATTTATTATTTGATTTTGATAATGTAACTGATCATTTATTAAAGTATATTCCTAAATCACATAAAATGGAAACAAAAAAACTAGTTGATGATATTGCCAATGAGTTAAGAAAATGTGTGAATGGGACTCTTTTAGTGGCATTTATGGTCTTTGTATGTGATTCGATTGGGTTTGCTTTTGCAGGTTTAAAGTCACCAATTTTATTTGGACTTCTTTGTGGAATTACGGATTTAATTCCTTATATTGGCCCTTATATTGGTGGGGTAGCTGCTGTAATAGTAGGATTTTCCCAAAATCCAATTATTGGGATTATAACTTTAATTGTGGCTGTGGTTGTTCAGTTAGTTGAAAACTATGTTTTACAACCGGTTGTTATGAGTAAAACGATGCAGCTTCATCCGGTGTCAATAATACTTGGTTTATTAGTATTTGGGCATTTCTTTGGAATTGTAGGGATGATTTTAGCTACTCCTATTCTTAGCTTATTTAAAGTTTTATACCGTTTCTTGGCAGATAAATATAATTGGTTTAATAAAGATGTGTTCTAAAATGAACACTTTTTTTGACATTTAGTTGACACTTTCTTTCATAGAGTTCATAACTCTATGAATCCTAATTTTCATCTTTAATTTTATCATCATACGTAAATAATACCATATATTTAGACTTTTTTTAATACAAAGTTAAAAATTTAATAGTCAAAATTATAGTCAAATAATAGTCGTTAAATCCCTGTATTTATTTAGGATTCTTTAAAATTATCATAGTCAAAAGATTAATTAATTTCTAGTCAAAATTCTGGTCAAAATGACTTTAAACCCTTTATTCACCTAATCTTTTCTAAGAGTTATGAACTCTATGAAAGGAGATTAAAGGAGATTATATGACTGGGTGGAAAGGTTTCTTGGTAGTTGGTTTTGCTTTTTTAAGTTTTTTCTTAGTCAAAACTTTATTTAAAGAAGTTAGTACAGAGAACTTAGCTATTTATGTAAACGATAAGTATCAAAGCAGTTTTCCTAAAAAGGGCGAAGCCCTGTTTCAACGAGCAGTTTGTGATACAGATGTTGAAGCATCTTGGAATAATGATTCTTGGAGTTTAATTATTAATAATTTAAATCAAAAGACTAAATGTAATTTGTATTTTTCTAGTTTACCAATTATTTACAATTTTGATTATACTGGTGGTGAGCAGACTTTTACAACTCCAGTTTCTGGGACATATAAATTGGAGACTTGGGGTGCCCAAGGAGGAGCATTTTCAAGTGAAACTGTAGGAGGTTATGGTGGTTATTCAATTGGTACTATAAATTTGAATTCTAATGAGACAATTTATATAAATGTTGGTTCAACTGATCTTAAGAAATGTACAGATATGGGAAGCTGGAGCTATTGTGAAGGGGGATATAATGGTGGTGGCAATAGTCAAGATGCTAGCAAAGAAAAATGGGGTTCTGGGGGAGGAGCTACGCATATTGCTACAAAATCCGGTTTGCTATCAAATTTAAATAATAATAAAGAAAGCATTATAATGGTAGCTGGCGGTGGTGGCGGTGCTTATAGTGGGCTAGATGGGGCTTCAGGAGGCGGATTTCAAGGAAATGCCGGCGCAGATAGAGAAGGTATAGATTTTAAAAAAGCTTATGGTGGGACACAGACGTCTGCTGGAAGTGGATACAAAATAGGAGGATTTGGCTTTGGTGGTGATTGTAGGCAATTGGATGGGATTAATTGTTCTGGCGGTGGTGCTGGATTTTATGGTGGTGCTGGGGCTTATGGGATAAATGGAGCTGGTGGTTCTGGCTATGTCGGTAATTCCCTATTAACTGATAAAGCTATGTATTGTTATAATTGTCAAGAATCATCTGAAGAAAGTACAAAGACGATATCCACTACTTGTACTAGTGAGACACCAACCGAAAATTGTAGCAAAAAAGGTAATGGCTATGCGAGAATAACTTTAATAAGTGTAAACGAATGATTATGGGAAATATTTCCCAAGATTATTTTCCAAACGGCTATAGATAAAATCTATGGCTTTTTTTGTTATCTAAAAGTGGAAATATATAAGAAATTTAGCATTTTTTGCCATTTTTTGAAGAAATTTCGCAGTTTTTGAACAAAAATCGACATCGACCGCCAATATATATATATGAAGGGTAATTTATTGCCGGCTAGTTGCCTTTCTAGAAAGTGAGGTTTGCTATGAATATAGACGACCTATTTATAGAAGAAGTAAAAGGAGGAAAAGAAGATAA
>UQXO01000002.1 GCA_900545005.1 uncultured Mycoplasmatota bacterium | reverse complement strand
TTTATTTTTTCCTCCTTTAGGTCTCCCCATAAAATCATCTCCTTAATTCAATTATAACAAAAGAAAAGTAGATCACATTCTTTTTATGTGTCTACTTTTACTTTATCACTTCATTTAAAGTAATAAAGTCTTCTTTTTTTCATAAGTTTTAATAGAGGTAATTTATGAAAAAGATATGTTTTTTACTGGTTTTATTGGGTTGCCCTTTCCTAGTATCAGCTCTAGAGCTTGCAAGTAATGCAAAGAGTGGGATTATTATGGAACCAACGACTAATAAAGTTATATTTGAAAAGAATAGTCATGAACGCTTAGAGCCAGCTTCAATGACTAAGATGATGACTTTACTCTTAACTTTTGAGGCTCTAGATAATGGTAAAATTTCTTTAAATGATATGGTTCATATTTCGAAAGTGGCGGCAGCGATGGGTGGCTCTCAAATGTTTTTAGAAGAAAATAGTAACATTCGCTTAGAAGAAATCATTAAAGGTGTAAGTATTGCTTCGGCAAACGATGGGGCTGTAGCCTTAGCCGAGTATATCGGGGGTAGTGTAGAAAATTTTGTTAATATGATGAATCAAAAGATAGCGGACTTAGGCCTTACGGATACTCATTTTACTAATCCTCATGGACTTCACGCTGATAACCACTATAGTTCGGCTTATGATATGGCTATTATTGCGGCTAACTTAATTAGTCATGAGAAGATATTAGAGTATACATCTATATATGAAGATTATTTTAATAAACCAGATGGCTCTAGGACTTGGTTAGTTAATACGAACAAATTAACTAGATACTACGAGGGAGTAGATGGTTTAAAGACAGGGTATACTAAAGAAGCAGGGTACTGCCTAACAGCAACCGCTAAGAAGAATAATATTCGATATATAACGGTACTTATGGGAGAACCTACTAGTGACTTAAGAAGTAGTGAGACTACTAGTATGTTAAATTATGCTTTTAATTCTTTTAAACTTAATACAATTATTAGTAAATCTCAAGAACTTGGGACTGCCTATATCGATAAGAGTAAGGAAAAGACCGTTAAAATCGTTACAAAGAAAGATATCACAGAGTTAATTAGTAAAGAAAAAGAGAGTCCTAATTACACCTATAATCTTAAGATAGATAAACTTAAGGCTCCCTTAAAGAAAGGAACTAAAGTAGGTACTGTAGAAATCTTAGATAATGAAGGGTTAATTGTAAGAGAAGAAGAAGTCACTATAGAAAGTGATATTACGAAATCTAGTTTTATAGGAATGGTTCTGGAGAATTTCTTAACTATTATAAGAGGGAAAAAAGTTAATAAGATAGTATGAATCTTTTAGATATTATTTTAATTAGTATTGGTCTTGCTTGTGATGCATTTGTAGTTTCAATTACGATTGGTCTTAATTATAAGAAGATTCCTTTAAAAGTTCCTTTAATGACTTCTTTTACTTTTAGTCTTTTTCAAGTTATTATGCCTATGCTAGGCTTCCTAGTAGCTTATAACTTTAATCCGAGTATTACTATTCTAACGAAATTTATTTCTTTTGGAATATTAAGTATTATAGGCATTAATATGCTTCTAAGTAAAGAAGATACTACAGTAGATCTAAAGAATATATTAGTCTTAGGATTAGCAACATCCCTAGATGCTTTTGCTATTGGACTATCTTTAGCCTTCTTAGAAGTTAATCTTCTAATAGCCTTAACTTCAATTGGACTTATTACTTTTCTTATGTGTTTTGTAGGACCTTATCTAGGGAATTATTTTGGTACTAAGATACTTGGTAAACCTTATATAGTAGGAGGTATCATCTTAATAGTTATTGGTCTAAAGATATTAATCTTCTAAGTATAAACATCTGGATTACAGGTGTACTTGGTACTTCCAAGTATTTTTTGTCTAATAATAAAAAGATATTATAAGTCTTGTCGAAAGTCTTTAAAACTAATTAACTATATAGTATTCTTAACTTGGGTGATTAAATGGATGAAGTCCTAAAGAGTTGTGATGGCCTTATTAAAAGAATAGCTACTAACTTCTATGGAGTAGATAAAGAAGAACTCTATCACGTTGGCAGAATTGGTTTATTTAAGGCTTATAAACATTATGAAGAAACTAGTAATACTAAGTTTTCTAGTTTCGCTTACACCTATATTTTCGGAGAAATGTATGAACTAGCCCGGAGTAAAAAATTAATTATGCCTCCCTAGAGAAGCTCTTAAGTTATCTAAACTTATCTTAAAGACAAAAGAATACTTAGATCAATTATATAAAAAAGATACCCCCTTATTAGAAGTAGCCTCTTATTTAAATATTGATAATGAAACCCTTTCTTTTGCCCTTAAATCTCTAGATCAAACCATCAGTCTAGATGAAATAAGAAATGAAGATACTAATCTTTATAACTCCCTTTCTAGTAAAGCTTTAAACTTAGATACTTTATTAGACCTAAAGAATACTCTTAGTAATTTAGAAAGTCCTGATAAAGAAATAATAATCCTAAGATATTTTAATGACTATACCCAAGAAGAACTAGCTAAGATGTTTAATACATCCCAGGTAAGTATCTCTAGAATATTAACAAAAAATCTAAAAAAATTAAAAACTTCTTTAAGTTAAGTATAGAAATAATCTTTAGACCTCATAATAACTATGGAGGTCTTTTTATGAATAAAGAGGAATATCAAAGATTAGTAAAAAAATATACCCCAAGTGAGGATAAATTAAAGAATGCTTTAATTGCTTTTGTAGTAGGAGGTTTAATAGGCGTTTTATCGTGTTTTATTTTTAATTTACTTTTGAAGTTTAATGTAAGTAGTAAGGACGCTAATATCTGGACCCTTTTAATTCTTATTTTAACATCAAGTATTTGTACTGGGTTAGGATTTTTTGATACGTGGGTTAGTAAGAGCAGATGTGGTCTTATTATTCCTATTACCGGTTTTGCTCATTCGGTGACTTCATCAAGTCTTGAGTATAAAAAGGATGGTTTAATTACAGGGTTAGGCGCTAATGTCTTTAAACTTGCTGGTTCGGTCTTATTATATGGAATTATCAGTGCTTTTATATTAACTATTATTAAGGTGGTGCTTCATGGTTAGCTATAAATTTAATCATGTATTTATTAAAGATTGGTATAGTATTGCAACCCCTAAAGAGACTTTGGGAGCCGTAAAAAAGTATAATCAAATAATCCCTGATAATTATTTTGGCGAGAAGACTTATGAACGAGCCGAGGCTAAGATGCAAAGAGTCGTTATTGATAATCTCTTAAAAAGAAATGACTTACAGACTAAATTAGATTTAATTATTGGTGGTGAACTTGCTAATCAATTAGCTATTCTAAATATGACTATGTCTAAATATCCTTATTCTTATTTAGGAGTATATTCAGCTTGTGCTAGTTTCAATGAGAGTTTAATTATTTTAGGAAATCTAATTGATAGTAAAAAGATTAAGAATGGTTTATGCTTAACAAGTAGTCATACCGAAGTCGCTGAAAGACAATTTCGTTATCCCATTGAATATGGTTCGCCCCGATTAAAAAGAAGTACGATGACTGCTACCGGTAGTAGTGGAGTAATCTTAAGTACGGAAGGTAAGATTATGGTAACTAAGGCAACAATTGGTTCTTCTGTAAATTATGGGATAAGTGATGCTAATAATATGGGGGCCGTAATGGCACCGGCCGCTGCTAAAACTCTAATGGCTCATTTAAAGAATTTTAAGGAAACACCTGATATTTATGATTTGATTCTTACCGGAGATTTAGGACGTATCGGCAGTCAGCTATTCTTAGAAATCTTAAAGAAAAATAATATTAAGTTAACTAATTATTATGATGCAGGCTCTCTTCTTTTCCGAGAAAAAGACTTTAATAATGCCGGTTCTTCCGGTCCAGTAAGCTTACCATTAGTCTTATTTAATAAAATTATTCCTAGTAAAAAGTATAAAAATATTTTACTGTTGGCAACCGGAGCTTTACATTCCCCAACTTTAGTTAATCAACATGAAGAGATACCCAGTATTTGTCATGCCGTTTCTTTGGAGGTCTTATGATTTATTTATATTCATTTTTATTCTGTGGAATAGTTTGTCTTTTAGGAGAACTAGTCTTGGATAATACTAAGTTAACTCCAGGACATATTACTAGTCTTTTTGTTAGTCTAGGAGCTTTATTATCTTATTTTAATATTTATCCTTGGTTTGTAGAAAATGTTGGTGTAGCTTCTAGTGTTCCCATTACTAGTTTTGGTAATCTTCTTTACCAAGCTTGTCTTGAAGGCTTTCATACGAAGGGAGTCTTAGGAATGTTTACTAATCTTTTGACTACTACTTCCGCTGGGATAAGTGCTTCGGTAATCTTTGCTTTTCTAGTGACATTGTTTTTAAGTCCGAAAGATTAATTATGATTTTTGCTTTTTAAGTCTGATTAGAAATAGCATTTTAGTGCAAAGATATTAACACAAGGCAAACTTTTAGGAAAAATGTGTAAATATAGCTTAAAATAGTAAGAAAAATGTGTAATCATCATTAAATGCAAAAATTATAGTTCAAAGATAAGAAAAACACAAAATGACAAATTATTTAGAAGTCACCATATATAGTAGTTATAGGTGACTTTTTATGACTATTTATATCGATTTAGTAATTTTACTTAATTACTTCTTTGATGTTTTAATTCTTTTAACAGTTAATGTTACTCTAAAAAGAAATGTAACTCTAAAAAGAATTCTTTTGGTTTCTATCTTAGGAGAAATTAGTCTTTTTGGCTTATTTCTTTCTAAAGCCTGGTTATTAGTGCTTTTAAAATTAGAAATAAGTCTTCTTTTAAATATTTTTACTTTTAAGTATAAAGATATCTTTTTTACATTTACTAATCTTTTATATTTTTATATGAGTAGTATTATTCTAGGAGGATTTATTTACTTTTTGAAATTAAATCATCTTCCTTATTTTCTTATTATCTTAATAAGTCCCATTATTTTTTATCTTTATTATAAACAAAGTATTTATCTTAAGACTACTATTAATAAAACTTATCCTTTGACTATTTATTTTCCTAATAAAAGAAGTCTTAAACTAACAGGATTCATTGATACTGGTAATAAATTACGGGACCCTGTTACTAAGAAATGGGTTATTTTAGTTAATCGTAAACTTCTAAAAGGTGTTATTAGGATTAGAACTCCTATCTATGTACCATATCATTCTTTGAATAATAAAGGTCTAGTAGAGTGTATTAAACCCTTAAAATTAGTCATCGAAAATAAAGAATATACTAACTTTTTAGTCGGTTTAATGGACTCTAAGATTATGATTAATAGTACTGATTGTATTATAAATTTAGAAATATTGGAGGAATTAAATGTTTAAGAAAATAATTGCTTTATTAAAAGCTAAGTACCAAGAAGTCTTTTTTATTGGTAGTGATGATAAACTACCGCCACCATTAAGTAGGGAAGAAGAACTATCTTATCTAATAAAAGCTAAAAGTGGTGATATAGAAGCTCGTAATGTCTTAATTGAACACAATCTTCGTTTAGTAGTTTTTTTGGCTAAAAAATATGAATCAACAGGATACGATTTAGAAGATTTAGTTTCTATTGGATCCATTGGTCTTATTAAAGGTATTAATACTTATAAAATTGATAAAAACATTAAGCTTGCTACTTATGCCTCGAGATGTATTGCTAATGAAATTTTAATGTTCATCCGGAAAAATAAACGTCGAAAAACAGAAATTAGTCTTGAGGATGCTCTAAACTATGATAGTGAAGGTAACGAACTTCACTTAGAAGATGTTATGGGTACGGATACCGATGCTGTTGCTGATGAATTTGAAAGTAAGGAAGAAAAAATTCTTCTCCAAAAAGAATTAAAAAATTTAGAAGCTAGAGATAAAGAGATTATGGTTATGCGTTATGGTCTTAATAATTCAAAAGAATATACTCAAAAAGAAGTAGCAGATAAACTATCTATTAGTCAATCTTATATCTCCCGGATTGAAAAAAAAGTCATCAAAAGATTAAAAACACTTTTACGTTTTACTTAGAAAGTCCTTGTTATAAGGGCTTATTTGACATTAATTTGACAGAATTTTTCATAGAGTATGCAACTCTATGATGCTTATTTTTCATTTAACTTTTTCTCATTATACTTAGATAATACCATATTTTAAGGACTAATTTTAGACAATATAATAATTTTCTTAGTCAGAATTATAGTCAAAATAAAATAGGTTATTCTCTTTGTTTATAGGGCTTTGCACCTTATTACATTCTTAAAAAATTTTATTAATTTCTAGTCAAAATTATGGTCAAATGCTCTTTTAACCCAGCATACACCTAGCTTTTTCATAGAGTTGCATACTCTATGAAAGGAGGAGTAAAATGACTAATATAATTAATGAACAACATATTAGACTAAAAAAAGTCAGAAATGGTAAAATTATGAAGAGAAACTTACAAATAGTACTTATATTTATACTAGTTTTTGTAGGCTTTCAAGCTTATAATCACCATAAGTATACTTTAGCGGTTTATATTGATGATGTTAGACAAGAAAAAATTCCCCTTAAAAATACTGGTTATTATTTTGATAAGGCAGTCTGTGATAATGAAGTTGGTTTAGAATGGGATAATGTAAAGTGGGGGGTTAAAATTTATAATCTTCAGCGAAGAACTAAGTGCAATTTATATTTTAAGACTGATGAAATTGTCAAGAAAATTATTACTTCTTTAGATACTACTGGCAAGTGCCCAGTAGTTAGAGAAAATAATTATGTGACTATAAGTTCTATGGAGAACACAAATTCTTTAGTTTGCTCGGTACCAGATAATTATGGAACAAGTTACTATTATCGTGGGAATGTAACTAATAACTACGTGAAGTTTGCAGGATATTACTGGCGCATACTTAGAATTAATGGTGATGGTTCGATAAGGTTAGTGTATGATGGTAAGACTGCTCATCAAAATGGCGAGAGTAGTACAGATAGAATCATAGGCAAAAGTGCTTTTAATTCGAAGGATGATGATAATGCTTATATAGGTTATATGTATGGAACGGTAGGATCTACGACATATGAAAAAACGCATGCTAATATAAATGATTCGGAAATTAAAAAGATGGTTGATAATTGGTATAAAAGTAACATTTTAGGGACAGGCAATGAACAATATTTAAATGATACTTTATTTTGTAATTATAAAACAATGATGAGTGGAAAAGGCTATAGTAAGGAAAAGACTCAGTATTACGGTTATTGGGGAGACAATGTTCTAATTTGTCCTCGAAACGATAGCTTTACTGTAGTTGAGGGTATTAATGGTAATGGAGCTTTGACTTATCCAATAGGCTTACTTACTAGAACAGAAGCTTTACTGGCTGGAGGATATCAGACTTCGAATAAAAATTATTATCTTTATGATGGGAGCGGGACTTGGCTTTTGACTCCAGTTGATGCTTTTAATGATGCTCAGACAGCTCGTAATTCCGATTTGACTAGTGATGGTGTTCCTTACGGTACTGGGTGCTCTACTGTAACTTGTTCTTTAGGAGTGAAGCCGGTTATAAATTTAAAGCCAGGAACATTGAAACTAGGAAATGGTACGATGAGTGATCCTTACCAAATTAATTAATTGTAAATGTGTAGAAATACGCATTTTTTTGTAAATCTTGGTTATCAGAAAGTAAAAAAATATAAGAAATTTAGCATTTTTGGTAAGCTTTTAGCAATTTAATTGGAGCAAATACCCTAAAAAGAGGAAATAAAGAAGATGCGAACAGTACATGGCAAGAAAGCTTATGACTTTGATGATACAATTTTCAATATTTTTGTTAATCTAGGACTTAATGCATGTTATCATCTAAGTGATGAAAGAGAATATGAGTTGCCGATTGTGTTTATTAATGACCATCGATGATGAAGAAACTTTCCTTAGAAATGCTACGGATATTATGGGAAAAAAGGCTAAAAAGATAGCTAAAAATCTTTTAAAGATAGGGTTAACTCAAGAACAGGTTTATCTTTAGAATTCACTAAGAAACTATCATAATACTAAGAAGAGAGTAAATCTAATAAGATCTATTCTTTTTTAAATTCTATTACATATATATTAGTAGTGATCAGATGAAAAATTTTATTCTTTATTATTATAATATTCAAGTTACTTCTTTTTTTAGTCAAGATACCTATTTTTATCTTGAGACTAAGGATGATATCTATTACTTTTGTAAAGTTAGAAAATCCGAAGAAGAATTAACTACTATTTACGAAACTTTAGTAAATACTAACTATCATATACTTATTAAATCTAAAGACAATCATTATCTTGTCGAATATAATAAAGAATCTTATTGTCTTTTAAAGATTAATTGTCTTTTAAATGATATGATAACTTTCCAAGAAATAATTTCAAAAAGAATCCCTTTTACTAATCGTACCCATCTTAACTGGAGTCTTATTTGGCAAGAAAAAATCGATTATCTAGAAGAACAAGCCTCATCTTTTAGAGTAGGAAAAAATTCCCTAATTAAAAGTTTTTCTTACTTTGCCTCGTTAGGAGAGAATGCAATTAGTTATCTTAACTATAATAATTTTAAGAGTAATAATATATCTATATGTCATTATCGGGTGTATTATCCTAATAAACCAGTTAATTACTATAATAGTCTTAATGTTTTAGGAGACTATGATGTTAGAGATTATGCGGAATATATTAAGAGTGTATTTTATAAAAATAAGAATTTTGAGGCACTTAATCTTGTAAAGATGATTATTAATGATAAGAAGTATACTAAAGATGATTTAGGACTTTTTTATGCCAGAATGTTATATCCTAGTTATTTTTTTGATTGCTTTAGTAAGTATATTTTAGAAGATAAGTTATGCGAAGATGAATTAATGCATATTTTAGAAAGAGTCGATGAGTATGAAGACTTCTTAAGAGATATATATTATGAGATTAAGAAGACTTATGATATTCCTGAGATTACGTGGCTACTAAAAAAGAATAATCCCTAAACAAGATTATTCTCCTCTTATAAAGTAACATTAATGACATCCTTAACTTCTGCTACTTCATCTAGAATTGCATTAAGTAAGACATCCTTAATAGTATAGTCAATAGAACCACAACTAGCACAAGCTCCATGAAATTTGACATAGACTATATTATCTTCATATTTAAGATATTCAATGTCACCACCATCGGCATTGATATAAGGTCTTAACATATTAATTACATTGATGATTTTTTCTTCATTACTTATTTTTTCTTCATTATTCATATTTCTTCACCTCTCTTATTAAACTAAATTTTTTGCGTTTAGTAAAGATAATTGTTATAATAATAGTTAGTTTGGAAAGAATGGGATATTTATGTTAAAGACTAATGATGTTATTCATGTTACGGTTACCGGTTTTGCTCCTTATGGAATATTTGTTAAGTATGAAGATTATGTTGGTTTAATTCATATTTCTGAGGTCTCTAAAAAGTTTGTTCGCGATGTATCGCGTTATGCTTCCGTTGATGAGATTATCTGTGTTAAAGTTTTAGAGGTTGATGAGAAGTTAAAAAGAATCAAATGTTCTTTAAAGAGAATGTATGATAATGATGATAATTATGCTGGTAATTATTTAGAAGAGGGTAGAGGTTTTGTTCCTTTAAAAGAAGCTTTACCTAAGTGGATTAGAGAGTATAATGGAAATAGTAAAAGTTCTTTTAGAAGATATTAATCTTCAGGATTCTTTTTTTAATTCTTTAAGAAATGATTATCCTGGGTTTAATAATTGGTTCTTAAGAAGAGTATCTTATAGGGACTATGCTTATGTTTCTTATGATGATAATAAACATTTGACTTCTTTTTTTCTATGGAAGGTAGAAACTAAAGATGATTATTTGTCTTTAGGACTAGATAATCCACATACTAATAAAATCTTAAAGATATCTTCCTTTAAAGTTATAAGTACGGGGAAGGGTATTGGTTCTTGGTATTTAAAGTTAGCTAAGAATATAGCTCTCCTAAATAAGGTGGACTTTATTTATATTACCGTGTATCCTAAGTATCAAGAGTTTATAAGCTTCTTAGAATATCATAATTTTAAAGAAGTAGGAGTTAAAGGAAAAGAATTAGTCTTAAAAAAATCAGTCTAAAGTTTAAACTAATCATCTATCTATTCATAATATGTTCCCATTCTAAAAATATAAATTTCTTTATCTTTTTCGTTGGCACTATATAAAATTCTATGTTGTCTGTTGATCCTTCTGAAGTATAATCCGTTTAAATCACCATTTAATTTTTCCTATGCTGGTGGATAACAGAATGAACTATCTAGTATTAATGTTAGTACGTTTGGACGTACGCCCAGCAAAAATTCGAATTTTTATACAATTAGTATATATTTAACTTATAAATTTATTCCTAAATACTGTAATTTACTGCGATATTTATTATTTTTAGGTATGAAAAAACCCCGTAATTACGGGGGATAATTCATTAAATGGTGCCCAAGGCCGGACTTGAACCGGCACGAGGGTTAAATCTCGCAGGATTTTAAGTCCTGTGCGTCTACCTATTCCGCCACTTGGGCAAGCACCATACGTCTTTTCATAAGACTTTTTAAGTATATCGCATAAAATCTACTTTGACAAGCACTTTTTAAGAAAATATTTACTTTTGTTAGTGTTTTTAGGTATAATAGTGCCGAAAGAGAGGAAATATTTAGATGAAAATAGAAGAATATTTAAAGAAGATATATACTATGTTAATCGTCGTATTAGTAATTTCGGTAATGAGTTTAATGATTGGTTTAGTAAATTATAGTAATACCAAAGGAACTACTAATAACAGTAGTACAACCAGTAATGGTGGCTCAGTACTCGAGGGTTATGATGTATCAATGTTTAATGAAGTGGCTGTTAGTGATATTTTAAAATTCTTAGGAACTAGTAATAAAGAGACCCATATTCTTTATTTAGGAAGAAGTACTTGTAGTGCTTGTGTAGCTTTCTTACCAGGATTACAAGAGACTCAAAAAGAAATGAATTTTACTACCGACTATTTGGATATTACGAAAGTTGATACAAGTAGTGATGACTTTAAGAAATTTAGTAGTTTATTATCAAAAGAAATAACGCAGAATGTTAATGGGACTAACCAAACAGGTAAAATTAGTGAATTTTATGGTTTGACTCCTATGATTGTGGTTATTAAAAACGGAGAAGCCGTAGATGCTATTGTTGGCTCTTACTCTAAAGAAAATTTACAAGAATTCTTAAAGAATTATCTTGCTTAAAAAAATTAAAAAAAACCAAAAGTTTTACTTACAAAGAAAAAATATTTGTGGTACACTTGTTAGTGCCAAAAGAAATTTACGCTTACTTAGGCGTTTTTTTCTTGGCTTGAAAGGGTTTATTTATATGAAAAAAGAATTCGATTTGGGTCATGATAAGATTAATAAACTTTTAATAAGTTTTGCTATTCCCTGTGTAATTTCGATGCTTATTAACTCGGTTTATAATATCGTTGACCAAATATTTATTGGCAAAGGGGTAGGAACTTTAGGAAATGCTGCTACTAACGTTATCTTCCCGTTAGTTATATTAGCTAATGCCATTGCTGGTCTTATTGGCAATGGGGCGGCTGCTAATCTATCCTTAAAACTTGGTGAGAAAAAAGAGAATGAAGCTCGAAAATCTGTTGGTTCTTCGATTACTCTAACCTTTATCATTGCCATTTTATTTTCTGGGGTTGCTTATGTTTTTTTGCCTAAATTAGTTTATATGTTTGGCTGTACAGAAAATGTTTATAGCTATGCTTTAAGTTACGGACAAATCGTTTTACTTGGAGCTCCTTTTATGATTATTTATTCTGTTTTAGCAAGCATTATCCGAGCAGATGGTAATCCAAAGTATTCAATGATTATGCTGGTAGTGGGCGCTATCATTAATATTGTTTTAGATCCTATTTTTATCTTTGGCTTTAAGATGGGTGTTTTTGGAGGTGGCCTTGCGACTGTGATTGGTCAGGTTATATCCTTTATAATTGCCATTTGTTATCTTCCTAAACTTAAGAGTATTAAATTAACTAAAGAAGATTATAAGATTAATAAGAGTGTTAAAAGAACCTTATCTTTAGGACTTTCTTCCTTTATTACACAAGTTACTATTTTAGTCTTATTTGTCTTCATGAATAATATGATGACCAAGTTTGGAGCTAGTAGTATTTATGGAGCTGATATTCCTTTATCAGTTTATGGCGTTATTTCAAAGATTAATAGTCTTTATATTTCTTTTGTCTTAGGAGTTAGTATTGGGGCTCAACCTATTATTGGGTTTAACTATGGAGCTGGTAATCTTTTAAGAGTTAAAGAAATCTTACGAAAAGTCTTAATGATTAACTTTGCTGTGGGAATTATTTTTAACTTAATATTTATTTTCTTTCCTAGCCAAATAGCCGGTGTATTTATAAGTCCCGATGATGCTAGTTACACTTTATTTATGGACTTTGCAACTCTTATGTGTCATAGTTTTCTTTTAGTATGTGCTTTTAATGCGATGGAAATGACTACCTCGATTGTTGTTCAATCTTTAGGAAATGTTTTATTAGCAACTGCTGTATCATTTATTAGACAGATTATATTATTTATACCCTTAGCTCTTCTTTTAAGTCTAGTCTTTAATAAAGGACTAGAAGGTATCTTATATGCAGGATGTCTTGCTGATAGTATAACTTTTATAATAGCAGGGCTTATCTTTACCAGTGAATATAAAAAACTAGGTACTTATAGTGCTAAAGAAAATGAGGAAACTGATACAGTAATTCCTAAGACTTATATGGGTCAAAAGGTTGTAATTACGATTTCCCGTGAGTATGGGTCTGGTGGTCGTTATGTAGGAGAGTTACTAGCTAGGAACTTAGGAATTCCTTTCTATGATAAGAATTTAATTACCTTAAGTGCTAAAGAAAGTGGTTTAGCACCAAAATATGTTAAAGAACAAGAACAGACTTTAGAGGGACCTCAATCTAATGATGATTTACTTTATATTGCTACTACTAAAGTCATTAAAAATTTATATAAACAAGGTTCTTGTGTTATTGTAGGGCGTTGTGGTAATTATATCTTAAAAGATAAGAAAGATGTCTTAAGAGTTTATCTATATAGTAGTATGGAAGATAAGATTAACCGAGTTACTAAGTATTATCATATAGAAAAAGATAAAGCTGTAAGTACGATTAATAAGATTAATAAAGAACGTAAGAAACATTATAAATATTATACTAATACTAATCTTGATGATTATAATAACTATGATATTGTTATTGATACTAGTAAGTTTGGGGTCGAAGAAACAGCTAAAATCTTAGAACAAATAATTACTAAAATAAAGTAGTTTTAACAAGGATTCTATTAATTAGGATTCCTAGTTAAGACTTTTTTTTAATTATTGATTTACTATAAGTTTATTTCTCACCATTAAAAATTTACTTAAAGAATAAAGCTTAAAAAAATAATAAAAATTGCATCTTTAGTCTGGACAAATGATTGATATGATGTTATCATCTAACTACAAAAAAGAAAGGAGAATTTAAAAGCCAAGAAAATCTTAAATCTAACAGAGAAAACTTAATTACGACAAAATATTAAAAAAAATAATTATAAACTAAAGATGGTGATTTTATGAAAAAGACTTTATTTACTATTCTTATGGCTATTGTTATCGGCTTTACTTTTGGCTATCTTTTCTTAAGAAAGTTTAATACCGATACTCTAATGGAAGTTAGTAGTATTAAAAATCAATGTTATGCTTTTCAAGTTGGTGTTTATAAAAATAAAGAAAATGCTTATCGGACTGCCAAGTCTTATAAAGGAATTGTTATTCCCGATAATGATTTATACCGGGTATATATTGCCTTCTTAAAAGATGAAAATCTTATAAATAGTTTAAAAGGGTATTATGATAAAAACGGTATTAGTTACTATCTAAAAGCTATTAATATTTCCAATAAGACGAATAGTATTGTTGATAATTATGAAATAATTTTAAAGAAGACTAGTCTAGATAATTATGGACTAATATTAGAAAATATGTTAAAGGAAGTAGATACTAATGAGTTATAAAATTAAAGAATTACAAGAAGAATTAAAACCTCGTTATAGAGCGAAAACGAAAGGTTTAGAATCTTTATCTGATGAAGACTTATTAAGTCTTATTATTAGGTGTGGTACAAAGAGTAAGAATGTTAAAGAATTAAGCTTAGAAGTCTTACAACAAATAGGATCTTTAGATAACTTTTTAAATGTTGATATGAAAGACTTAGAGAGTATTAAAGGTATAGGAGAGGTCTCAGCCCTTAGTATTTTAGCTTCTATCGAATTAGGTAAAAGAATTCTTAAATTCCATAAAGATAAAGTAAAATTAATTAATTCTAAATTAGTCTATGCAATGTTTAAATATGAATTAATTGGTCTTAAACAAGAAGTAGTAATAGGAATCTATTTAGATAATGCTAAACAATTAATATGCTTTAAAGAATTATTTAGAGGTACTGTCAATGAATGTAATATTCATCCCCGAGAAATATTTAAGTATGCTGTATCCTCATCAGCAAGTAGTATTATCTTAGTGCATAATCATCCTTCCGGAAATATAAATCCTAGTATTAAAGATGAAATTCTAACCGAAAAAGTATCAGAACTTGGTAATAATATGAATATTCCTCTTATCGATCATATAATCATAGGTAGTAATGGTTATTATAGTCTAATTACTAAGAAGTCTTTTATCGAAGAGTGAACACATCTTATTAAAAAATAATCCCATAATATTAATTAAAGTATAAAAGAAAAAATAATAATCATACTATAAGTGTGATTCCTATGATAAAGAAAATTATTCCTTATTTAACTTTATTTCTCTTCTTACTTCTTAATCCTCTTTTGAATCTTTTAAGTCCTAATGACTTAGATTATACTAAATATGAAGCTTTATCCTTAGAAAATGCTTCTCTAAAAGAAGAAATAAAAGAACTAAGTAATATCTCTTATACTAATTATAATTATGATATTACGAAAATTCTATTGAAGAATCTTTATAACTCTAATACTTATCTTCTTAAAAGTAATGGTAAAATTAGTCCTAAAAATCCCGTTATTAATCATCATGGACTAATTGGTATTACTAATACAGATAATACTCTTTTAACCTTAGATAACCTTACTATATCCATAAGAGTAGAGTCATCTACAGGTATTTTTAAACAACAAGAGATAATTTTAAATACTAAAGATATCCCTCGTGATGATACTCCTATTTATACTAGTGGTCTTACGAATTTTCCTCCCAATCTATCTATTGGAACTCTTAAGTCTTGTAAGCTTAATGCCTCTCAAGTACATTGTAAAGTTAATCTAAATCCTATCGATACAACTTATGCTTTAATACTAAAGGACTACTCGATATGATTATCATCTATTTAATAATTGATATCTTAATGACTACAACTATCTTTAAGACTACATTTTATCTTGTTTACTTAAGTAATACCAAACTAAAGATGAATAACATTCTCCTTACTCTTATCTCCTTAATACCCCTTATTTTCTATACCAGAAATATAATCTTTCTTTTTACTATCCCTTTAATCTTAATTCTTAAAAAATATAAATACTTTCATCTAGCCAATATATATTTAAAATATTTAATTAACTATCTCTTATTCTTTAATATTCATATATCATTAAAGACTTTTGTTTATTATCTTTTTAGTCTTTTAATTCTTAAATTTTGTCTAAAAAATAAGAAACTTTCATAGACTTTAATGGTGATAAATAATGAGTCCAGAAATCTTAACATACCTTTCTAATAAACATAAACATTCCTATACCTATTATATTTCTAATGATGATAAGCCTTCCTATGAAGCATCTTCCATAGAAAAGAAAAGTTTCAAAAGATGGCATTTAAAACCCCAAATTAAAGCATATCTAAGTAATACTTTAACTAAACTATTACTTAGTATCATCTTTTTACTTCTAAGTATCATTTTAATTAAGAGTAACTCCCGTATTAAAGAATTTTATACGGAAGAAGTCTTAACGAAACAACTTAACTTTACAAAATTTAATAATCTATATAATAAATACTTGGGAAATATTCTGCCTGATTATACCATTCCCGAACCCACTAAAACCGTTATGAATAATACCTTCTCTTATCTAGATGGTAGTCCCTATTTAAATGGAACTAAAATAACAACGGAAGAAAATTATCTTATACCTACTATTACCAGTGGAATTATTGTCTTCTTAGGAGATAAAGACACTTTAGGACCTACTTGTATTATTCAGGGAGTAGATGGAATAGATATCTGGTATTCAAATATTAACTTAGATAATCTAAATCTTTATGATTATATAGATGCTAATACACCTCTGGGACCAACTTTATCTAATTATATGTATTTAACTATTGATAATAATGGAACTTATATCTCTTATGAAACTTATAAGTCTTGATATATCTACTATTCTTATCTATTTTCTTCTCTGTTTAGGAGGCTCTTATAAACAAGTAATCCTAAGCTTTTTAATTATTATTATTCATGAGATAGGACATATTTTCTTCTTAAGAATTTTTAAAGTCTCTATCGATAAAATAACTATCTATCCCTTTGGTGGGCTTATAACTACTCATAAACTAATAAATTATCCTCCTTTAAAAGAATTACTTATTAGTTTAGGAGGCATTATGAATCAAATACTTCTAATACCTATCTTTAAGACTTTATTATCCTCAAGTTATATTAATTCTTATACTTATTATCTCTTTATGAAACTTAATCTTAGTATTTTATTATTTAATCTGTTACCTATAATTCCTTTAGATGGTTATTTAATCTTAAGTAGTATCTTAAATATCTGGATACCTTATTTAAAAAGTAATATCCTAAGTATTATGATATCTCTAGGAAGTTTAATAATATTTATTATAGTAAGTTTTAATCTTAAGATTAATAGTATCTTTGTGATTAGTTTCCTAGTCTATAAGATATATATATACTTAAAAGATTATAAGTATTATAAGAATAAGTTTATTCTAGAAAGAATTATCTATGATGTTCCTTATCATAAAATAGTTTATAAGTCTTATTATAGTCCTTATTATCTGGGACTTAATAAGTATTATTACTTTAATTATCAAAGTGAAAAGAGGTATCTAAAGGATTATTATCATGATTATATTTAAGATGTTTTTGAATATTAATATTATGTTTAAGTAGTCTTTTTCTTTTCTCTTAATTATGGTACTATTTAATAGTAAGGATTGATATTATGGATGAATTATTTAATATAACTAATTGTTATCAAGATGATAATTATTATTACTTCTTTAGAGCTTTAAATAAAAGAGATATGGCTGGTATTAGGGATAAATCTATTTTAGATGAGGCTGGTCATATCAGGAAAATAGTTACTGATAATACCTTTTTTAATCATAAAGATAGATATAATGAAGAATCAGAACTTACTTTAGAAGAAATGGTTAATCATGTCAAAACTCATTATGATAAAGATACTAATTGTATTTCTTTAAGTAGTGATGCTAATGTGTGTTTAACTTATGGCCGAAGTGACTATGAAGATAAGTATATAGTAGTAAAGGTTCCTAAGAATGAGCTTGGTAAAACTACTTTTAATGCTGGTAAGTATATTTATGAAGAAATCTTAAAAAGAGTTAATACTTATCTAGAAGAACATCAGAATGATTTAACTGATTTACAGAAATACTATATTGAATCTTTAAAAAATATTTCTACTAAAGAACAATTAGAGAGTCTTAAGAAAACTTTACCCGAAGAATATGTTGATAAGACTAATGATGAATTTCAAAATGGTCTAGATTTTATTAAAAGTAAGCCTTATGAGGGTTATAGCGATACTGAGAATCTAGCTAAAGATAAACTAGTTATGCTTTTAGATGTCTTAGATTTTGAAGTTGTCAAAGGTAAAACTAATCGTTTTGTGATTCAAACGATGGGTTCGGCTTTTTCTTCCCGAGAACTTGAGCATTATAAAGAAGTACCCCAAGAAAAAATTGTAGAAATGCCAACTTCTTTAGTTGAGATAATGGCTCTTATTCAACAAGTACCGGAAACGGAAGAAATTAAAGAAATAAAAAGTTATCTAATTACTCATTTAGATGAAGTAAGACAAAGTACGAAAGAAGTAGATTATAGTCATTTTAATCCGGAAAATTTAAACCTAAGTTTAGATAACTTGTATAATTTAACTGAAGGTAAAATCTCTTATAAAGAAGCTAAAGAATTATATTTAAACTCGATGTATTTAGTAAAAGCAAAGTTAAGAAGTTTTTATTCTGTTAATTTATTAAATCAAATACTTGGTAATAATCCTAAATACAACGCAACTTTGCAAAGTCTTTTAGATAACTCTTTAGGTATTGAACCCACTATCATGGCTAGAAGTGGTAATCATGCCTTAAAAGTTAGTGATACCGTGGCTTTATATTTACCTAAAAATTATCAAAGTCTTTATGATTATGTTAATAATTTACAAGTTCAAGATATGTATAATTTATTTACTAATCCCACAAATACTTTTAATACTTTATTTACTAAATATATAAGTGATAAAGAATTAAAGCCTCAAGATAAAGAAGAATGGTATGCCAATGGTTTAATTGATGCCATTGATTTAGAGTCTTTAAATCTTAAAACTAACTTTAATGAGATGCAAAGAAGAAAGATTGTTAATGCTTTAGTAAGTCATAATTTTATGGATTATTATGAAAAAGTTAAATCTCTAAGTGATGATGGTTCGATTGCCACTTCGATGTTTGCTTCTTTAATAGCCAATCGAAAAGAATTTACCAATGATTCTGATATCATCTTAGACCAATTAAAAGATTATATTGGCTATAATAATTTAAAAGAATATAATTTACCGTTAAGAAAACTGCAGAGAACGGCTTATCAAAAAACGGAAGAAGTATTTGCTAAAAAGAATTTTGCTACCGCAGTTATGCCTACTGGTTCTGGCAAAAGTTTCTTAGCCTTATCTGAAATGTTAGACCGTAAAGATGCTAAAATGCTTTATATTGCTCCTAATGATATTATCTTAAATCAGATTGAAGATTATATTTATGAGTTCTTTGGTTATACTGATTATCATACATTATTTCCTAATTTAACTCTAACTACTTATCAAGATTTAAAAGATAAAAAAACTAATAAGTTAAAAGATAAATATAATGATAAATATGATTTTATTATCTTAGATGAACTTCATCGAAGCGGGGCTCCCGAATGGTCAAAGTTTGTTAATGAATTAATGGCAAATCAAGATAAGAAAAAAGTAAAAGTCCTTGGTTTAACTGCTACCCCTGAGCGTGATCGTGATGATAAAGATATGGCTGTTTACTGGGCAAGATATTTTGGCTATTCTGATGAAGAGATAGAATTAAATAAACATTTAGCCATTAATGAAACTTTAGAATCAGCCATCAAAGCTGGCCTTTTACCTAATCCTAAATTTGTAAATCCTCTTTACGTTTATAAAAGTGATGGCACTTTAGATGAGATGTATGAACGAATATTGGTAATTGATAATCCAGAGAAAAAAGCCAAAGCCTTCTCTAAATATGAGCAACTATGCAGAAAAGTTGAACAAAGTAGTGGTATTGAAAAAATACTTGCCGATAATTTAAGTCAAAATGGTAAATATGTTGTCTTCTTACCAGTTGGTCGTAAAAAAGATGGTACTTATTATAATAGCGAAGATGGCAGTAAGATAAGTAGACAACAAGCTGTTTTGATAATGGAAGATTATACTACTTTAATTAGACAATATTTATATTCTAATGAGTATATGAAGGTGCATGGTGATAAGTTATTATCTATTTATAATAAAATCATTGAAAAACAAGAATTATCTAGTGATGATAAAGCCTTCTTAAATAAAGAACAAGATAACATTATGTTACTAGATATGGTTAAAATCAAACACAAACCAGCTGCTTTAAACACTTTCAACAGTACTATGGTAAGTGTGATTGCTAGACATCAAGATTGGGAAAAATTAGATAAAAAAACTCTAAAGATGAGAATAGAAGCCCAGACTTCTGATATGGTTGATACAAACTCGCTTCTAAGTTACTATAGTAATAGTAAAAATAAAGCCGAATTAGCCAAATTTAATAAAGAAACTAATGGTAAACCAAAGTTGTTATTTGTCATGGATAAATTAAACGAAGGAGCCCATTTAAAAGGAGTAAAAGGGATTGTCTGGTTACGACCATTAAGTGTTGATTCAAGAATACTATTCTATCAGCAGTTAGGCAGATGTATTCATTCTTATCCAGATGGTCATATATTTACCGAGGAAGAACGACCAATAGTAATGGATTTAGTTAATAATATAAATACCGTTAACCTAAAAAGAAATCAATCACCAATAAATGATTTAGAAGATTTGAAAATTATTATTGCTTGGATAACTGATAATGGTGGTAAAATTCCCAATAAGAATAGTAGTATTTTAGAAGAAAAGAATTATGGTCTAAAGTTAGATGTGATTTTGTATCGCTATATTAAATACTTTAATAATCCTGAAGACTTAAATAATATTAAATATAAAAGAATCATAGAGGAAATATTAAGATTAGGTTCCCAAATCGACTTATGGAATATTAAAATAGATGAGCCAACCAGACAAAGAAAAGAAAAAGAATCAGAAGATGATGAAGAAAAATTCTTACAAGGATTTTTACAAGTCGAAAGTTCCTTCCGTGATTTTGTTGATTCAAAAGAAGAAATAGATAAGTTAGCATCGCCTGAGTCTACTTTCGATAAGATATTTAATTATTTAAGCATTTTAAAAAATCAAAGTCTTGATATAAATAATATTAATCACGCTGATAAATTAAAGGTAATTAAAAATGGTAACAATTGTATTCTTCAAATAATAAAAAAGAAAACAAAACAAGAAAATGGTAAAACAGTTATTATAAATGAAGAAGAATATAAGGAACCGGGCTTAATTCTGATAGGAAGCTATGTCTATGCTTTTAAATATGGTAAATCCTATATTGCTTCGAAAAGTCCAGACTTAGAGGCTGACCAAATTAGTAGATTAAAGACTCTGAATTTCATTTTTGCTTGGGAAGTAGATTCAATATTGAATCCAAGAAGCTTTGAAGATTATGTTTCACTCTTAAAAGATATGCAAAAGGCTAAAGATAAGACAGGTCGTGATATAAATGATTTTAAAAGAAGAGAAGTAGTAAGAATAACAAAAATAAATGATGAGTATGAGTTTGAGTATTTTGCTAATAGAGAAGAGGCAAAAAGTAAATATGGTGAAAACGTTGAAGTAATTGGCATAGGAGTAATTGTTAATTGCTTTAAAAGAGGCAAAAATACAAGTGAAAAAGATTTAACTGTTGAGCAGATAAAACTGTTAAGAAATATTGGTTTAATGGTTGCACTGGAAAATGAAAGAAATCCTATAATGATGCCCAAAAGTTTTGAAGATTATGTCTTGCTCTTAAAAGAAATGCAAAAGGCTCAAGATAAGACCGGTCGTGACATAAATAATATTAAAAGTCAGGAAGTAATAAAAATAACAAAAATAAATGATGAGTATGAATTTGAATATTTTTCTAATATAGAAGCAGCCAGAAAAAAATATGGTGAGGATGTAGAAACAATTGGAATAGGCCAGGTTATTTATTATTTTAAAAGAGGAAAAAATACAAGTAAAAAAGATTTAACTGTCGAACAGGTAAAACAGTTAAGAAATATTGGCTTGAAGGTTGTACCAGAAAATGAAAGAGACCCTATAATGATGCCAAAATGCTTTGATGATTATATTTTACTCTTAAAAGAGATGCAAAAGACACAAGATAAGATAAGACGTGATATAAATGATATTAATAGGAGAGAAGTAGTAAGAATAACCAAAATAAATGATGAGTATGAGTTTGAGTATTTTGCTAATAGAGAAGAGGCAAAAAGTAAATATGGTGAAAGCGTTGAAGTAATTGGCATAGGAGTAATTATTAATTACTTTAAAAGAGGCAAAAATACAAGTGAAAAAGATTTAACTGTTGAGCAGATAAAACAGTTAAGAGATATTGGCTTGAAGGTTGTAACAGAAAAAGAAAGAGACCCTCTAATGGAGCCCAAAAGTTTTGAAGATTATGTTTTGCTTTTAAAAGAAATGCAAAAGTTTAAAGATAAGACAGGTTGTGATATAAATGATATTAGAAGTAAAGAAGTAGTAAGAATAACAAAAATAAATGATGAGTATGAATTTGAATATTTTGCTAATAAAGAAGAAGCAAAAAGTAAATATGGTGAATATGTAGAAACAATTGGAGTAGGCCAAGTTATTAACTACTTTAAAAGAGGCAAAAATCCAAGTGAAAAAGATTTAACTGTTGAGCAGATAAAACAGTTAAGAGATATTGGCTTGAAGGTTGTAACAGAAAACGAAAGAGACCCCATAATGGAGCCTAAAAGTTTTGAAGATTATGTTTTGCTTCTACAAAAACTACAAGAAAACAAAATCGATATAAATGCAATTAAAGTCTTAGATAAAATGCAAATTATTAAAAATGATAATGGTTATGATTTTCAAATTATTCATATAAAACAAAAAAGGGTAAATGGTAAACTGGCAGTTGCTAACGCTTTAGAATATAATCAGGATGATTTAATGGCGATAGGGACAAAAATTAATAACTTAAAAAATGGCAATTATTCTAGAAGAACATACTTAACCATAGACCAAATGCAAACCTTGTTAAATATAGGCTTTAAATTTAATAAAGGAATAGAAGATAAAATATATAAACAAGAAATATGTAAGAATCACAATATCGATTTAAAAATAAATGATAAAATAATTGAAAGAATATCTAAGATAGAATTAGTAAGTAAGATTAACTATTTAGAAGGAAGTGGCTTAAAACTAGTAGATAATAGTGGTAAACTAATAGATATCTTTAGTATGGCAAATCAAGATATCCAAGAAAGATATGGTATATCTTTAGAAACAATAATAAATACTTATGGTAAAGGAGAAACAAGAAAATGATATTTGATAAATACTTAAATGATACTTATTTAGATATCTTATATAGTAATTATAATCTAGATTATTTAAAATCAATTGATGAAAATAACTTTATAGAAATATATAATCTCTTAAAGAGTAAAGGCTTCTATTTTATAGAAGATATTATAATTAATTATATGGAGATATTTGAATTAGATAAGAATACCTTAGATAAAGTATTAACTTATCTTAAGACTAAGGCTGGTCCAGATTACGTAAAAAAAATCGGTAAGAATATGACTATCTTAGATAAGATAATAGATACATGTCTAAATATAGAACTCAAAGAAGAAGACATCTATTAATATAAGAAATCATAATACCCTAAAGAGCAAGGAAATAAAAAATTGCTAATTACCCTTGCTTTTTTTCTTTATTTATAAGATAATTAAGAAGTATAGATAGTAAGGAGTCGCATATGGAATACACTACAGACTGGATTTTAAAATCCCCAATCGAGGATATACAAGAGTATTTAAAAAATGCTACTATCATTGATTTAATAGCCGTCATAGAAAATATTAAGAAAAGAGTAGACTTAGATTATTTATCTTTAATTAAAGTAAAAGATATCGAAAGTGCTATTGCCTCTTTAAAAGAATCTTTAAATAATATAGATAAAAGAATTAACTTTGCTACAAAGACTAATGCTCCTACTAGTGAAATTGACTCTTTATGGGAAGATTATGCGAAGATTGATGCTAATATAGATAACTATAATAGTCAAAAAGAAACTTTAATCCAAACTTTTAACGATAAAAAACAAGCTATTGTAACTTTGGTCTGTAAACTAATAAGTGAAGCTCCTGTATCAAAAATAGAAGATTATCGTGCCCATCTAATTGGCTATATCAAAGACCGCATTGACTCCATTGAAACTAATAAAGAAGCTAAAGAAATAACTACTGATACTCTTCTAAAAGAAAGAAACTTTACGGAAGAAGATCTAACCGTTAAAGCTATTTCTAAAGAAATAAAAGAAATGGAGAGTGCTGTCTTAAATAAAGAACTTATTCTTAACGAAGAAGTAATAAGTAAAATTAAGTCTTTAAGACTAAAAAAAGAGTCTTTAGAACACGAAACTTTCACTTATATCTGTACCGAGAAACTTAAACATTCTCTTAAAGGTATTAGTAATAATATAACTAAACTTCAAATGGAACTATATAAAATAATGCATCTAGATACTAATGAAGTTAAAAATCTTATCTTAGAATCTTACTTAGAAACCAAAGAAGAAATAAAACATGCTAACTATATAAGAATCTATCGTTCTTACTTAGCTAATCTTAGTAAAGTCCCTTTAACTCTTAAAAAAGCCTATCGTAAGTACCTAGAAGACTATAATACTACTCTAGAAAGCTTAGATAATCCTCATTTAGAAGATACTACTCTAAAGAGTATTGAAGAGACTCTAAAAGATAAATATGCTTATATAAAGACATTAGAAAGCTATAAGAATCGTTCTACTAATAGTACCGAAGAAACTAAATATCTATATACTAGTGTTCGTAGTAATGGTCTTTTTGATTTACCTTTCTCCAAAGAAAGATGGTCTTCATATTTTGGTAAGTACTTTGAACCTTTACTTAACTCTTTAGATAAAATACTTCTTAAGAATAATAAATACATTTCTTTAATAAATGTTTCTCTTAAGAGTAAAGATATTCTAAAAGAAATAAATGACTATGAGACCGATTTAAAATATCTAATGAATGATTTATATAATAAAGTATTATCTATCTATTTAAAAGTTAATTGTTATATAAATGTAAGTATCTATGATTATCGTGATTCCGAGACTTTAAATAAGTATATAAGTGAAGAACAAGATAACATCGATAAAGAAATATCCCTAGTAAATCAAGATATAACTGCGTTTAATAGTCATAAAAACGAGATAATAAGTTCTATGAATAAAGGTTATAATCTCATAGATACTAATATCAAAATGAAATTAAATAGTATTTTAAATGGTACTTATGAAGAAGAAACTCCTAAAGAAGAGACTCATCATTTCTTTAGTGATACCTTATCTTTTATTCCTGAAGAAAAAGAAATTTCTACCGATGAAGTTAATACTATAGATTTTAATAATTCTTTAGATAATAATTCTAAAGAGGAGGAACCAGTAGAAGAAAGTTCTTACGAGTCAGATATCTTTAGAGAAAATCCAAGTACCAAAGAAAATCTCGAATCTAGGGAAGAAGTATCTTCCGATGATATCTTTGCTGATGAAGCCCCTCTTAGTAGAGAAAGTGTAAGTAAAAAAAGAATTTCTTCGGAAGAACCAGCTAAAGAAGCTAGTGAAATCTTTAATCCTGATGATATCTTTGGTATTAAGAGTAATAATTTGACCTCAGAAGAACCAGTTATTTCCTTTGATGAAGAAGAAAATGGCATTACCCGAGCTGATAAGAAAGCCTTCGCTGATTTATTAGAACCCACCAAGAAAGAAACTCCTAAGTACCTAGAAACCATTTCTCAAGAAGATAATAAATTAGAAACAGAAAATGCTAAGGAAGTTAAACCGAAAAGAGGCTTTAAAGTTCTTAAAATAGAACCAGTTGTTAGTAAAGAAAATTCTAAGAAAGAAATAAAACCAGAAGAAAAAACTGATGCTGCGGAAATTAAAGAACGAATTCTAAAGAATGATTTAACTAAAAAGAAAGAGACTATCTTTAATCCAGCTACTTCTAGTGAAGTTGTGGGCGAATATAATGACTCCAATGCTCCTATTGATTTAAATTCTTTCTTAAATGGGTCTTTAAAAGAAGATAACCATCCTGAAGAAGCAGAAAAAACTCTAAGTTTAAGTCCTAATGATAATTTAGATTTAATGAATTTCTTAAATCAAATAGAAAATAATGATTCTAAAGCAGCTTAAATACAAGACTTTATAAATATAAAAGGCGATTATTGTTTAATAGACTATAGTCGTTTTTTTCTTGCTTAAGATTTTAAAGTTTGTTAGGATATATATATCTATAAGAATAAAATTATCTAAGAAATTTTTCCTTATTATATATAGACCTAATTAAATAGATATTGAATATCAAAGAAACTATAAAAGTCTAAGGAGGAGAAAAATAATTAAATAAACGAAAAAATACGCGGATAATAGTAGCATAATCCCTATATTTTTGATATAATTTCTTAGCAAAGAAGGTGTATCTTATGTTACCAGATATGAAAGAAGCAAAAGTAAGAAGTAAAAAAAATTCCAAAGTTATTTATTTAGAGCAAGAGAAAAAAAGTAATCTTTATGCCGGTAAAAAATATTTCTTAAGAACTTATGGTTGTCAAATGAATGTGCATGATAGTGAAGAAATAAAGGCCATTTTAGAGAATCTAGGGTATACAGAAACCGATGAGTTAGAAGATAGTGATATTGTCGTTTTAAATACTTGTGCGATTAGAGAAAATGCTCATGATAAAGTTTTCGGCTATTTAGGTCGTTGTAAACATCTTAAAGCTACTACTAAGAAAGATTTAATAGTTTGTATTGGTGGGTGTATGGCTCAAGAAGAAGTTGTTGTTAATGAATTAAAGACTAAACATCCATATGTTGATATTATCTTTGGAACTCATAATATCCATGAACTAGCTACGATGATTAAGAATGTTGGTAAAGAAAGACAAGATATTAAGGTTTATTCAATTGAAGGAAATGTTTACGAGAATATCGATTATAAGAGAGATTCCAAGATTACGGCTTGGGTAAATATTATGTATGGTTGTGATAAATTCTGTACGTATTGTATTGTTCCTTATACAAGGGGTAAACAAAGAAGTAGAAGAGCTTGTGAAATTGTAAGAGAAGTCGAAAAACTAGTTAGTGAAGGGTATCAAGAAGTAACTTTACTTGGTCAAAATGTCAATGCCTATGGGAAAGATTTAGAAAATGAAATGACCTTTGCTGGTCTTTTAGAAGCCGTAGCTAAGACTAATATTCCAAGAGTGCGTTTTGTTACTTCTCATCCTTGGGATTTTACTGATGAAATGATTACCACGATTGCTAAGTATCCTAATATTATGCCTTATATTCATTTGCCTTTGCAGTCTGGTTCTTCCAGAATTCTAAAATTAATGGGTAGAAGATATACTAAAGAAGAGTATTTAGAACTTTTTGATAAAATGAAAAAAAAGATACCAGGAGTTGCTATTTCCACCGATATAATTGTTGGTTTCCCCGGAGAGACTGAATCCGATTTCAAAGAGACTTTAGAAGTCGTTAAGCATTGTAAATATGATGGTGCTTATACTTTTATCTTTTCTCCTAGAGTAGGAACTCCCGCCGCTTCCATGCCTGATGATACTCCTCTAAAAGAAAAAGAAGATAGATTACATCGCCTAAATGAGTTAGTAAATAGCTATTCTTTAGAAAATAATCAAAAACTCTTAAATAAAACCGTACCCGTTTTAATCCAAGGAATAAGCGAAAAGGGTAGCAATAAAGTCTATGGCTATACCGATACTATGAAACTAGTAAATGTGGTTGGCTCTAAGGATTTGATTGGTAAAATTGTTAATGTAACCATAACTGATGCTAAGAGTTTTAGTCTCGATGGAATTATAAAGTGATTAGAAATAATTGCTTTTTTTCTTTCCTTTAAACTAAATATAATATATAATGAAGATGGTGATAATAATGCAAAAGAAAAAAGGTTTTACTTTAGTGGAATTATTAGCAGTCATAGTTATTTTAGCTATCTTAGCTTTAATAGCAGTTCCTAATGTTTCTTCTTTAGTAAGAAAAAGCAAGACAAATATGTTCTGTAAGAAGGTCGAAAGTATCGAAGCTGCCGCTAAATATTATGCTCAAGATTATTTAAGCGATTTAACTACGACTGATGGTACTATAGTAGCTAATAAAATTCCTCTTCGTTTACTAGTAGAAAAAGGATATTTAAAAAAGGATAAAGAAAAATGTACCATAGGAGTTGATTGTGTAACCGATCCTCGCGATAATTCTTCTTTAGATAATAATTATATCGATATTTATTCCGAGAATAATCGATTATATGGAAGATATTTATATACTAGTCTTGATGCTACTAATAAAGTCTGTGGGGAAAAAGCAACTTATAATATTAATGAATATGGAACCTACACGGAATCTGGTGATTTTACTGGCTATAGTCGTTTAGATGTAAATTCATCTATGGAGTCTAATCCTGATAACTGGTACGGAGAATTACATTTTACCTTTGATCTTTACATTGAGGGGAAGAAAGTAGCTACTCAAGTTGATGATTTTTGCCGAGAGAATACTTATAAAAAAGGACAAACTTATCGGATAACTAATATTCGTCCTAAGACTGGTTATTCCTGTCAAAAATATGGTTATGGTAATAAGGCCGGAACATTTGCTTTAAGTGGTACTTTAACGAGTGATAGTACATCTATTGATATTATCTGTCTTGAAAAATAAGGTGGTTTATGAATAAATTAAATAGAAAGGGTTTTACTTTAGTAGAATTATTAGCAGTCATTGTCTTAATGGCCGTTTTAATTACCGTGGCTGTTCCAGCGATTACCAAGGTTGGTAAAAGCTTAAAAACCGAGTCTTTTTGTAGTAAAATTCAAATTATTGAGGCGGCTGCTAGTGAGTATGCTAACGATTATTTTACAGGAAAAGAAAATTCGGGAAGTAATAAAGTGAGTTTAGATAATATCTCGCTTATGGATTTAGTAAATATGGGATATTTAAAAAGTGATGTGAATATTGGTACTGATAATAAAGGAAATCCCACGACTTGTAATCTATATAAAGCTGACTCTAAATGTATTTTAGATCCTAGAGATTCTTCTTCGATGGATTATGAAACTGTTCGAATTTGGAGTGCCAATAATAAATTGTATGCTACTTATCGCTATAAAGAAAGTGATATCAATAAGACGGGGGACTCCCAAATAGTTGATGGGGTTTGTGGTAGTAATATGCTTTATGAAGAAAAAATTGCCGATGCTGGGGTTGTACAGAATACCGTTAGTAATGATGCTAACTTTTTCAATGTGACCATTAAGCCAATTAAAGTTAAAGAAAGTGGCGAAATTTATGGCTGGTCTAATTATTATTCTTATCGGACAATAAGACCCGATAATATTCCGGGAAATTACTATATTGGAACAGTTGTTATTAGTTATGAACTTGGTAATCATACTATCATCGAACTAAGTATTGGTAATTACTTTGATGTAAAATTAACGAGTGGTAATTCCAAGATTATTGATTTTTCCGAAAATCATTTAGGAAATGCCGATATTAGCTTTAGAGCTGCCTTAAATTCTACTACCAGAGATAATGGAGCCTTTGCTAAAGTTACTAAAGTCGTTATAAATTGGCGAAAACTAACCTGAATTAATTGAAAAAGACATAGTATTATGTTATGATAAATAAACTTTTTAGAGGGGAGAATGTATATGCAAACAGTATGTCTAATCGGACGACCAAATGTCGGCAAATCAACACTTTTTAATCGCTTAATAGGAGAGGCTAAATCAATTATTATGGATACTCCTGGTATTACTAGAGATCGTATCTATGGAAATGTTACTTATAAAGATAAGAAATTTTTACTTATCGATACTGGGGGAATTGATCTCGGTCAAGGCGACTTTAATAAAGATATTAAAATGCAGGCACAGTTAGCTATTGATGAGTCTGATTGTATTGTCTTCATTGTAGATGGTCGTTATGAACTTAATCAAAATGATTATGAAATTCGCAATATGTTAATTAAGTCTGGTAAAAGAGTAATAGTGGCCGTTAATAAACTTGATAATCCCAAATTAGAACAAGAAAATATTTATAATTATTATGAATTAGGATTTTCCATTGTTTTACCGATTAGTGGGACACATAATTTAGGAATTGATGATCTCTTAGATGAAATCACTAAAGAAATGGCTGATGATATAGCCCCAGTAAACGATAATTTAAAATTTTCTATTATTGGACGACCTAATGTAGGTAAGAGTAGTTTAATTAATGCTTTATTGGGTGCTAATCGGGCTATTGTCTCAGATGTTAGTGGAACTACTAGAGATGCGGTCGATACTGATTTTCGTTATAATGGCGAAGTTATGACTGTTATTGATACTGCTGGTATGCGAAAAAAAGGTAAGATTTATGAGAACATTGAAAAGTATTCGATGATTAGAAGTTTAAAAGCTATTGAACGTAGTGATGTCTGTTGTGTCGTTATTAATGCCGAAGAAGGTATAATTGAACATGATAAGCATATCGTTAGTTATGCGATAAATGCGGGTAAAGCTGTCGTTTTAGTGGTTAATAAATGGGATACGATTAAAGACTTTGATACAGCTTTAAAAGATTGGAAACAAAAGATTAAAAATGAATTTCAATTTATTCCTTATGTTAAGACCGTTTTCTTGAGTGCTAAAACCAAAAAGAGAGTATCTATGTTACTACCAGCTATCATTGAAGCTTATAATAATTCCGTTAAAGAAGTACCAACTAATGTTTTAAATGATGTTATAACGGAAGCATATAATCTTCATGAAGCTCCTTCTTATAAAGGCAAAAGACTTAAAATATATTTTACTCATCAGACTGGGAGCAAACCACCTAAAATAACTTTTGAGGTCAATAACAAAGGCTTAGTCCATTTTAGTTATGAACGTTATTTAGAAAATAAAATTCGTGAAGCTTTCGATTTTACGGGCACACCAATCATTCTTCAATTTAAAAATCGAAGTGAAAAATAGAAAGAGATTTATATGAAAAATAAAGATAATATTATATGGGGTGTTTTATTAGTAGTTTTAGGAGTGATTTTTGGCTTAAATGCTTTAGGTTTAACAGAAATTAACATCTTCTTTGATGGCTGGTGGACCTTGATTATCATTGCCTTTGGTTTATCTGGCTTATATAAAGATAGTGATAAAACTTGGCCCGCTATTTTAACTCTTATTGGTATCGTTATGTTGTTAGCTACTAGAGATCTTATTGATTTTACTATTGTTTGGAAATTATTATTTCCTTGTATTCTTGTTGTTTTTGGTATTTCTTTAGTCTTTAAAGGTTTCACCGGTCGTGATATTAAAGATAAAATTAAAAATATTAAAATAGATAATAAAGATATTTTACATATTGATGCAGTATTTAGTCAGGAAAAGATGAAAATAGAAGAAGAATTTAGAGGCTCAGAATTAAATGCTGTCTTTGGAAATCTTGACTTAAATCTTAAAAATGCTAAATTGAAAAATGATGCTTTTATCAGTGCATCTAGTATTTTCGGAGGTATTACTTTATATTTACCAGAGAATGTTAACTTAGTCGTTAATTCTACAAATATTTTTGGAGGTATTGATAATAAATATATAAAGAAGTCAGATGCTAAAATAACTATTTATATAACGGCAACCTGTTTATTTGGTGGGATTGAGATTAAATGAATAGAGTCGTTTATATCGCTAAGGCTTTAGGAATTGCCTTAGCAACTTTTATTATCTTCATAATTGTTTATTCTTTATTATTTGTTGTTAGCTTATTTATGGCTAATAAAAAGGAAACTAATCTTCAAGAAAGAATAATAAATAATCAGAATATTATTGCTCTTGATTTAGACTTTACTAGTGTTAATCTAAATATTAAAGCTGGTGATACTCTAAAAGTTGAAACTAACATTAAGAATATTGAAATCAAAGAATATGAACGAAAATTAAAAATTTCTACTGAAACTCCATTTCCTTCCAACCCAAATAATAAGATAATCAATATTACTATTCCCCAAGACTTACCTTTAGAAAGATTTAAATTAAATGTCGGTGGTGGCAATATTAATATCGAAAATATAACGTCAGTAGATTGGGATATATCACTTGGTATGTCTAAAGCTTCCTTTGATAATATTGCTGCTACTGGTAAAGCAAAGGTTGATAACGGCGTGGGCTCTATTGAAATTACTAACAGTACTTTAAATAACCTTGATTTAGATAACGGTTTTGGAGCCACAAAACTGGAAGCTTCTTTAACCGGGAAAACCAAACTAGATAACGGCCTTGGTGGTATGAATGTTACTATTTTGGATAAAAAAGATAACTATACAATTGATGTTGATAATGGTCTTGGCAGTGTAAATATTGATGGTGTGACTATTGACCAAGAAAGATTAGGTAGTGGAGAGAAAACACTTAGCTTAAATAATGGTCTCGGCAGTATTAATATTAAATTTACAAACTAGAAAAATATGCTATAATTAAAAAATAGTTATGGGTTTATTAATTAAGGTTTTCTGTAAAGGCATAAAGTAATTTGGAAGGATGGATGATATGCCAATTTATTATTTAGAAGTAAATATCATATGTATTGTGATATTACTAATGATTATGGAAAAAATCCACGATGAAAACAAGACCTTAAGAACGTTTAATACTTATAAAAAACTACTAATTTCAATAATCGTATTCTCTACATTTGACTTAATAGCTGGGGTTTTTAAAGGAACGATGTTTCCAATAAGTAAGATAATTCTCTTAATAAGCAATACTTTATATTTCTTTTTTGGCATTTTAAATGCTTATTATTTTAATGAATATCTTGGTATTAGAACTGAATTTATAAAAGATAATAAAAGAAAAGTAATAAGAGTTTTACCTGTAATAATAGTCAGTGTTCTTTTAATATTAAACTTATTATTTAAGAATTTATTTTATCTTGATGAGTATAACTTATATCATCGAGGAGGGATGCTATTTTTATATTATGTGATTTCGTATTCCTATTTTATAAGTGTCATCATAAATCTATTTTCTACTTTGAAAACAGAAAAAATAAGCCATCAAGAATTAAAAAGATTGATGATATTTGCCTTAATTCCAGTACTTAGTTTAATTGTTCAGATATTTAATTACGGTATTACTTTAATAGGTGTCGGTTTTACTATTTCTGTTTTAATGATTTTTCTTGATGGTGAAAAAAATAACTCTACGATAGATGAATTAACTGGAGTTAATAACCGAAGAGCTTTTAATATTTTTGGCAATAAGCTGTTTAATGATAAGAATGACGGAATGTTTTTAATGTTAATGGACGCTAATGATTTTAAAAAAATCAATGATGTTTATGGTCATTTAGTAGGAGATAAAGCCCTGATTGATATTGCTAATATGTTAAAAGCGGCTATTAAAAATACAAAAAAAGATTATTTTCTAGCCCGTATGGGCGGCGATGAATTTATTATCGTAGGTAATTGTGATAATGAAACTACCATTAAAGAATTGATAACTAATATAAAAAAGGAAGAGACTAGAGTTAATAGTAATCATAACCCTTATAGAATAAGTATGAGTATAGGCTATGCGATAAAAAATGATAACCATCATACCCTTGCCAATTTAATTATGGATGCTGATGCAAAGATGTATCTTAATAAAAAAGAATTTAAAAAGTTGCCCAACTTATAATTAGTAAGCAACTTTTTTTGATTAAAAAAATTGTTAGAAAATAAAAACTATCCGGCTGATTAGAGTAGTAATTTCTTTTGATATATAGTATATTTATTGTATGATTTGTGAGGTTTTATGAAAAATAAGAAATTAATAAATAGTTTTAAATATGCGTTTAAAGGACTAGGCTCGGCGGTTAAAAGCGAAAGAAATATGAAAATCCATTTTACGATGATGATGCTTGTTATAATTGCAGGAATATTTTTTAATATTGCTATCTGGGAATGGATTACTTGTTTTATTTTATTTGGACTAGTTATTGGGATGGAGTGTGTTAATACTGCCATTGAAATTATTGTCGATATGGTAAGTCCTAAATATAACGAAGCTGCTGGACGTGCTAAAGATATTGCTGCTGGTGGGGTTTTAGCTTGTGCAATTGGAGCCACTGTGGCTGGAATATTTATTTTTCTACCAAAAGTCTTAGAATTTATAATTAGAATTTAAAAAGAACTTAAAAATTCTTAAGTTCTATTGGGCTTTTTGAATAAATGATAAATCTACTTTTATACTGGCAGTACCATTTTTAGTAGCTTCCGTATCATCACTATTTTTCATAGATTCAGTCTCATCGTCAATCCAGGTTACATAAAAACGATATTTATTAATCTTATTCTCATCACTTAAAAGGCAATCTGTACTAATTACATCACCATTAAATTCTTTTAAAGAACTGTTGTTTAGGGTATAACCAGTAATTTTTAAATCACTAACGGTATTATTATCACTAAGTCCTAATTTTATTTTTTCAGTAAAACTAACATCAACGCTACTATGATCGATATTAATATCAAAATATCCTTCTGCTGTTGGAGCTAGAACATTATCTTTAATATTAGGATTATTTTCAAAGACAGGAACTATTACATTACTTAAATCATTATTATTATTAATATCTTGCTCATTTACCTTGAAATTCCAAGCTGCAATCGCAAAATTAGAGCCGACTTCAGCTTTAGAAACATACTTTGCGTAAGTACTTTGGATAAGACTAACCAACAAGAGTAAGCAGGTTAAAGCTAGTAACAAATACACTTTTTTTAACTTCATAAGGAAACTCCTAACTCTATTCTTAATAAAATTATAAACAAATTTATCTTAAAAGTCAAAACGATATTTACTAAAAATTAGGAAGATAAATTTTGCAAAAAAAGACAAAAGTTGACAAAGTAATTGCAAAATTTCCAAAAATATAATACAATTAAGGAGTATATGATAGAGGTAGTTCATATATGCATTGTGGTGATAGTATGGCAAGAGAAGTAATCGTAACGGCAGACAAAGTAAAAAGAAGAAAAATAACGACGCGAATTGTAAAAATTTCTTTATTATCTTTGCTCCTTTTACTTATCGTGTTGTATATTATTCTAAAGATAATATATAGCGAAGGAAAATTTACAATTACTCTTGATTCTAACGAAACCCTAGAAAGTGGAATTACTATTTATGAATCCCAAAATAGTCCGCAAGCCCATCGAAAATTAGAGGCAACTCCGATAAAATTTATGGATAACATATCTTATAAGTGGTTACCAGAAGATATTGATACGGAAGCAGAAGGGGCTCATAATGGTCAAAACTACATTGCTTATACCTTCTATGTTGAAAATAGAGGAAAGGATACTTTTAACTATTGGTATGAAGTAATCCTTGATGATGTTATTAAAAACGTAGATGAAGCAATTAGAATTAGGATTTATAAAAACGGAGAAGCAACAACTTATGCAAAGAAAAATGCTTTAGCTAATGCTCCGGAAGAAGGGACTACAGCTTTTAAAGAATTAAAAGATAGTCCAGCCACCTTAGTTTTAGAATCAAGACTTAATTTTAATCCAGGCGATATTGATCGATACACAATTGTAGTATGGCTTGAGGGTGATGATCCTGAGTGTGTTGATGGCTTAATTGGTGGGGAAATAAAAATGCATATGAATCTTACTGAAGAGCATATAAAAGAAGACTAGGAGTTGAAGAAAATGTCAAAAAAAGATAAAAAAAGAAAAAAAATTAGATCTTTAGTCCTTTTATTAGTTTTGACAATCATAATGTTTAGTACTGCAACCTATGCTTGGTTTACAGCCAATCAAACAGTTACTGTTAGTACATTAGATGTTCATGTTGAAGCTAGTAATGGTCTACAAATTTCCACAGATGCTAGCGAGTGGAAAACAGTTATAACCAATGCTGATATTACAGCAGGTTATACTGGCTCAAAAAATATGGTTCCAGCTACTTTAAATGCCGTTTCTACTGATGGTACTGTTACTGATTCGGAACTAAATATGTATAAAGGGGTAGTTGGCTCAGATGCTCAAACCGGTGAATATACTATTACAGCCGCTAAGAGTGCAGCCAAAGCTGGAAATACTGGCGATTATATTGCTTTCGATATGTTTTTACGAGTTGATCAAGCCCAAACTATATATTTAACAACAAGTTCAAATGTAACAGCTAAAGAAGGAACTGAAGACAAGGGCTTAAAGAATGCTTCTCGTGTTGGTTTTGTTACTTTAGGAAATGCCTCAAGTGAAACAGCTGCTGGCACTTTACAAGCTCTAAATACACCAGCTGCTAATGCCATTATTTGGGAACCAAATGCTGATGCTCATACCGCTCGTGGTAATGCTTCTGCAATTGAATACGGTATTACCGTTAATGATAAAACTGACCGTACTGGTTACTTTGGCTTAAAAAAAGAAATTGCTAATCCTACTAAATTAAAGGATGCAATGAACGGTACTGATACGGCTAATGCTGCGGAAGTAACACCAAATATTGTTACTCCAGAGACATATACTGGTTCATATAAACAAGTAATAAGACTAAATGCTGGAGTTACTAAGATTCGTGTTTATATGTGGGTTGAAGGTCAAGATGTTGACTGCGAAAATAATGCATCTGGTACCGATATTTCTTATAATGTTCAATTAAGTACTCAATCTAGTGCTGCTGGTGTCTAAAATAATCTTCACGTTTGAAGTGAAGTAAAGCTTCACATAGTGAAGCTTTTTTCGATAAGATAAGGAGTTTCTATGACTAAAAATAATAAATATAAATTATATCTTAATTATAAACTTTATGGCTTAATTATTATTGTCTTAATATGTTTATATCTTTTTATTAGAATTCCTACCTGGTCTGAAACTACTTCCTCTTCGGCTTATGATGGCGTCGTAGCCACTTCTTTTTCCTCAGGTAATGGTAGTCAAGAAAATCCTTATCAAATTACTACTCCTAATGAACTAGCCTATTTTCAGAAAGTCTTAGAGAGTAGTGATGCTAATCTTTACTTAGATAAGTATTATGTTATTACTAATGATTTGGATTTTGGTAATTACTTATTAAGTATTAATAATAAAGAAGCTTTTACAGGCTCTCTTGATGGAAGAGGTCATAAGATATCTAATTTTAAATTAGAAGAGTCTTTATTTAATGACTTAAATACAGCAAAGATAGCTAATCTAAATTTTACAGGAGCATCTTTAAATGTTTCTAATACGGGGGCTTTCTTAGCGAAGAATGCTAATACTATTGAAGTTTCCCTTTTAGCAATTAGTATGGATGTTACCGGTTCTAAAGATAGTAAAATAGCCTCTTTAGTTTATAAAGACTCTAATTCTTCCTATGAAAAGATTATTCTTAATACTAATTTTAAATCGAGTGACACTGATAATAAAACTATTGCTTATGATATGGAAAATACAAAGATTAATTATCTTCTAAGTAAAGAAGATATATATGATGATTATAATACCAATACTAATGCTCAGATAGATAATACTTATAAATATAGAATTACTGGTAATAAGATTACTTATGATGATAATGTCTTAGAAAACTTTGAAAACGATGATTTAATAGTAAGGATTAATAAAGATAAAGTATCTTTTGTTAATAAAAATGAATTAGTTAATCCGATTGCTTTAAGTCCTAAAGAAAATTTAACTTTTAATCCCGAGAATAGTGGTATATCAGGAGATACTGTCTATGTTAATGACTTAGAGGCTGATTGGAATTATTATGAAGCTAAAAACTTTGTAGAAACAGGAGGAACCCTACCATCATTTACTAGTCAAAATAAATATAATATTCATAATATGGTTCGTGTTATGATTACTTATGATGCCACTGGAGGTTCTATATCTTTAGATGAGACTCAAAATAAGATGGTTTATTATAAGTGGTATCCTGTAGTTGACGGTAAAGTTAATATAGAACTTATTGATAATCCCTTTACTAATAGACCTAATGACAAGGGATTTAATGGGTGGATAAGTGATACCCAAAATACTTTGATTACTTTTGATTATGATAACTATAAAAGATATGCTATCATGACTCCTACTAAAAATGGGGATAAATATAATGATATTATCTTGAATTTACATGCATCTTGGATTAATGCTAAAGTAAGTTATATATCATCTAATAATTGGAATAGTGTCTTCAATAACTTTGATGATAAAAAATTGCAAAAAGTCCAAACAGTCAAAAGAGTCTGTGATGAGTATGATATGACTGGTTATTATTACCAAAAAACAGCCGGATATCGTGAATATTATAGTGGTTATAACTCGCAAGGTAGATATCAAAATAATACTAGGTGTTGGCAAAATAGTTGTACTTATTATGTCAAGATAAATAATGAATCATATGATGAAAATAATACTTATTATTATTTAAATAATGGCTATATGACAGTTCTTGATCCTAGTAGATTAAATATCCATTGTGAAGATATTGTTGATACTAGTTTTGATAATCAAATAATGGCTGGATACTTTATTGCTAGAGAATTTAGTTATAATGCTTCTTATGATGGTTATTATAATGCTGATGGTAAAATGGTAAGCGGTAGATGTACTAGCTCATCTTGTACTTATTATGAATACTTACAAAATACGGCGGATAATCTTTTTGATCGCAATAATACTTATTATTATATGGCTACTAGAGATACTAATATAGCTGTTTTGACTGGGTCTTTTCAAGGAAATTGGACTAGTAGTAAACCATTTACTTTTACAGGTTTATATAATGGTGTAAAACATAGTACTTATTGGCATCCCGAGACTAGTGGTGGTGGCTGGTGGGGAAATAGCGAAACCAAAATTAATATTTATAATGATACTACTATCGAAAATTTAGAACTATACAGTACTACCCGTAAGACTAATAATTATGCGGAAGCTAGTAATGCTATTATTGCTAATTGGCATAATTTGAAAATTGGCCGCGGAATTAGACAAAATGGTTCTTATGTAAATATTGAATCCATTGTTGGTGGTAATAGTTATACCGGTAGTAGTGGCAATGATTCTACTTATAATTTGCTAATCGAATCGGGAGTGTATAATTCTGCTTCCCTAACTCATGATGCTAATACCGATAGTTGGAATTCAGATACTGATTATGTAAATGCTACTGTTGTTTATGGCTCCGATTACGACCGGGTAACTGGCAACAATAGTAATTTAGAATTTTATTACTGTGTCGGGGGCTCTTGGGGTGGAGATATTTATTCTTCTTCTGAAGTTGGTATGAAAACCATTGTTAAAAGTGGTTCCTTTGGAACAGGAAAATATGATTTGACAACCGGAATTTATGTTGGAGGACGTTATGGTGGAACCCATTATACTGCAAGACAGATAAAAGTAGAAGGCGGTTGGATTTACAATCTAATTGGTGGTCCTTTAAGCGCTAGTAATCGCTCTAATGTTAACGATACTTATATTTACCAAACTGGTGGTACGATTGATATGATAACTGGGGGAGCTGGACAAACTGCTACTTATGGTAATCGAATTATCGCCTTAACTGGCGGAAAGGTAAATTATAGTGTTTTTGCTGGTTCTAATGGATCAACGGGTAGCGGTTCCGATGGTACCGTAAATGGTACTGGCTTCATCTATATTGGAGGTAATGCCATAATTGGTGATGAAACCTTGGTTAATAATAATACCACTCTTTTTGGAAGTGAAGCGGGTAGTGTTTTTGGAATTGGTAACGGAAGACCAGGAACTTCATCAATTGGTTCTAGCGATAATTCTAATATTTTAATAACCGGGAATGCTTTAATAAATAATAGCGTCTATGGGGGTGGTAATTACGGTGCTACTGGTATTAGTAGTACTAGCTCATCTAGTTATACTAAAATATCTATTAATGGGGGTACGATAAAGAAAAATATCTATGGTGGCGGTAACCAGAATGGTTCTGGTAGTAGTAGTAAAACGGCCAGTATTAGTATCGAAATGACATCAGGAGTAGTCGAAGGTAATATCTATGGTGGCTCCAATATCAGTGGAACAGTCTATGGTGATGCAACCTTAAATATTTTAGGCGGTACCATTAATAATAATATTTATGGCGGTGGCAAAGGTTCTAATACCTTTGTAAGAGATAATAGTACGGTAAATATCGGTAGTCAAAATCAAAATTTAACGATTAATGGTAATGTTTATGGTGGTAGTGCTTTAGGTACGGTTAATGGAACTAGTAGTTATAATCCATCCGGCGGTAATACTTCTGTTACGGTAAATAACGGAATAATAACTGGTGATGTCTTCGGTGGGGGCGAAGGAGAAACTAATAGTACCCCTTATGTTTTAGGAAATGTTACCGTGACCATTAATGATGGAAATATTGGTCGTGTTTTTGGTGGTCATGATAAATCAGGATCTCTATCTAATAAAGTGATTGTTTCCTTAAAAGGCGGAACGGTTGGTGATGTCTTTGGTGGTGGAAATAAATCTAGCGTTACGACTACTAATGTTTATCAAGAGGGGACAACTTGTAATAATCTTTATGGTGGCTCCAATATTAGTGGTGATGTTACTACCGCTAATATCACTATTACCGGTGGCCATAGTTATAATGTCTTTGGCGGTAATAACGAGGGAGGCAATGTAACTACCACTAATGTAAATGTTTCTAAAGGTTATATAACTAATCTTTTCGGGGGCGGCAATAAAGTTCCTACGACCACTACTAACCTAACTATCAGTGGTAATGATGATACTATTGCTAACGTTTATGGTGGTGGCAATGCCGCTAATGCTACTAATGTAAGTATTATTCAGGAGGGTGGCACCATAACTAATCTTTATGGCGGCTCTAATAAAAGCGGTAGCGTAGATAAAGTAACTATTAATCACAACCAAGGAACAACCCTTAATCTCTTTGGTGGCAATAACGAGGGCGGTAATACTGTTACTACGACGATTAATTATCTTGATGGAACCACGACTAATCTTTATGGTGGTGGTAATAAAACTAACAGTGCCACTTCCACAATTGATGTAACAAATGGTACTATTGCCAATTTATTTGGGGGTGGGAATGAAGCCGGAATAGATGATACGACTATCCATATTGTTAACGGCCAATTTCAAAATGTTTATGGTGGCTCTAATAAAAGTGGCACTGTAACTAATACAACTATAACCGTTACAGCGGGTAATATTACTAATCTTTATGGTGGTAATAACGAAGGTGGCAATACCGTAAATCCGCTTGTCAAGATTATGAATGGCACTATTGATAATGTTTATGGTGGTGGTAATTTAGCCTATGCCGATAAAAGCAATGTTACTATTGAAGATGGTATTTTTAAAACTATCTATGGTGGGGGAAACGAGGCCGCAATTACCAATTCTACTTCTTTAATTATTAATGGTGGCACTATTGCAAGCAATATTTATGGCGGTGGAAATTATGGTACTGTTGGTCAAAATACCACCGTTAAGATTAGCAACGCCACTATCAAGGGTAGTGCTTATGCTGGTGGTAATGGTTCCTTAGCCACCGTTCAAGGTAATACCAGTATAAACGTTAGTGGTAATACAATTATTGGAACCGAGAGCAGTAAAGCTCCTTTATCCGGTAGCCTTTTTGGAGGCGGTAATGCCGCGGCTACGGGATTAGAAAAAGCCAATAATTCCACCACCATTGTTAATATTACCGGCGGCACTATTTATGGCAATGTTTATGGTGGTGCTAATACCTCAACTATTTATGGTAAATCTAATGTTTACATAGGTAAAAATGCCGTCTTAGAAAATAATAGTAATCTTAATTACGATGATGCAACTACTACTTACAGTAATTCTACTAGTAAGTTAACCTATACTGATAACTTTAAAAATGCTAATGGCAATTATTGGAATAGTTTTATAAATATTTCTAATACTTCTTCTAATCCACTTAAAAACTTTACTTTAATTTTAGATACCGGTGATAATGAATTAAAAGAATGCTATAACTGTAAATTTACTAAAGAAGGTAGTCTAACTTATATAACCCCTAATATTTATACTGAAGGTCAAACCGTCATTGATGCTAATAGCACTTTAACTTTAAATGGCTACTGGCAGATTACTGATTTTAAGAAAATTAAAATTCTAGGATTTTACTCCGATAATCAAGATATTCCTAGTACTTCGGCTGCTGATATTGATATTAAAGGAACCATATTTGGTGGCGGAGAAGCTAATGCTAGTGGAGATGAAAACTACGATTACTCTTTTATCAGCGTTACTAATGGTATTAATATTAAAATTGATGGTAAAGATTATTCTAACTTTAATACTTATGGTTCCATCTTTGGAAGTGGTAATGCCTCTAGTACTAATGGTCTTAGTACAATAACTATTAAAAACTATGGAACTAGTAGTAATCCGCATAAGAATATATCTATTCAAAGGACAAATATTTTAACTATAGATAATTCTAGTATTATGTTAAGTGGAGCTACTGATAGAACTAATGAATATAGTGATGTTTTATTTTCTTTAAGTATTATTGATGATTTAAAACTTCAAAATAATTCTAGTTTATATTTAGATAATGGGGCTAATCTATTGAAGAAATTAGAAAGCCTAGATAAAGATGGTAATATTGAGACGGTAAGTATTGATGATGATACTAAAACTGTTACTAGGAATGTAGATAATCGTATTTACTTATTAGAAGGGCGAAACTTAAATATTGCGACTAATGAAGCTGTTACTAGTTATGGTATTATGAGTGGTCAAGCTTTCTTAGGAATGTATACTCATACCCGAGAGGGATTACCTAATACTGGAATATACAATTCTATTTATAATTATGGAGATACCCTATCTTGGAAAGATATGCCTAATAAAGGTAGCTATGTCTTAGGACTTCATATGACAAATCATGATATAAATAAAGATGGTTTCTATAGTAATTTTATGGACGAAGAGACTAATACTAATATCGTTAAGATAATAGATCCTACTCCTAAAGATTCTAACTTTTATATGTGGATTATTGGCGAAGCCGTCATTGAATATAATATCTCTTTAGTAGCTAGTAAATATTCGACTCTAGGCTCTACCGAATTAACTTTCTTAGAATTTTCTAAACCTAATACTTCATTCCAAATCTTAGGATTTGATTACTCTAATTTAGCTAATGGTATTAATCTTGTAGATAAGAATAACATCTCCAGACAAGCTAAGACGGAAGAAGAAGCTAATAATAACTTTGCTTTAGCCATGGAACCTTCAAACCAAGGCTGGTTAACTAATGGAAATACTTCCTTTAAGTCGACAGAGCCAAGTATTAGTGGTACTTCTTATTATGCCGGTGATAATACATCGGTGGTTCCTTCTTTACTATTTTATCTATATCATAGTAAAAACTTAACCGAAACAAAAAAGATGGGAACTGTAAGTATAAGTATTATGGCTATAACTGCCTTAGATGCTTTAACTAATGAAACTAAAAGATTAGTAATTAATATTGATTTATCAACTGCACTTTATCAAACTAATGAATATGAAGCCGCTATGACTCCTGGCGATAAATATAGTTTATTTGCATCTACTTCGACCAATATTACTACAGGTAGTAAATTTAGTGCTTATTACTCTTTATTTGGAGAAAATGTTAATCTTTATAAAGAAGGATATCATCGTACTTTAGTATCATCTTATGCCTTACCAGCTAATACAAAAATAACTATGTTAGATATTATTGAAGGAAGTCCTAAATACTATTATCATACAATAACTACTTCCGAAGAAGAAAAAGCTAAACAAGATTTACAAACCTTAGGAGAAGCTACTTATGATTTTTCTATTTTTACGGTTATGGGTTCTACTAGTAATAATAGTCATTATGATGATGAGGCAATGAATAAAATCTATTACAAGAATAATGATTCTGATGAAGAGTTTATCTTTATAGTAGACTTTAGTGCTACTTCCTTAGAAAATGATGTCCTCGATAATTCTTTATTAGTTGAACTAAGGGATAAGGATAATCAAACTATCTATAGCGTCTTAGGAATAGAACATGAAAATATGCATTATAACCTCTATAATAATAAAGACTCTATAATAGATATAAATGCCACTATTGATAAAAACCCTTTATATGTAGGTAATAATGCCATTATTAATCTAAGTACTAATTATCAAAATTTATCCGTAGGATCTAATACTATTTATGATACTAAATATTTTGATTCTAAATTAGGTTTAAAGATAATTCTAAAAGATAAAGATGGTAACGCGGTAACTGGTAACGGTCTAATTGGAGCTTATTTTCTCCTAGATGGGAAAAGATATTACCCTGATGTAGATGGAACCACTAGAATAAAAATAGCCGATAAAGTAGGTAATGTTAGTAGATGGTTAGAATTTAACACTGAAAATGCCAGTATTGCTACCGGAACTTATAAAATAGTAATAGAAACTTTTGGCTCTGTGGATGGAATTTATTATGGTACTGATGTTTCTACTAAAAAAGAACTAAATATAACGATTATAAATAGTATTTATGGTTTAAAATCAACCTTAGAACCCCAAAATACTATAATTGATACTTCTAAAGAAGAAGGTAATAAGAATCTGAAATTTACTATTTCTTATGACTCTGGTTTAAATACTCCTATTATAAGAATGAGTCTATATCGTCGTAAGTATGATAATATTTATGATACCGATTATGAACTAGTTGATTTAAATGACTATGTTGACCAAGCTCTCTTTAAGACCGATAATCCTTGTGAATATATCTTAATAAAAGATCCTAATACTATAAATGAATTAAATCTTCTATTAAAAAATAATGTTAAGACAGGTACTTATCGCTTGGAATTTAAATTATATGATGATAATACTTATATAGGTGGTACTAAAAACTATATAATAATTAAGTGAGGTAAAATATGAATGTTAATGACTTAGAAGTAAAAGAACTATTAGATATCTATAAAATATTATTAGAATATTTAGAATATTTAGATACCGAAAAAAAGAAAGTAGAGGATTCTAAATGAAAGAAAACTTATTAAAAGAAATTAATGATTTTAAGACTGTTTTAGAGACTATGCCTACTAATAATATTAAGAATAGAACTAATAAAGAAAAGGTTATTTTAGAAGAAAAAGAAAATAAACAACAACTCTTAAATAAGGTAACAACTAAACTAAAAATTTTTAAAGAATCTTTTTCTTCTTTAAAACCTAATAGTAAAATTGATAATATTAATAAATCTTTAGAGACTTGTAAATTCTTAAATGAATGGAATAAGTATAATACAGCTTATGAAAAGATGCATTTAGACTATTATTTATACTTATTATCTCATTATTATAAAGAAGACTTAAAGACTGTAAATGAATGGCTCTTAACGATATTTAAAGCCTTTAAGACGGTAGGACTTAATATTACCTATGAAAATTTTAATTATAATACTTATGCTAAAAAATATATTAAGACTTTATTAGAAGAAAAAGAAGATACTAAAAAAATATTTGATGAAGTATATTGGCAGTGTCCTAATCTTATTAAGACCATAGAAGTTAATATTAAAGGAATTTATTTAGCTAATGAATCTAGGATAGAACGTTATTATCAAGAACGTCATAATAAGTATTTAGAAACGCATCAAGAAGCTGATTTAATTAATCTAAGAAAAGAATTAGTAAAAGAACGTAATGATATTTATAATAGAGATACTTATTATTTAATAGATAATTTTGTTACAAAGAAATGGAGTATTAGCGATTATGCTCCTAATAGTATCGAAAAACTAGTAACTAAATACTTTGGTAATAATAATAATTTAGAAGAAATAGGTAAATTAAAACAAACTCTTCTTGAGTATAATCTAATTGTTAAGTATATAACCCTCTTAGAAGATATGAAAAATAAGATTAGTAATAAAGATACTTATAAGAGTAAGAAAAACACTCTTCAAAAAGAAATAAATAAACTAGAAAAAGAAATAATTAAATTAAATCATAATAAGAATGAAACTAAAATAGGACTTTTTAAAAGTAAGAAAAAAGATGATAAACTACTATTTAAATATAATGAGTCTTTGGAAAAATTAAGTACTAATTATGATACTTATGATGAAGAAATCTTTAATATACGAATTAGTAATTCCTTGACTTTAGATACTACCATTTTAGAAGTATTTAAATTTATAACTAGTAATTTCTTATACTTTGTCTTTGAACGAAAAAAAGAAGATGATAATCTAACGATTAATATTTTAAATGAAGAATATATCGACTTACAGAATATAATTAATCAAGACAATTTTATCTTTATTAATCATATCGCTCTTTTAGATGAACAAAATCTGAAGATGATTATTGCTGATAAGTATAAGTTAGAAAATATTAACTTAGAAATAACTTCTTTAGAAGAAGATAATTTAGAGAGTACTATTAAAGAAGTAGATATTCTTTATAATTATTATAATCTAGGAAAAGCTAATCTAAATTATACCGATATCCTTAATTATTTAACTATTTTGAATATGGATATTTAACTTGAATGTTTATTCGCACCGTGATATAATTTAGATGAATAATATGGAGGAAGTATGAAGCAACTAAGCATTATTTTAAAGGATTTTCTCCTTGGAGTTTGGGTTATTATCGCCATAACGGTAACTGTATGCTTGTTATCATATAATGAATTTAATGTTCCTACTTTTGGTAAGACTACCATTCTAGCTGTTGATAATGATGAGATGGAACCCAAATTTTATGCCGGGGATCTTTTATTAATAAAAAGAGAAAGTGATAAGAAAATTGCTAATCAAGATGAAGTTTTTTTCTATAATGGAAATAAAGCTAATGAGTATTTGATTAATATAGGGGCGGTTGAAGATAAATTTGCAGTTTCGACTAAAGAATCAACCTATACTATTAATAATACTAAAGTATCGGGAAGCTATGTGATTGGGCGTGTTAATGGCACTAAGATAATACACAATTTAGGATATTTATATAGTATTTTTACATCTAAATGGGGATTTATGTTTTTAATTATTTTTCCTACTATCTTTTTAATTATGTATGAAATCTTAATGATTGTTGATGCTGCTAAAGCACTCAAAACAGAAAACGGATACGTTAAATGAAAAAGCGCCTGTTACTACTTGAGTGCTTTTTTATTGTTTTAACTTTAATTACCATCACTAAGACTTACGGTTTATTTGAAACTAATAGCCAAGCTACAAGCAATATTCCTATTGCTAAATGGGTAATTAAAGTCGATGGTAAAGATTTAACTCTGGCTAAAGAATTAAATTATAGTGATTTTATTATCGAGAACAACAGTCATAATGATGATGGCTATTTTGCCCCGGGAACTGTAGCATCTTATACTTTAGATATAGATACCAGTGCTTCCGAAGTTGCTGTTTCTTATGCTATTACGATAGATGCTTCTGCCTTAGATAAACATCCTAATATTAAATTTAATGTTATGGATTTAGAAGGGGATTCGCTGAGTAATGATGGGATAACTTATGAAGGGGTTATTAAATTAGAAGATATTGCAAAAATAAGACACTTAAAGATAAATTTAGAATGGCAAGATGATCCCAACTATAATGAGGCTGATACTAGTTTAATTGGCGAAGAATTACCAATTAAACTAGAGGCCAAATTTAGTCAATATATTGCTAGTTAAAGGAAGATTGTATGATAAAAAGGGTATTTAAATGGTTAGCTAATTTTTTGTCTTGTATATTATTTATATTATTACTATTAGCTATTTATGGTAAAGTAAGTGTACTAGTTTCTGATAATCCTTATCCTAATTATTTTGGATATACGATTTTTCAGATTGCCAGTGGTTCGATGGAACCAGCATTATATAAAGATGATGTTATTCTAGTTAAGATTGGTAAGGATAATTTACAAAAAGATGATATTATTTCTTATTTGAAAGATGGAAATATTATTACCCATCGAATTATATATATTGATAATGACTTATTAACTGTTAAAGGAGATAATAATAATACCATTGATAATCCTATTAAGAAAGATATGGTTATTGGAAAAATTGTTAAAGTATTTCCTAAACTAAAAGTCTGGCAAGATGTCTTTAGTGATTATCGTGTTATCGCCCTTTTATTTATAACTTTAATCCTTTTTGATGTTGCTATTTCTTATGAAGAACCTAAATTAAAACATCTTCAAGATGATATTGATACTACCCCTTTAAAAGTAACTAAGATTGAGGATCCTCCTAAAGATACTAAAACTAAAAAGAAGAATGAAGTCGATAGACTCTTAGAAGTCACTAGACATATAGATATTAAAGAAGTTAATGACTTATTAGAAGCTTCTAGTAAATTTAAATTAAGTCCGGAAGAAATAATAAATCTTAAGAAAAAGATTAGTAATGAAGAAATAGATTTACCTAAATTAAAAGCTAAAGAAAAGAAATTCTTAGAATATACTATTCGTTTAGACTTAAGTAAAATTCAAGAGACCATAGAAAATAAAGAGAAGTAATATGATTAAACATCTAAAGAAATTTATTAATAATATTAATAAGAAAAAATTTAAACGGACCTTCTTTTCTTCCATCGTCATCTTTCTTCTTATCATAATAATTAGTAGTATCGGTTTTACTTATGCTCGGTATGAATCCGATACTACCTTGAAATTAAATCCTAATATAGCCTTCTTTATCGTAGAGGCTACTAATACTACTAAGTCCTTAGAACTTACCAAGATGGTTCCTTCTAATGATTATTATGATTATTATTTTGAAGTATCTAACTTTAATGATACTGGTAAAGCTAATGTCGATTTAAACTATAATATTCAGTTAAAAATGACTACTAATCTACCTCTTACTTATGAAATATATAAGGTAGAAGATAGTACGGCAGCTAATATTAATACCGTAAATATTAGTACTAATCAAGATGGAATGTATTTTAAAGAGTATGTCGATACTAATGATTATTTTATGGCTTGTAAGACTAAAAAGACCGACCGTTTCTTATTAAGAGTATATTTTCCCTTAGAATATAAAAATAATCCTGATTATTATGAATCTGTTATTGACTTAGTAGAAATAAATATTAATGCTACTCAAGTCGTATAGAAAGGCTTTATATGCAGTATACCAAGAAAATTCCTCATTTAAAACAAATCCTCATTCTCGTTTCTCTTTTAGCCTTAACCCCTGTTATTTTAACCTTTGCTCGCTTTATTAAGGATACTTTTTATAACTTTTATCTTGGTAGTAAGGAATTTTATTTTACTAGTAATAGATTAAAAGAAAAAGAAGCTACTTATCAAGTAAATAACTGGAGTGGAGTAGGAGCTTTTGAGATAACTTTTGATTTACTATCTTCTTTAAATAATAAATTATATACTAATTATGATATTGATTATAAGATTGAATTTACTTGTAGTGAGGATGCAACATGTACGATAGATAATAAGACGGGGACTATCTATAATACTACGCATAGTACCAGTATTAATATTAATGTTGTACCTAAAAGAGCTTTTAAAGAGGGGGAAGAGTTAATTATCAAGGTCGTAGCCACTTCTACTAGTCCTTATGTTAAAACCCTTGCTGCTAAATTTATTTATACATCAGGAAAGAAAGGTGTTACTTATAGTATTACGGATAGTAATAGTAATCCTTATTTAGACTTAAGTATTACGAATGCTAATACTTATTGTACCATCATAGAAGCTTTTAATTCTTATAAGAAAGGGGATTATCTAGATATAAATAACTTCTTAGAACTTGATAGTACTCTTAAAGATAAATGTATTGGTAAATATGTTAAAGTATCTTTTGATCCTAATATAATTCTTGTAGATACTACTTCATCTTTACTAGATAATAGTCAATTAGATTATATTACTCTTAAAGATGTTTCTTATATTAAAGAAATTACTTTTCCTATAGATGCCGTAAGTAGTAGGGAATTAAAATTCTATAAGATTGACCCATCTAAGAATTATACCTATCCTAATGATACCAATACTAGTATAATAAAAGTAGAAATAATAGATCCATAGGAGGTATATAATGGATTTAAATATAATAAGTGAATATTTAAAATATGTTAAAAAAAGTCTTTTAGAATTTTATAAAATTATCTTTGAAAATAAATATCAAAAGAGTTTAATAGAACCTTTCTTAGATAAGTATATTGATATTAGATATAATAATGAAACTAATTATCATAATATAAAGAATCCTACTAATAGAGTAAGTAAAGAATTAGAACCCCTATTCCTAGAATTACAAAGTGATAATAATATATCTCTTCTTAAGAGTATTTATGCTTTATTTGGTTATATTATGTATCTTGATGATGCTATATATTTTGATTCTTCTAAGTCTTTAATAGATTATTTAATTAGTGATAATAATCTAAAGATAGAAGGATTAGCGCTTAAGAAAGATGAATTAAATAAGTGGTTGCGAAGTTTTACAAAAGGAAAAAAAGAATTCTTTAGAGTATTAGAAACTAATGAATATATCTTAAAAGAAAAAAGAATTCAAAGAGGATATTATAACTTATCTTTAGAACAGAATGTTAAAATATCTTATCTTTATAGTGATACGGCTATTAATAAAGCCTTTACGACCGGAAATACTTATGAAGACTCTTTATTTGTCTTATATATATTAGCATCTAAACTAGTCTTAGAAAATGCTATTAACTTAGACTTTTCTAGGAGATATTGTTTAGAATTTGCAAATAGTCTATGGTCAAAAGAAAAGAAACAAAAAAGACTATTAGAGATTCTAAATAATACTTTAGCTAAAAAATATCTTGAGATAAAGATTAGTTTAACTACTTATTATGAGACAAAAAGTCAAATTGATAAATTAATTAAAGAAGGATACTTATTTTCTTTATATTTAGATGATACTTTTACAGGGGAAATTACGGAATTATATTTATTTTCGACGATTTTTATCTATAAAAATAATGAATTTTTTGATATGATTATTAATAGTAAAGAAAAAATACCAGGAAGAATAATTGTATTATAGGATGGTGGGTATATGGATACATTTTTTCGCTTTTTATATGAATTTTTATCTCAGTTTTTTAGTGGTCTTAACTCTATTGTCATGGGATTAATTAATGGCATTGGCAAAATATTTGATTTTAAAGCTTATTTAAATATTGTTAATTATTATAAGAATGATTTTAATATGCCCGAATGGTTCTTAGTAGGACTTGCTATTCTAATAATGATTATTGTTTTAGGCTTAATATTTCTAGGAGGATATTTTCTTCTTCGCAAGTATATAAGAATTAGAAAGTCTTTAGTTGATCAAGAGTCATTATTAGAAGAGGTTAGTACTTTAAATAGTAAAGTAGCTACTCTAATGAAAGAAAAAGAAGATATCTTAGCTATGAAGGTCTCTAAACTAGGATTAAGACCTGATGAGAGTGATACTGAAAATGTTAGTGAAGATAATGAGATTACGGATAAGAATACGGAAATACGTTTTCCTAAACTATATGAAGTTGATGAGAAGTTTAAGGATTATAAAGTAGCTAATTATAATAATTCGTTTGATTTACCCCAGTTAGTAGAGCTTTTTCGTAATTTTGCGGCTAGTCAGTTAAAACTTTATTATACACCTAAGATGATTAGACTATTTGTATCGGCCTTAGCCTCTACGAAATTAGTTATTTTACAAGGTATTTCTGGTACCGGTAAAACATCACTAGCGTATGCGTGGGGAAAATTTTTAAAACATGACTCTTGTATTGCTTCTGTCCAACCATCATGGCGTGATCGTACCGAATTATTTGGTTATTTCAATGAATTTACCAAAAGATTTAATGAAACAGAAGTCTTAAAAGAGATGTATGTTGCTGGTTATACAGATGATATTTATACGGTAATTTTGGATGAAATGAATATTTCCCGTGTTGAGTATTACTTTGCCGAAATGTTATCTATTTTAGAAATGCCTAATAAATCGGAATGGATAGTAGAAATAGTACCTAGTGCTTGGAAAAGTGACCCTATCCATTTAAAAGATGGGAAACTATTAATCCCTCCTAATATGTGGTATATTGGGACTATTAATAACGATGATTCTACTTTCATGGTAACTGATAAAGTATACGACCGTGCCATGCCTATTGATATTAATGATAAGGGTGAAGCTTTTGAACCTGTTAATACTCCTGCTCAAGATATAAACTATTCTTATTTAGATAATTTATTTCAGAGTGCGATTAAAGATAATCAAATTAGTCAAGAAACTTTAGATAAAATTGAAAAAATGGATAATTATGTCATTAAACATTTCCGTATTGCCTTTGGTAATCGTATTGTAGCTCATATGAAAAAGTTTGTTCCTGTCTTTGTGGCTTGTGGTGGTACTGAAGTTGAAGGGGTTGATTATTTTATTGCCCGTAAAATACTACGTAAATTTGAACAGTTAAACGTGGCTTATATTCGTGATGAAATTGATGGCTTTGTAAAATTTTTAAATGATGAATTCGGTGAAGGTAAAATGGCTGAATGTATCGAGTATTTACTAAGATTAAAGAAATTAGCATAAGGTGAATTATGGAAGATTTAAGTATAATAAAATTATATGAAAATAATAAAAACAAAGTTCAAAATTTTAATAGTAATATTCGCTCTAATCTGAATCTTAATACTTCTTATGAAAAAGTGGTTGTTGATTATGAATGGTTAGATTTAATGGAAGATACTATTAGATACTTAGATAATATCTTAAGAAATCCTAATCGTTTTATTGTTAATGAAGAAGAAATAGTAAAAATTGAATTAGCTCGTCGTGTAACAGTCGAAAGTATTAGACATCTATCTAAACATACTAATTTTATTCAAAAGATTGAAGATAATGGCGATGTTAAACCCTCTAAGATTTTAAATATTAATAAAGATGAAAGTTATGATACTTATGAAAATCGTCTTATTTATACTTTAATTGAAAATATGCGAAACTATGTGGAATTAAAGAAAAAAGAAACTTTAACGACCTCGCAAGTTAAAGATATAAAAAGACTAGAATATCAAGGAAAATGTAATTTAGGTAAAGAAAGAATTAATGTTAATGTAGCTCTTGACTCCTCTTTAATTGCGAGTCTTGATAATAATTCAACTGATTCCTCTCTTTCTATTGAAGAACGCATAGAAAAATTAGAACAAAATATTACCATGCTTCAAAATACTGATGTATATAAAGATTTAAGAAAAAAACATGTTGCTAGAGTAATACCCCCTATTAAGAAGACTAATGTCATATTAAAAAATACTAATTTCCAGTATGCGATGAAACTCTGGGATTTTCTTCAAAGTCATGTTGCTAATGATACTAAAATTACGAAAGAACATAAAAACTATGAAGAAAATGGTATTATAAAAGATTATTTAAATAATACATTCTATTTAAACTATTTAGCCCTTGATACTCTAAGTAAAGATAAAACAACAGAAGACTACAAGAAGAATATTGAAGAAATAACTGATAATCTAATCGAAAGAATAGTCGAGTTAAATGTCGATATGCCTCTTAGTACTTTAAAAGAAAAAATTGGGGATAAAATAGCTATTACCAAGCTAAAAAAACAAGCTAGTTTAAGTGAAATTCAAAATGTCTTTTTGAAAAGTATTGATAACTACTTAGAAAAAATTGAGAACTTTAAGTTTTAGGAGGAAAAATGATAAAAAAAATATTCGGAGTATTAAAGGGTATCTTAACAGTAGCCCTATTATGTGTATTAATAGTAGTTATTGTTCAGAAATTCTCTAATAATAAAATAAATATTGGGGGTTATTACATGTTTACAATAGTATCTGAAAGTATGGCTCCCGATTATAAAGTAGGAGACATCATAATAAGTAAAAAAGTGGATGCTAAGAGTCTAAATGTCGGTGATGATATTACTTATCTTGGGGAAAGACAAGAATTAAGAGGAATTGTAGTAACCCACCGAATTATAAAGAAAGAAGAGAAAGATAATAAGAATTATTTTGTTACCAAAGGAATAGCTAATCAAATTGAAGATCCCGAAATCGAAGCTAGTAGTATTTATGGGAAAGTTATTTATAAAACAGTTATATTAAGTTTTATTAGTCATTTAATGCAAAATGTTATTATATATTATCTAATCTTTATGAGTGTAGGAGTGGCCTTCTCTTATGAATTTTTAAGGGCCTTTGTTTTAAAAGAAAAAGAAGAATAAGGGATTATATGAATACTTGGGAAAAATTAAAGAAAGTAGTAAAACCTCATCAAATTGTCCTATTAATTATTCTAATAGGTAGCAATTCCTTTGCTTGGTTTATTTACGCGACCAAAGTAAATAATACGATGGATGCTCATGTTAGAGCTTGGGATGTCTTATTTCAATCGGGAGATAGTCCCATCATTGATTATGTTGATGTAAATATAGAAAGCATGTATCCAGGGATGAAAGATTATCATTATGAGTTAAATGCTTATAATAAAAGTGAAGTGGGGGCCGTAGTAACTTATGAAATATTAAGTGCTGATATTATGGGTACTAAGTATAGTACCAAAGAAGGGCTAAATGATCATAATGAACCAGTCCCGGAAAATACAATAACTAGTGAAGAACTAATTAATAAGTTAAAGAATGATTATCCTTTTAAGTTTAACTTTAATATTTCTAGTTCCGTTTTAGATGCCGAGATTGGACAAGCTAAATATACTATTGATGTTAATTGGCCTTTTGAATCAGGAGATGATGCCCTTGATACGAAATGGGGACATTTAGCTTATAATTATAAGAATCAGTATCCAGATAAGCCTAGTATTAAATTAGAAATAAAGATATTTATTTCCCAAGTAGCGGATAATACAACTGATGATAGTACTAATTAATAAAAAATATTGAGATTAACTAATCTCAATATTTTTGGTATATAGAGCTTATTAAGCTCTACTAAGCATTTTATTTTCTAAGATGGCCACTGGTTTATAAAAGATATAAGATAAGATAATTAAGAATACAACTCCCGTTAAGACTAAGTCTAAATTAAATACTTGCGTTCCATAGATAATTAAATAGCCAATCCCTTCTTTACTGACTAGAAATTCTCCCATAATAACTCCAATAAAAGATAAAGATAGTCCTAACTTTATGGCTGAGATAATGCTAGAGATACTACTAGGAATAATCAAGTAATAAAGAGTTTGCCATTTACTTGCTTTAAAACTTTTAAAGAGTAGTAAATGATTTTTATTAACACTTAGCATCCCCGTATAAATAGTAACTAAACTGACGATGAGATTAATAAGTAACGCCATAATAATAACTGATTTAATATTAGCACCCCACCAAATTAAAATCAAAGGACCAATAGCAACTTTCGGTAGCGAGTTTAACATTGTAATAAAAGGATCTAAGACACGGTAAATAGGTTTTACTAAATAGAATATTGTTGCTAATAAAAGACTTATGATAAAACCTAGTCCAAAAGAAATTAAGACTTCTTTAGTCGTCGTAAATAAATGCTTAAAGAAGTTATGATTACTAATAAGACTAATTAAAGTCTTAATGATTTTACTAGGACTAGAGAAGATAAAACTATTAATGATATTATATTTACTTAGGAGTTCCCAAGTACTTAAAAAACTAATGATAATTAGAATTTGAACAATAAGTATCAAAAGATTATTTCTTTTTATGTTTTTTAAATAGGCTTGTTGTTTAGGTGACATATTCCTCTAACTCCTTCCAGATAATATCAAAGTATTCATTAAACTTAGGATCTTTTCTATTAAGAATAGGATTCTTAGGATTATTAAGTCTAATATCATAAATATTCTTAATAATAGCTGGTCTTTTCGATAGAACTATCACTTTATTAGAGGTTGCAATAGCTTCTCCGATATCATGAGTTACAATAATAGCCGTTTTTCCCAGAGATTTAATAATGTTATAGACATCATTACTTACTTCTAAACGAGTTTGATAATCTAAGGCACTAAAAGGTTCATCAAGAAGTAAAATATCCGGATTAGTAGCAAGGGTTCTAATTAAAGCTACTCTTTGTCGCATTCCTCCTGATAAACTACTAGGATACTTATCTATAAATTCATCTAGATTATATTTGTGAATAAGACTCTTGGTAAAATTTATACTTTCTTTCGTAAGAGTCTTTGTTAATTTAAGTCCTAGAATAGCATTATCCCAGATAGTTAAGTAGGGTAAAAGACAATCCGTCTGTAGCATATAACCAATCTTTTTATTATGAGTATCTATAAGACCATCATAATCCTTATCCAGACCGGTTAAAATCGATAGAATAGTAGATTTACCACATCCAGAAGGACCTACTATAGCTATAAAGTCTTTATCTTCTACATCAAAAGAAATATCCTGTAAGGCTAAAACTTCTCCTTTAAGAGTATGATATTCTTTACTTAAATTTTTAATCTCTAAAACTTTAGACATTATATTTCCTTAGAATTTATTAATTATTATTAACAAGAATATTAAAATCTGTTTTCTTTTCTATTAGATTATTATCTAACATAACCTGTTCTAAATTCTGATAAGCTATCTCTTTAATATGAGTATCATTATACCAACAATCATAATCTTTATATCTTTTAATCATTGTAGTTAAATTATTAAGACTTTCATCTTTAAATTGATTATGAATAATCTCTGCTACTACTTCTGGTTCATTATTATTAACAAATTCTAACCCTTTATTTAAGGCTTTCCTAAATCTATCAATTATATCTTTATTACTTTCAATATAGCTTTTTCTCGCATAGTAAGTAGTATATGGCATTTCTCCTGAATATGCACCAATACTAGCAACTACATATCCTAAGGATTCTTTTTCTAGTTTAGTTGCTGTGGGTTCAAAAAGATTAACATAATCGCCCATCCCGCCAATAAATGATCCTGATAAAGCCGCAAATTCAACCGAATAGTTAAGATTTATTTTCTTACTATCAACATTCATTTTCTTAAGAGCATTTAAGAAATTTAAGGCTGGCATTCCTCCTTGACGTCCTACCAAAATCTCTTTACCATATAACTTTTCTAAATTAAAGTTATCATCTTTAGAACGACTTAAAATAAATTGACCATCTCTTTTCGTAAGACCAGCAAAGTTAACTAAGTAGTCATCCTCACCACCATTATAGACATAGACTGTACTTTCTAAACCAGCAAAACCAATATTAACATCATTAGATAAGACGGCTGCTGCTACCTTATCAGCCCCTGGTGTTAAGATTAGTTCAATGTCTAAACCTTCATCTTTAAAATAATTATTTTCTATAGCTACATACCAAGGAGCATAGAAAACTGAGTGGGTAACTTCAGCAACTTTCACCTTCATTAAAGATTTATCTTCATCTTTCTTATTGTGAACACTAAGTAAGCTAATCATTAAAATTAATACTAAACATATGATAATACTAAATATTTTTTTCATAATTCTCTCCTTATAGATAGTATATGAGGATAATATTAGAGTGTGATATTACTTATAAATATACCTATGATAATTATGGTAATATTTTATCTAAGAGTACCTATAAACTTAATACTACTACTTTAATAAATACTGATACTTATACTTATGATAATGCTAATTATAAAGACCAATTAACTAAGTTTAATAATGCTACTATTACTTATGATGGTATAGGTAATCCATTAAAAATAGGTAATACTACTTATAATTGGAGCAATGGTAGAGAATTACAAAGTATTCAGTAATACCAACTTAAATGTATCTTATAAATATGATAGAAATGGTATTCGTACTAAGAAAATATTAAATAATGAAGAAATCTCTTAGGTCTTAGAAAATACTAGCATAGTTATTGAAAAACACAAAGATTATATGTTATACTTTTTACGAGATGACAGTAATAATCTCTTAGGTTTTACTTATAAAAATAAAACTTATTATTATAAGAAAAATGCTTTTGATGATATTATTGGTATCTATGATAGCAATTATAAAGAAGTATGTACCTATAGTTATGATGCTTATGGTAATATCTTATCTATAAAAGATAATACTGGTAAAGATATAACTGATACTTCAAATGTTGCTATAATAAACCCATTTCGATATAGATCATACTATTATGATACAGAAACTAATCTTTATTATTTAAATAGTAGATATTATAGTCCAAAGATGGGAAGGTTTATTAATTGTGACACCATAGTTTCTACAACTGCAAAAATGAAAGACTATAATTTATATGCATATTGCAGCAATAATCCTGTAAATCAAGTTGATAGCAATGGTAAATTTGGAAAACTTATTGGCTCATTATTAAGTAGAATATCTGGCGTATTTGAAAAAACAGTAGGATTGTTTGGTAGTACCAATTATGTTAGTCATAGTGTAGACATCCCATATTCAGGTGTTAACCATGTTATTCCATTTGTTGGCGGATACCAAAGCAGTGTTGATGCTAAATTATCTACAGGCGATGTATCTTCTGAGAGTTTTATTCAGTTTTCAAAAGAAAAGACAGATACTGGAACTACTAGAGGGGTAAAGATTGGACCTGCTGGAGTTTCTATATCTAGTGACCGAAAAAGTGGAATTAAGCTTGGCTTGTCATTTACAAAAAATGATGGTAAGTATGAATCAACTGATTATTCTGTATCGTTTGGTTTTACATTTGATTTAAGAACCACTATTGGTACCGGAGTATCGCATTCAATTACTATGACAAATAACAGTGTGTATACTATGGAATATCAAAATGAATTTTCTTTTAACAAGCACTTGGTAAACGGGTTTCAATATGCCTGGAATGGTGTAGCTTCTGGCGTAAAGAGTGCCGTTAACATAATCAAGGACTTTGGTCATAGAATAACCAAAAGAATACCTATTGTTCCATTACCAGCTGCTAATTGTTATTAATATTTAGGAAGGCAACATGAAAAAAAATTATTCAATATTTGGAATTATTTATTGTATTTTATATTGGCTTAGCCGTTTTGAAACATTGAGGTTTGGGTTACTATTTTCATCAACAATTAATGATACTCAAACAATCGATCTTTTTGTTAGCATTTTAACTGTTATATTTATACATAAATATTTCTCTGACAAGTTTTTGTCAAAAAAACGAAAAATAATTTTAAAAATTTCTTATCCAGTGATAATAATATTTGCTCTTCTACTTGAACCAATATTTTCAGGGTTTCGTAAATTTGATAATGCTTTAGAAATGTGCAAGTATACAGACCAATGTAAAGGAGAAACTATATATTATTCTACCGAAAAGGAATATGTATTCGTTAATAAATTTTTTGTTTCATATTTTACATTGGATAATAATCAATGGAAGAGTGATAGAAACTTATATAGTGATATATATTACTATACTAAAGATGGTTATGATATTTATGTATACCCTTTTTATGATAAGTATTTTATCAATATTTCAATTGATGAAGATAAATCAATTAAAGATTTAGAGGATAATTCTAATGAAAATTTTAAATTATTACAGTTAGTATATAATCCTAATTATAAAATTTATAATAATTATGGGAAAATAATTGATAATTTTGATGATTATAAATTGAAAATTTTAGGTAAAAAAATAGAATTTAACAAAAGATAGAAGTGTTGGTTATCTATAAATAAAGGCTCTACTCAATTTTATGCGTGATAAATAGTGACTTGATATATTTCTTATATAATATAAAAATCATCATAGGATATTTGCATAAGCGTTAAGAAGTTGTTAATTATAAAATAGAAAGTCATAAATATTTCAATTTTAAAATCTTTTTGAATTTAAAATTAATTACTCTAAAAATCATATCTAATAAGCTAAATTACGATTAAGTTTACAGTTTAATGTACTGTATGACTACGAAAAAATGTACAATCTAGTTTATTGTAAAAAAACAAAGTCGTAGTATAATGTGATAAGATGGTTAAGTTTTTAAAAAAATATAATCATTTTAATAAACGAAAGAAAGAAATTTTATTCAATAGAAATGTTGTTTAGAATTTCTTTTTTTAACGAAAAAAGTTGGTGAGAAAGGTTGGCTTTTTAAAATAAAAAACTTAAAAGAATTAAAAAAAGTACAGATTAATTAGGTACACAAAAATTTATAAAAAACTTGAATCTAGGCACAAATCAATGTACAAATAAGGCATTTTTAGGGCAAAAAATAGCCGATTTTGTTATAACAACTGTCATACAAAGCGTAAAATTATGTAAAATTTAGCTTAATTTTTGTCAGCAAAAAGTCATCCAAGCAGGTAGGGCGTCAGACAATCTAAAGTTAAGTAAATGTCTATATTTATGGGCTAACTTGCCACTGGCTAGTTGTTTGTCAGCCGTAGTTATCCTGCTTTTAGGAGTTACATAAAAGTGTACACGATTTTGTATAAAAAGTAAGTAAAAAAGTAGAAAAAAATATTTATAAAATATTGAAAAGGAGGAAGATAAATAGAGTATTTTATAATTAAAATTATCGTTTGGCATAAGATTAAATATAGGGACGAGGGGATATAATTGCAAGTATTTGTTAACTATCCTACAACCGAAGAAGGTGCCAAACTTTTTTTAGATAATTTAGCTATCTTTAAAGCTAAACTTTTGTTAAGAAGTATTGAAAACTTAAATATTGATGATAAGGCAAAAGATGAAATATTGGATGCTGTATTTGAAATTTTAGAACATAAATCTCAAGATGATACTATTTAATTTTTAAGTATCTCTTTTAATTTAGCATAATTTTCTTTTGAAATAACGACTTCATTGTTAATCCATCTGGTAACTGAGTCAGGGCTTACTTTTAATTCTTTAGCCAGTTTTATTCTGCCTATTTTTTCTTTTAGTTCCGCTATTGTGTTAGATTGTTTGTTTAAAATAAAATCAAGATAATCATTATTACTAAAATTTAATTTATCTCTAATATCCATATAATCAATAATTTTATTTAATATTATAATACTTTGATGGTTGAGTTTCCGATTAAAATTATCATTTTCAATTCTTAAGATGGTGTTATAACCAATGTTTAGAGCTTTAGCCATAGCTTTTGCTCTAATATTTTTAAGCTTTCTAAAATAGTTTATTTGTTTACCAAATGATGAAGTATCATCTATTTCAAGGTCTATATTGAAACTGGTAGTATTACCTAAATTATATACTTCATTAACCTTAGTTTTTGAATAGATAATTTGAATTAACTCATATATGTCCTTGATGTGATGGTAGTATCGGCAACTTTCACCTTCGTTAAAGACTTATCTTCATCTTTCTTATTGTGAACACTAAGTAAGCTAATCATTAAAATTAATACTAAACATATGATAATACTAAATATTTTTTTCATAATTCTCTCCTTATAGATAGTATATGAGGATAATATTAGAGTGTGATATTACTTATAAATATACCTATGATAATTATGGTAATATTTTATCTAAGAGTACCTATAAACTTAATACTACTACTTTAATAAATACTGATACTTATACTTATGATAATGCTAATTATAAAGACCAATTAACTAAGTTTAATAATGCTACTATTACTTATGATGGTATAGGTAATCCATTAAAAATAGGTAATACTACTTATAATTGGAGCAATGGTAGAGAATTACAAAGTATTCAGTAATACCAACTTAAATGTATCTTATAAATATGATAGAAATGGTATTCGTACTAAGAAAATATTAAATAATGAAGAAATCTCTTAGGTCTTAGAAAATACTAGCATAGTTATTGAAAAACACAAAGATTATATGTTATACTTTTTACGAGATGACAGTAATAATCTCTTAGGTTTTACTTATAAAAATAAAACTTATTATTATAAGAAAAATGCTTTTGATGATATTATTGGTATCTATGATAGTAACTATAAAGAGGTATGTACCTATAGTTATGATGCTTATGGTAATATCTTATCTATAAAAGATAATAATGGTAAAAATATAACCGATACTTCAAATGTTGCTATAATAAACCCATTTAGATATAGATCATACTACTATGATACAGAAACTAATCTTTATTATTTAAATAGTAGATATTATAGTCCTAAGATGGGAAGGTTTATTAATTGTGATGGTCTTATTGGCTCATCTAAAACCGTAATAGGATATAATTTATACACTTATTGTAATAATAATTTTATCTGTTATAGAGATGCATTTGGTTCTAAAGGAATATTAGGTTATATTTATGATATGGTTACTTCAAAAGTAAGAGAAACTATCTTTAATGTTTCTCACTTAGTTGGGTATGCGTGGGAAAAGCCTATATCCGGTAATATGTTTTCAGCTGCACTTGAAAAGAGTAACATTGATGCGTATAAATATAAGGATACTAAACGTCAATTAATAGAAAAACTTGCACAATCAATTGAAGTGAAAGAAATTATTAAAAAAAATGTATCAATAACATCAGGAAATACTTTCAAAGAAAGAGGAGAAACAGAGTTTATAAGTGATTCTGATTTATATTATTCTGTTCAGCATGCTAGATATACTGTGTCTGGATTAAAACAAAATAATTATTGGATTGTCCAAGTAAGGATTAGCGATGTGTATGATTTTACTGAATGGCGAAAGAATATTGCTAGACTTGGAGACATTGCTAATGATTTTGGATATATTTTACAGTTTACAAAACTTATAGAACCTTACGCTTGGGATGCTGATTTTATGATATTTTATTCAGAAAGTGTTGATAATTAATGAAAAAAATATTGTTTTTCGAATTTATTTTAGTATTAATAATAGCTTTTATAATACTCCAAAATAATAATTTCGTAAATTTAAATTTTGATAATGAAATTAGAATAAAAAGCCCAAAAGCAGAGAAGTTGATTTTTAAGACCCCAAATGCTTTCAGGTATGCTGACGAATTTTACATTTTTAATTATAATAAGTCAGATAGTGACGATATTATAAAACAATTGGACCATGATGATTTGAAACATTTGGAAAATCAGGTTTTGATTTGCAAAAGAAATTATAACTCGGAGTTTTATAACTTGTTTGAAGAAAATTTTCCAAAAGAAATTAATAATAATTTATATTATAAAATCAAGAATACTAGAAAAGGCAATTTAATATTAGTTTACGATATAAACAGTAATAAGCTATATTATATTCGATGCTATTTTAAATAGTAGATATTAAAAAAAATGAAAAATTAAATGTAAAAATAAGAAGTAATCATTAGAAATAGATATTTAGTTCTGATGGTTATTTTTTAATCAAACTTAGTATTTAATACTGGTACTTATGTATATTTCTTATTTATAAAAGTAATCCCTTAAAGATAGGTAATACTACTTATAATTGGAGTAATGGTAGAGAATTACAAAGTATTAGTAATACTAACTTAAATGTATCTTATAAATATGATAGAAATGGTATTCGTACTAAGAAAATATTAAATAATGAAGAAATATCTTATGTCTTAGAAAATACTAGTATAGTTATTGAAAAACACAAAAATTATATGTTATACTTTTTACGAGATGACAGTAATAATCTCTTAGGTTTTACTTATAATAATAAAACATATTATTATAAGAAAAATGCTTTTGATGATATTATTGGTATCTATGATAGTAACTATAAAGAAGTATGTACCTATAGTTATGATGCTTATGGTAATATCTTATCTATAAAAGATATTACTGGTAAAGATATAACTGATACTTCAAATGTTGCTCTAATAAACCCATTTAGATATAGGTCATATTATTATGATACAAATAGAGTGTATGATTTTACTGAATGGCGAAAGAATTCTGTCAGATTTGGAGCCTTGGCTAATAATTTTGGACTTAGATTACAAGAAAATAATCTTTTACAACCTTATGCTTGGGATGTTGATTTTATGATTTTTTATTCAGAAAGTGTTGATAATTAATGAAAAAAATGATTTTTTGTCTATTTGTAATAGTATTTGCTTTAATTTTGAAAAATTGTTATTATGGACAATACAATAATAAGGTTAATTTGTCTTTTAGTAAACAAATAGAAATAAAAAAGCCAAGAAGAGAAATTCGTGTTTTTGAAACACCAAACGCGTTTCAGGAGGCTGATGCATTTTACATTTTTGATTATGAACAATCGGATAGTGATGATATAATAAAGCAATTAGAACATGATGATTTAAAACATTTAGAGAATCAAATTTTAGTTTGTAAAAGAAATTATAATTCGGAGTATTATCATTTGTTTGAAGAAAATTTTCCCAAAGAAATAAATGAAAATTTATATTACAAAATTAAAAGTACTAAAAGGAATAATCTAGTATTAGTCTATGATGCTAGCAGTTACAAGCTGTACTATATTTTTTGCTATTTTAAATAAGAAGTATAAAAACGAATTTGTTAATGCTAAAAATATCTATGGTGAAGAAATTAAAGTCGGTGATATAGAATGGTAAAAGATATTGATAAATTAAGAATGAAAAATTGGGTAGTTGGTGATACGTTTGCTTACAAAATAAAAAGTGACAAATATCCAGAATATAATGGAAAATATCTAATATTTAATATGATGCCTTTTGATGAGAAAAAGATTTCAAGACAAGAAAAAGCTTTTAGAGTTAAAATAACTAAAGATAACAATATTCCAAAGAGCCTTGAGAATTTAAATAAATTGAAATATATAGTTGGTGTTTCTACTTCATATAATTATTGTAATCCACAGGTTGTAAAACAAGTACCAGATGAATATGGCTTTCTTTATGATTATACTTATGTTATCCATTTTCAAAGAAAAGATGTCTTAAGTAATTTTATATATATCGGAAATTATGAAATGCAATCAGACCCAAATGAATTTCACTGCTACGATGGATTTCCTGGATATGCGTATTGCTATTATGAATTTGCTCAAGATTATATTATAGATAAATATGAACGGTACAATCTAAAAAAAGGAAATGATTACACCGAGGAAGGCAATTACAAAGCTCATAATTATTATTTTGAACTATTAAAAGTGTTTGATGATGTTAAGAAAAGAAGCGATGAATATTTTAAAGAACACCCCATAAATCCTGAAAACAATAAGAAAAAGCATAGAGATACTTTGACTTATGTAGGACCAGATAAAGAAGAAAAATAATAGTATATAGAAACATAAAAAAGTTTTATTTAATATCAGTTGATTTAAGCTTTTTTTATATGATTTATTTTCGATTGAATATTAACTTTAACAAAATGACTATAATAAGAATGTTAACTGTATAATAATTGTTTTTTTATCAAAGAGAAAAATTGTAAATGAAAGTTACTATTATTAAGAAAGGTTAAACATAGATTTACTTCTCTAGGCTTAAATGATACTATGATGATAATGAATATTTAATTAAAGACAGGAGGACCTATATGTATACATTAAAAATTTATGACAAATCATTATTGTAGTAAAAAGCAAGCTGCTCTTTTAAGAAAAGTAGTAGATTTTAAGCTTAAAAAACACGATAGATATAATGTCTCCAATGAAAGATTAAGTCTATTAAATAAAATGATTAATGAAAGAGCTCGTGAACTTATTAATATTATTGAAAATGTAAATCAAACAGAAATTTAGTTTTAAAAAGTTTTTCCAGTCAATTGGAAAAACTTTTTAAAATTGAGACTTTTTCCAATCGGTCAAAAAAACTTTTTAGCGTTATATGAAAAGAATGGTTTTCAAATACTAATTTTTTTTGTATACTATTCTTATAGTAAAGGATTATATATGATAGAATTAGTAAATGTTACAAAGACTTATAAAGCCAAGAAGACTAAAGATACTTTAGGACTAGATAATGTTAGTTTTAAAATACCTAGTACGGGGTTATATTTTATTACGGGGGAGAGTGGTTCTGGGAAATCAACTTTACTTAATGTTTTAGGAGGACTTGATAAGATTGATAGTGGTCATATTAAAGTAGATAATATCGAAGTATCTAGTTTATCCAAGAGGGACCTCGTAAAATATCGTAATACTTGTGTTGGTTTTATCTTTCAAGACTATAATTTATTTTTAGAATATAATGTTTATGATAATGTTAAACTAGCTTTAGAACTTAGTAATCAAAGTAATTTAAATAAAGTTGATGAAGTCTTAAAAGCTGTTGGCCTAGAAGAGTTAAAACTTAGAAAGATTAATGAGCTTTCCGGTGGTCAAAGACAAAGAGTAGCTATAGCTAGAGCTCTAGTTAAGAATCCCGATATTATTCTCGCTGATGAACCAACCGGCAATTTAGACTCGGCAACTTCAAGACAGATTATGCTACTTTTAAAAGCTATTAGTACCAAGAAATGTGTGATTGTTGTTACCCATGATAAGGCTTTAGCTAGTGAGTTTGGTAGTGGTCTTATTACCATGCAAGATGGGAAAGTCATTAATGATACAATCGTTATGTTAAAGAATGATACCAAAGATATTAATTTACGTAGTGCGGATTTTAAGAGTAAGTATGCCTTAAAATTTACTCTTCATAATATTAAGATGAAACCGTTGAAATTTGTGTTGACGACGATATTGACAGCTTTTTCTTTAGTGTGTGTTTGTCTTATGTTTACTTTTGTTTTCTTTAATAAATATGCTTTTTCTTTGGAAAAATTAACGAATGAGAATGTGACGAAAGTGGCCTTAGAAAGGTCTTATTGTAAGCTGGATTATGGAACTTTCTTGGATTGTGAACCCTTATATTATGAAGATAACGATGAAAATCTTAAATTAGGTAATCCAGCCTATAAGATTTATGAGCTTTCTGTATCTTTAGGAGCCCAAAAACCCAGTGAAGTGGAAGTTCCAGAAAAAGAAGCTTATTCGATAGTAGAGATGAAAGATGATAAGTTATTAAATCTTTTGATAGGACACCTTCCTTTAACTGATAATGAGATTGTAATAGATAAGAATATTGCTTATACTATTCTTAACCAAGGAATTTATAATACCGATAACAAGCTTATTAAACCAGAAAACTTTCAAGATATTCTAGGACTTAATATTAATCTAGGAGAATATCCTGTTACTATAGTTGGTATTAATGAATTTAATAGCGATGATAAGTTTACAGAATATCGCCAAGGAAAGAAGGTTACTAAGTATTTAGATACTTATTTTAATGCTTTTACAGAAGATAGTAATATCTATGTGAAAGGTTTTCTTGATAATAAAGAATTAAATTATACCGAAGATGAATTACTCCCAAAAATTATTTTTATGTTAAGAGATAGAAAAGATGCTATGACTATTGGCAGTCCTGTATATAATGAACGTATTACTTATTATAATAATGAAGAATATTATGATCTTGATTTTAACTTAACGACTAAAGAACTTGCTTCTAATGAGATTATAATAGGAGCCAGTGACTTCTTAAATTTTAATAGTTATGTAAAAGGAAATATGACTAAAGAATTTAATGAATATCAAAAAAATAATAGCACTCTTTCTTATAAAGAAGCCGTATTTAACTTTGTAAAGAGTAAATTCTTAGAGTATAAAGATGATTTATTTATTAGAACTTATAATAGTGTTTCTGCTCATAAAAGATTAGATAACTATCAGAATATGAAAATTGTAGGTATCTCTTTTGATGATAATACCTATGTAAGTAAAAGTATGTATCAAGATTATGATCATAATAAAAAGATTATTGAAAAAGTCTATATGAATTATGAGTCCAAAGAAGAGTTAAAGAATATTTTAACTAAGTATAGTTATGTTTCTAATCTTAAAGATACAGGAATTTCTTATGGTCTTGCTAGTGATTTAGGGACTGCTATTAGTACGGTTATAATGTTTTATGAACATTTACATACTTATTTAGTAATTATTGCCTTAGTCTTTGTTTTATTTGCTAGTCTTTTAATCTTTAATTTTATTAGTGTTACTATTAGTTATGCTAAGAAAAATATTGGCATTTTAAAGAGTTTAGGGGCAAAGAATAAAGACATCTATAAGATATTTACTTATGAGTCTTTAATTATAGCTGGAGTATCTTTTCTAATAGCTATTCCTCTATGGACTATAACTTGTAATCTAGCTAATAAACTAATCTTTGAAGACATCTTATATGTAGGCGGAATTGAAATAAACTTCCTAGCACCTTTGGCAACACTGCTACTAAGTGTAGTCTTATCGAGTGTTATTAGCATCATATGTTCAAATAAGATAAATGATATGCAACCTGTAGATGCTATATTAAATAAGTAGGATTAAGCCTTATACTAGGGCTTTTTCTTTTTTTAAAAATTGCTTTTAGATAACTTTGAAAAAACTTTAAAAAAATCCTATTTAGGGCTGGACAAATGATTAGAATTGAGTTATTATGTGACTACACATGAAAAGCATACTATAACAATACTTAGGATATTAAAAATCTTTAAATTTCCAAAAGAGTGTGGTACTTTAGAATAAGAGGTGACTTATGAAAATAATAAAATATACGAAGAAGAGTGCTAATAAATATAATATTCTCTTAGAAAATCAAGAAAGTATTTCCCTATATAGTGATTTAATTTTAAAATACAATTTATTAATTCTAAAAGAAATAGATAAGAATACTTTAGAAGCAATAAAAAAAGATAATCTAAAGTTAGAGCTTTATTATAAGACTTTAAAGTATTTAAAGAGTATAAAATGTACTAAAGATGTTAAAGAGTATCTAAAAGCCTATGATTCTTCCTTAAGTAATTATGTAATTGATAGACTTAAAAAAGAAAGATATTTAGATGATAATAACTACATTAAATCTTATATAAATACTAAGGTTCTTTTAAGTAATGATGGGTACTATAAGATTTATAATTATCTTCAGAATAAAGACTTAGATAAGATAAGTATTAAAGAAGAACTAGACTTAATTACTGATGATACCTGGTTAGAAAAGATAAAAAGAATAGTAAATACGAAGTTAAAGACTAATTCTAAAGATAGTAAGAATATGGTAATTATGAAATTAAAAAATTATTTAAAAAATCTTGGGTACCCGGATTATCTTATTAATCAGGTGTTAATAACGATTAAGGTAGATAACTCTAAAGAAGAAGCTAATCTAAAGAAGGAATATACTAAGTTATATAATAAGTATAAGAATAAGTATGATTCTAGAAAGTTAAACTATATTTTAGTGGGTAAACTTTTAAAGAAAGGATATAATTTAGAGAAAGTAAAAACTCTAGTCGGAGCAAGTGATTTGTGATAAGATAAACTTATAATAAAGGAGTATGTATGTTAACTATTGAAGAATTTAAAGCCTATAAACAACAATTAGCGGCGATTATAACTAGCTTTTCCCAAAAAATTGCTAATTTATCATCTGAAGAAAAATTAGCTTTCCAAAAAGCAAGTATTGCAAAGTATTTAAAGGTAGAAGAAGAATTATTTTCTTATGATTTAAGCTCTATTCCTTTTAATCTATATGAGGGAATAAGCTTATTAGCGCCAGATGGTAAAGTTTTAGACTTATCTAAAAGCAAGGCTAATATTGATTTTAAGATGGTTGAAGTCTATGGAAATGTTAATTTTAAAGGATGTAATCTTAAAAATATTACGAGTTCAAAAGGAGAGGTAAGTCCTGATTACTTAGATGAGGAGGTAGTACGTACCCATAAAGATTATTTTTTGAGTAAAAAAATTCCTAAAGAATTTCAAGATAAATGGTATCAAGATGATATTACTCTAGCCGATTTAGTCAATCTAGCCCCAGATTCTTTAGAAGAATTAGAGACAAATAAAGACCTTTATAGTCATATTATAGGTGATGAGACGCCTATTAAAGTTTTAGGACTTAAGAATGTTGTCAATCTTTATAAGAATTTTCCTAGTGATTATGAAGATATTAAGAAACTTTTAAATCTAATCAAGATGACGGATGCTATTAAAAAAATTAATACTATCGATAGTAGTCCCGAAAAGTTAATTAGTAATATTTATCAAGTGGTCCGTGAAGAATTGTTATATCCTACTAATATGTATAATCCTATTTCTTTAAGTATAACTACTAAGACTCAGTTTCCCGAAAAGTTTATTCTTGCTAATGAGGATATCTTTAAGATGAAGATAGAGATGGAAGAGAGTTTAAGAACTAGATATTATGAAAGAAAATTAACTACTTTAGATATAATTGATAATTATTCCCTTTTTAAAGATTTACCTCTTAGTAGTTTTGCTAAACCAGAAAGTTTAGTTGTTAAATTAAATAATTTCTTTGGCAAATATGCTTTTCAAGAGATTTACAAAGCTTATCCTCATGTCATTAGACATCTTAGTGGAGAAGACTTTAATGTTAATCTCCGTTTAACAGCCTCGAAAGAACCAGTTGCCGGTTTTAAAGAAGCTATGAGTATTTACTTAAGAAATAAGAGTTTTTCTCCAGAAACTAAAGTGCCGGAGTGGTTAACTGAAATGTTTACCAAAGTAGTTGGTTCTCTTCATTCATTTACCGATTTAAAAAATTTAGATGACAAAACTTGTCTTTTAGACTATTATCAAAATCACTTAATTAATCAAGTTGGCTTAAATAATCTCTTCCTGTTAGAAAAAGAAACGGGTATTTTTACTCATCAAGAAGATAATCATCGTCCTTTTGAATTCTTTGAAGCTTTTTCCTCTTATCTCAAGAATAATTGGGAAGAGAAAACCATCCCCAAGATGACTTATTCCGAGTTTAGAGAATTCTTGGCTAAATGTCTCAATGAAATGCGTAAATATAATTATTTTACTGATTATGCCGATTATAGCTTTATTAATGGTTCTTTTCGAAAAGACTTTAAAGATATATTTATTAAGGAAACTTGCCCTCAAGAATTAATAAAAGCCTTTTATCATAATAAGATTGATTTTTCTTATGTTCGAACTCATCCTCAGTATATAAGTTATCTTTTAGATATGGATTTAGGAAATTTATTTCCTGATGACTTTATATTACAAAATCTTAATATGTCCTTTTGTACTTATTATACTAATTCTTTTGGTCGTAAAGCTCTTTTAGATTTAATGAAAGCCTATGGCGAATATCTTCCTAAAACTATTAACTATCAACCCTTTACGATGAGTACTTCTAAAAACGATGTCGATAGAATCATTAGAAATTATATCTATTATGAAATTTTAACGGGAAAGAATTATTATTCTTATGCATATTTAAGTCAAGATAAAACTTTCTTCTTAGAACATCCTGATATCTTTTTAAGTCCAGAAGAATTACCTTTCTTATACGATAATACTAAAAAAAGCATAATTAAAGCCTTCTATGCCGGTAAACTAGAGTATAATGATATCTTCTTAAATCCTGAGATTTCTAAAGTCTTAGAACATAAGAATCTTTATGTTGCTTTTCGAAAAAAGAATTATAATTTCAGTGGTAAACCTGAAGAACAAATTTATTTAGATAAGTTAGGTACTAAAGATTTCTTAAGACTTTGTACTACTTATGGTAAATTTTTATCCCAAACGATCGGATTGCTTCCTAAAGATGCTCTAACTTCTTATGATACTTTAACTAAATCCTTAGAATCTATCATTCTTGATGAAGTTAAAAATCAAGGTTATAAATTTGAACCTGAAGAAGCTCCCATCTTCTTAAAAGAACAACATCCTGAATTATTCCTAAGTAATGAAGCTCCGGAACATTTAAAAATCTACTTTTATGGAGGGTTAGACTTTGAGATATTATCAGTTTATGCTAAAGATTGGTTGCCTTTCTTAGAAGGAAAAGATATATTAAGTTCTTTAATTCGTTCCCAAGAGTATCCAAAAGAAAGCTTGATTGAATATTTTCATAATTTTGGCAGGGAAAAAGCCTTGTTATTAGGAATTAAAAAGACCCAGACCGTTTCTAAAATGCTTAAAGATCGTCAAGTCTTAGTTATGAAAAATTGGTATGCTAAAACCGGTCAAACCTTTATTCCTGATTATGTAGTTATGCAAAATTTTCCCGAAAGAGAAATTGATAAATTTTTAACCGCAGGAGTTAAGTGGAGCAAGCTCATGAAGATTGGTGAATTTGCCCAAGAAGCCGAAGGTCGGGAAGCTATGCTAAAAATAGCTTATTCTTTTGGAGCATTTGATAATGATACCCGCGGATTTAAAGAATGTATTGATTTATTAACTAAGTTACCTACGAAGATAAATAAAGATATTGGTTATGCCCTAGAACGGTTAGATATGGCTATAGCGGGTAAAATTGATAGTAATACGTTTTTTCAAAGAGGAGATATTCCAAGTCTTTATCAAGCCATTAATGCAGAAGATACACCTTTAGATAAAGACCATATTTTTCAAAGTCTTTATAGGAAGAGTGAAGATAATACCTATGTTTTAACTATCGATCAGCAAAAATATCCCAAGAGTATAGCCCTTCTAAAAGAAACTCTAGGTAAATTTCCTGAACTAAATATTATGAGTAGTAAACTAGCACATCAATTATTTGGAGGCTTTAAACTTGAATATGACCCCGATTTTCGCGAGTTTTTCCTCACTAATTTGGAATCTATTTTCCAAGATGATGAAAATAAAAAATACTTAGCATCAGTGCAAAAACAATTTAAAGAAATTAAAATCATTAATAGCAATCGTCATTTAACTTGGGATTTAGCTCTTAATTTTGCTAAAAAATATAGTTATGAGAATGTTGAAGTTGGTAATGAAGAAATGGCCTCCGTTGCTTCTTTAGCTGGTTATAGTGAACAAGATTTTAATATTCTCCAACAAATATATAATTATGGCAAACAAAGAACTAAAAGCAGTATCCCTAGAGTAGAAGGGGACAACACCAAATATCATTATGAGATTTTAAGATTAGATGATCCTTTAGCGCTTGCTATTGGTACTTTGACTGATTGCTGTCAAGAGATTGGTAATGCGGCTGAAGTATGTATGGAACACTCGATGACTAGTCCTGATGGTCGCATCTTTGTTATTAAAGACCACTTAGGAAATGTTGTGGCTCAGTCTTGGGTATGGCGTCGCGGTAATACATTATGTTTTGATAATATTGAAATTCCCGATAAAGCTTTCCAAAGAGCCGAAATACCTAGGGAAGAATTTACTGATGAAGTTTATCAAATCTATAAGATGGCTTCTAAAGAATTAATTAAGAAAGATGAAGAAGTTTATCAAAAGATGTTAGCAAATAAAGAAATAACTCTAGAAGAATATAACTCTTTAAAACTATCTAAAGTAACCGTAGGATTAGGATATAATGATATAGCATCTTCTATTAAGAATAATGCTATCTTAGATACAGGAAGAATAGCAAAACCCTTAGATTATATTCCTCCTGTTAAATTAAAAAGAGGTCTTTATACTAATGACTCTATTACCCAATATATTCTAGAAGGAAAAATATCTAAAGATGAGACTTCTAAAGAAGCTTTACCAGTTCATAATGATGAGTATCAAGTCTATGATAGTACTACTTTTACGAAAGATATTCTTTATCATTTAGAACGTTTAGAATTATTAACTAAACAAGATAAAAATCATCTTTTAACGCGGTTAACATCATATGAAGAATCTGATATAATGACCAGTTTAGCTAGACATTATAATTTAAATCCTAGTACGATAAGAGTTATTCTTAATGCTAATATAGCTATTATCTATGACTATGATGATACAACTATAAGACTAGGAGATATTCTTTATAATAAAAATATTGGTCTAAATAAAGAAATTGATATAACTGATGTTATTTGTTTACAAGTTTATTTAGCTCTAAAGCAAATAGCAAAGACAAGAATAATCGATTCTTCAAGATTAAGTAAGGAACAATTAGAAATCTATAATACTAGTATGGATATAAAAGAGATAGGAGGTAGTAAATATGGAAGATAAGAATATAAGTAATATAATAAATCAAGTTATTCTAATAAATAATAATCTTAATGCTAAAATAATTTTAAAAGTCTTAAAAGATATTGAAAATAGTATTTTAATTAATTATGAAAAATTTAGGGAAGCAAATAAAATTGATCTAAAGAATCATAACGGCTTTCCCCTTGATAAGAATATAATAACTAATATATTTAAAAATCTTCAAAAAGAGAATATTATCTATGGAAAAGTAATAACTTCTAGTAAAGACGAGACTAAAATCTATGGAAAAGAATATCTAAATCGTGGTAATGTTTTAATCTTTAATGAAGGTAACTTCTATTGTCTATTAGAAATATTCTTAAAGAATTTTCTAGTTGGTAATACCTCTATTATCGTTAGCAATGGTTATATGTATGGCTCTAATAATCTTTTAGTAACTATAATAAAAGAAGTATTAAAGTCTAATGACTTAAGTCCAGATTACTTAAACTTGTTTGTGACCGATGATTCCTCTAAGGTATTAGAAGAATACGCTAATATTGATTTGAATATTGTAATTGGTCCCCGTGATTATCAAAGGTCTATTATAGAAAAATCTAAAGTACCCGTACTTACAAGTGGCTATTTAAACTATGATATTTATATAGATGAAATAATAAATGCAGAGTTTATTAAAAAAATTCTTAGTCTCGGATTAAATTTAACTATTTACCTTAAGGAAGATATAAATATGGATATCGATGCTATTAAAGTAAGTGGCTTAGAAGAAGCAATCAAAATGATTAATTATAATGGCTCCTTATATGCTAGTAGTATCTTTACTAGTGATTCTAAAAAAGCTTCCCAGTTCATTAGAAATGTTAAATCTAAAATGATTAGTGTTAATGCAAGTCCTAATATTGAAGAACTAATGGATATTAAAGTTAGTGATTTAAGTCTTGAAAAAACAATTTGTTACCCAAGATAAAAAGATGTTGTATTTTCTAAATGATTTATGTTATACTTTTATCAGAGAACAGTCTTGTTCTCTGAGTGTTAATTTGTCGCGTGCATTTTAGTTGGGTGAAGATTGCCAAATGCAAAAGCCTTTTTATGCTTTTGAATTGATAGTTTTTACTGTGCGAAATGCAAAATGAAGGGTTCATCTTGTTATTATGATGAACTTTTCTCCTTTTAAAACTTGAAAAAAATCTATCTATAGGATTATATCCCATAGATAGATTTTTTATTTTTTACTGTTTGATGAACTAGTGTTCGATGAACTAGAATTTTTATTTTCTTGAATCTTTAATAAAGAATTTTGAATATAATTAGTATAATTCTTACTTAAATCATCATCAACAATATCCATACCATATTCTTTTCGAACTTCTTGCATAGATTTAATGTAGGCATCTTTATTATTATTTAGATATTCACTAACTAAAGCATCAACAATCTTATCACGAACAGATTCTAAATCAGCTTTTTCTTTAGTTTCTGTACGAAGTACTAAATGATATCCTAATTCAGTTTCCACAATATTAGTAGAATATTCACCATCTTTTAGCTTATATGCTTCTGTTACTAAATTATCATAGTTAGAACCTAGAGTATCCGTATTAATGTATCCTAAATCTCCACCATTATCTTTAGATGAATCATCATTAGAATATTCTTTAGCTAAATTGCTAAATGCTTCACTAATCTTACTTTGATCAGCAGCTTTTAACTTATCAAGAGCTTCTTGAGCTTTAGCTTTAGCTTCATCTTTAGCCTTAGTCTTATCATCATCGGAAGCATCCTTAGCATAGTTTACACTAAATAATATTTGCGATACTTTAATATCCGGCTTAATTTCATCTTTATAATATTTCTTGATCTCTTTTTCCGAAATATTCTTCTTTGCATAGTCCTCAGCGGCTTTACTTTGAAGATTACTTAAATAAACATAGTCTTGATATTCCTCTAAAGTTTGATACCCAGTATAAGTCTGAATAGCCGAAAGCAGATTATCTTTATAACTAGCCTTTAATTGAGTCATTACCGATTCAGCATTCTTTTTAGCTTCCTCTGTATAATCGCTGTATTTCTTCTCTAATACTAATTTATCAATCATATTAAGAAGAACTTCTGTACCATATTTATCCTTCATTTGATTATAAAAATCATTAATACTAATTTTCACATCATCCTTAAATGAGACAATAGCTTGTTCTCCATTTTCTAGAGTTGGGATTTTTTTGGTGCCACAACCACTAAGTAAAGTCATACTAGCTAAGCTTAACACTGCTAATTTTTGCACTTTTTTCTTCATTTTTTCTATCTCCTTCTAGGACATTATAGCATAAATACGGGATTTGGTACTAGTAATTAAGTCTTTTTTCTTAGATTTTCCTTTTAAGATTATAAATTTATCTCAAGTATTTTCTTTAAGTAAATAAAATCTTTGGTAATAATCATAACCAGTACAAATAAAAGATAAGAAAAATATCATACACAAAAATTTAGACTTACCATAAGATATAATGAGACTTATAAAAGGAGGGAAATTTATGAATAACGGATGTGGATGCAACAGCATGGGACCTGCTATTATCTTAGTTTTATTTATATTATTAATTATCATAGTTGGAGCATTTATTTAAGGTGATACTATGGAAAAGTGTGTAAAAAAAGACAAATGTTCTAATCAAACCAACCAAAACTACTTATTTATAATAGTACTTTATATCTTACTTGCTATTATACTATCTAGTTTTATCTTTTATTAAAAGGGGAAATCCCTTTTTTTCTAATGCTTTTTTCTTAGATTTATATTATAATGGAAGTGCATAAGAAAGTAGGGCGTGTTATGGCAAAGAAGAAAAAACGTAAAAATAGTGATGAGAAAAAACTGGGATATAGTGTAGAATTGACAGGACTTATTATTGTTTTAATTGGCATCATTGGCTTTGGATTTGGTCTTGTTGGGGCTTTGTTTAAGAAGTTTTCCATCTTTTTAGTTGGAGAATTTTGGTATCTTTTACTAATCCTTTTGATAATTATTGGTTTTTTGATGTTATTTCGTCGTCATTTACCAGACTTTAAATCTGCTAAATTTATTGGAGTTTTCATTCTCCTAGGAGTAATCTTAATCCTTGCTCACTCTAACTTCATTAAAAATAATCCTAACTTTATTAGTGTTATTAATGCTACTAAAGATAATTATATGGGGAGAGTTGCTAGTATTAATGGTACTGGTCCCATTCTTTCTAGTGGGGATACTTCTATTACTGTTGGGGGTGGTTTAATTGGAGCTATACTTTCCGGGGGACTTGTCCAATTCTTTGGCTATCCAGGAACGATGATTGTTATTATCATTAGTGCTATCTTTGGTATTATACTTTTCTTTGATATTAATCCTGCTGAAATCTATTCGAAAATCAAAGAACTTATTGTTGATACTTTCTTTGATAGTGATGATGAGGAAGATGAGGAAGAAAATTCTAATGAAGAAGTTCCAATTACAACAGCAACACCTAATCATGAAAATGATAACAAAGTAGTTATTACTAGTGTAGAGGAGTTAAAAAATCATCCTGTACCGGAGCCACCTCGAGAAATTCCTGTTACGACCGGTGAAACTACGCAAATTAGTGAACCTCAAGAAGATAAACTAGTATTTGTTAATGATAATTATCGTCTTCCAGATATTAATAAAATCTTAGACCCTATAAAGAAAGATAATAAGACTAATTCAACGGAATTTATTCGTAGTAATAAAAATATCCTAGAAAGAGTCTTAAAAGAATTTGGTATTGATGGAAAAGTTGTAGAAATTCATATGGGACCCGCTGTTACTCAGTATGAAGTCCATATTCCTGCCGGAACTAAATTAAGTCGTATTGTCTCTTTAGATAAAGAAATTGCTCTTGGGATGGCTGCTAAGTCTGTTAAGATAGAAGCTCCTATTCCTGGTAAGAATACAGTTGGCATTGAAATACCTAATCCCGTTATTTCTTCTGTTCAAATCAAAGAAGTTATGGCTAATATTCCACCTAATCAATTAAAAGCTAAGATTTTAGTTTCTTTAGGAAAAGATATTATGGGTCGCGTTCAGACTGCCGATATTTCTAAAATGCCTCATCTTTTAGTAGCAGGATCAACCGGTTCTGGTAAATCCGTTTGTATTAATTCGTTTATTGCTAGTATTTTGATGCGTTATCGTCCTGATGAAGTAAAACTGATGATGGTTGATCCTAAGAAGGTTGAACTTTCTAACTACAATGGTGTCCCTCATCTATTATGTCCTGTTGTTACAGATCCTAAGAAAGCATCTTTAGCACTTCAAAGAATTGTTGAAGAAATGGAACATCGTTATGACTTATTCGAAGAAAATGGTGTTAAAAATATTTCTGGTTACAATGAGATGATTGATAAATATAATGAAGATAATCCTGATTGTAAAAAGAAAAAAATGACTTATATAGTAGTTATTATCGATGAGTTAGCTGATCTTATGATGGTGGCTTCTAAAGAAGTTGAAGACTCTATTATGCGTATTACTCAGATGGCTCGTGCGGCTGGTATCCATTTAATCGTTGCTACACAGCGCCCTTCGACTGATGTTATTACTGGTGTTGTTAAAGCTAATATTCCATCTCGTATTTCCTTTGCTGTATCCAGTCAAATTGATTCCCGTACTATTTTAGATTGTTCGGGAGCGGAAAAACTATTAGGAAAAGGGGATATGTTATATCTACCAATGGGAGAAAATGCTCCTATCCGTATCCAAGGTTGTTTTATTTCTGATGATGAGATTAGAAGATTAATTGAATATGTTTGTTCTCAACAACAAGCTAACTATGATACTCATATTACGGCTCCTAAAGAAGATGACCATAATCCAGTATCTGGTGAAAAAGAAGACTATGAAGATCCGTTATATAATGAAATCGTTGAATTTGCCATCAATACCGGTAAAATTTCCGCCTCACTTCTTCAAAGAAGATTTCGCCTTGGCTATAATCGTGCCGCTCGTTGTATTGATCTCTTAGAAGAACGCGGTATTATTGGACCAGCTAACGGTTCTAAACCACGGGAAGTCTTAGTTAAATTAGAACAAAAAACACCACAAGATTAATTTCTTGTGGTTTTTACAATATCTAAGACATGTCTAGATAATCCTAAATATTCATAATTTTCACATCTTTTTAAATGAAAATCTATATACATCTTAAATTCTTCTTCACTCATCTTATTAAGAATAGGTCTTATATATTCACTCATTCCTTCTTGACTAATAATCTTTATTCTCTTTAAATGACACTCCTTATTAAGTTTATCTATAGACTCTAAAGTATCAAAACTATATAAATTATCTTCCTTATCTTTAATAAGATAACAATCATTAAGATTATCCTTTTCTCTAATAATATTCCCATCTATAAACCCATGCTTTAAAATAGCATAATCATTAAGACAATAAATAATCATCAAAGTACCATTGGTATTTAGATACTTTAAAGCCTCTTTAAGTGCTAAAGACTTATCATTTCCAAAAAGATGATAAATAGGGCCAAATAACAAAATAACATCATACTTATTATTCTTTAAGAAACTTAAATCTAAAGCATTCCCAAGATAACTCTTAATCCCTGGAATTTTACTATTTAAGACTCTTAAATTATGTTTAACTAACTCAACCGCTGTCACATCATAATCCTGGTCACTTAAATATTTGCTATAGACTCCCGTACCCGCTCCGACATCAAGTACTTTAGGATTTTTATAACCATTTAAAACCTCATCTAAATACTTAATAGTCGTATAATATTCCACCAGACCATGTCTTCTTAAAAGCCTCTTATCTTCATTAAACTTATTATAATAAGTATCTAAAAGCTTATTCATCCTTAGAATCTACCATTACATGATTAACAAACTCCATATCATCTCTTAAAGCCTCATGTAACTCTTCTTCCATATTCCCAACATAAACATTTTCAATTCTAGATACTCTAAGTCTTTCCGATACTAAAATAGCTTCTACTTTTCTAACCGCTGTATCTAAATCATCATTAATAACTACATAGTTATAATTATTATAATAGTTTATCTCTTGATAAGCCTTCTTAAAACGCTTAATAATTTTCTCTGTATCTTCCGTATTACGTTTCTTTAATCTTCTTACTAATTCCCCCATTGAAGGCGGCATAATAAAGATGAATATAGCCTCTGGAAACTCTTCTTTAATCTTTAAAGCCCCTTGAATTTCAATTTCTAAGATAACATCTTTTCCTTGGTCTAAAAAATCATTAATCTTAGACTTCGGAGTTCCATAATAATTATCATTATACATTGCATACTCTAAGAAATCATTATTCTTGATATGTTTTTCAAACTCTTCCTTACTTACAAAGAAATAATCAATTCCATCGACTTCTTCTCCTCGGGGAGCTCGACTAGTCATGGATACCGATACCCAAAAATTATGATAATAATTTTTAAGCTCTCTAATAATACTATCTTTTCCGGCTCCCGATGGCCCACTTAAGACAATCAAATTACCTTTTTCACATTCATTTACAATTTTTTCCATAAATATCCCTTTCTTAAATTTGTTTTAGTATAGCACATTAATACCATCTTTTGCGAAAATTTAATAGTATTTTTATCATTATTTGGATATAATATCCTTAGGAGGTCCAAGTGAAAGAACTAGTTAATGTCAAAGTAGACAAAGATTTAAAAAGTAATTGTGATGAATTATTTGATAGCCTAGGCTTAGACACAGAAACTGCTATCAACATTTTCTTAACCGCATCATTACATCATATGGGTATTCCTTTTCATATCGGTTTCGATGATTGTGAATGTGATTGCGATTGTGATTGTGATTGTGATTGCAATTGCAAGTGCAATTGTGAAGAATGTGAATGCGATTGTGAAAAATGTGATTCTCATTGTGAAGATAGTGACTAATTGGTCACTTTTTTTCTTGCTAAAAAGTAAATGTAGTCTTACTATATATATCTATAAGAATATAAACATCTAAGAATATTTTCCTTATTTATATAGGGGAGGCTAAACGATTAATCCTAAAGAAGAGGTAGTAGTTTAAACACCTAGTTTACTTTTGGAAAAAGTTTTGATAAGATAATATTACTAAAGTGAGTACAAAATGTTTTATAAATATGTATTGCAAACCCGGGACTAAATTCTTTTTATTCTGTGTAAACTTTCCCTTGACAAATAGTAAAAAGATGTTAAACTAGTCACTATCGAAAGGAAGAACAGGTGGGTTTATGGTAAAAGGTGAAAGACTAAAAAACTTAAGAAAAGCAAAAGGGCTTACCCAAAGTGAGTTAGGGCAGTTAATTGGCGTTAAAAAATCTGTAATTTGTCTATATGAAAGAGAACTTCGTAATCCAACTTTAGAAAGTATTATCAAATTATGTGAAATTTTTAATGTCGATGCTGATTACTTAATTGGCAGTGATACTTTAGTAAGTGTTAGTGATGCAGATAAGAAAGATGAAGTAGTAGCTATGACTAAAGATGAAGTTTATTTTATGGTCGAGCTTCGTAAGAATCAAAGTGCTTATAGTATGCTAATTAGTGATCCTAAAAGAGGAATTGATCTAATTAAATCAAAGATATGCTAAAGAATCTAGGAAACTAGATTTTTTTCTTTTTAGAAGAATATAATTTATTAGGTGATTTAATGAAAAAGTATGGTAAATACCTAATATTTAGTATTTTAGTTCTCTTAAGTTTTTATACAACTAATAAAACAGCCTCTCTGGTTAGAGACCAAGATCCTATTCTAAAAGAAATAAAGACGGCTAGTATCGAAAGAAAAACTGATTATGTCAATGCCACTGTTACTGATGATTATATTATTCCGGGGATGTATGGTAGTATCATTGATGAATTAAAAAGTCTATCGAAAATGAAAGAACAAGATGTCTTTAATAGTCTTTATCTCGTAAGTAAACCGATTAAACCAGAGGTTTCTTTAAGTAATAACTTAGATAAAATAATTATTCAAGGTAATAGTAAGAAACAGGGAGTAAGTCTTATAACCGATTATAAAGAAGAAGAGATTAAAGACTACTTAGTAAAACATAATCTTAAAGCTTCTCTTCTAATTAATAAGAACGATTTTTCTAAAGATAGTTATTTTGAACAAATTAATAATGACTATGATAACTATCAAGAATTAGATAAACTTCTAAAGAAATCTAAATTAAATACTAATATTTGTCTTGTAAATGATAATAATTCTTTTTTAAAACTCTGTCAAAGGAAGAAAAAGTATTTAGTAAAACCCACTCTTACTTTAGATGAATCTAATATTATCGCAGTAAAAGAAAAACTCACTAGTGGTAGTATCATCTATTTAAAGGATATAACTTATTTAGACTGTCTTTTAGAATACATAAAATCTAAAGACTTAAAAATTATCTATTTAAGTGAATTAATCAGTGAATATTAAATAGGACATGAAAAGTATGTGAAGATTAGAAAATTTATTGACTAATCTTTTTAAGAATGCTAGAATTATTTTGTTAGTTTCCTAACAATGGTGGTAAAAATATGCAAGATAATAATTCAATTGGGTATTATATTATGAATACCAACAAATTGATAGGACGTTATGTCATCAAAACTTTTGAAAAAAAGTCCAAATGTCGAATAAGTCCTATGCAAGTTATGATTATGAAGTATTTACTTAAAAATCAAAATAAGAAAATATTTCAGCAAGATATTTGTGATACGTTTAATTTAAGGCGTTCAACCGTAAGTGGTATTCTTACTACGATGGAAAAAAATACTATTATTATAAGAAAAGTAGCAAGTGAAGATCCTCGAAAAAATGAGATTAAACTCACGAAAACATTTGTAAATAATACCAAAAAAGTATCTGCTGAACTAATGAATTTAGAAAGTATTTTAGAGCAGGATTTTACTCTAGAAGAAAAGTCTGAATTGATTAGATTGCTAAAGAAATTGGCAGGAAATTTAATAGAAGAAGAGAGGAAAAAAGATGTTTAAATTATTTAAAAACTTTACTAAAAAAGATATAGGTATAATAGTTATAAGCATAATTTTGATTGTTTTTCAAGTATGGTTGGATTTAAAACTACCGGATTATATGTCCGCTATTACTAGACTTGTTCAAACAGATGGCTCTGCGATGGGGGATATCTTACGTCAAGGTGGATACATGTTACTTTGTGCCTTTGGCTCTTTAGTATCAGCTTGTATCGTAGGTTTCTTAGCTAGTAACTTGTCAGCTAATTTTTCTTATAATTTGAGAAGTAAAGTTTATAATAAAGTTTTAGATTTAAGTACTGCTGAAATAAAACAATTTCAAACCAGTAGTTTAATTACTCGTACTACCAATGATATTACCCAGTTAGAGATGCTTATTTCAATTGGTTTACAATTACTTATTAAGGCTCCAATTATGGCGGTGTGGGCGATTACGAAAATTTTAAATAAGTCCTTAGAATGGAGTATGTTAACGGCAGGATGTGTTGTTATTTTATTAGCTGTTGTTACGGGACTTATGTTAATCGTTTTACCAAGATTTGAGAAAGTCCAAAAATTAATCGATAAGATTAATAATGTTACGCGAGAATCAATAACCGGTATCCGTGTTATTAGAGCTTTCAATGCGGAAAAGTATCAAGAAAATCGCTTTGAAAACGTAAATAACGATTTAACCAATATGCAATTATTTAATCAAAAGTGCTTTGCCATTTTAAATCCAGTCATGATGCTAGTTATGAATGGTTTAACTTTAGGTATTTATGCGATTGGAACTTACTTAATCAATAATGCCGTTATCAGTGTTAAAATTACCCTCTTTAGTGATATGGTTATTTTCTCTAGTTATGGAATGCAAGTTATTATGTCTTTCTTAATGTTAGCGATGATCTTTATGATGTGGCCACGTGCTCAAATTTCGGCCCGCCGTATTAATGAGATTTTAGGTTGTGATATTAGTATCGAAGATGGTCATAATGATATTAAACCAACTGAAGTCGGTACTGTCGAATTTAAGAATGTATCATTTAAGTATCCTGATGCTGATGAATACTTATTACGTAATATTTCCTTTAAAGTTAATAAAGGTGAGACTATTGCTTTTATTGGGTCGACTGGTTCCGGAAAGAGTAGTCTTATCAATCTTGTTCCCAGATTTTATGATGCGACTGATGGCGAAGTTTTAGTTGATGGTGTTAATGTAAAAAATTATTCTTTGGAAGAATTACATAATAAATTAGGATATATTCCACAAAAAGCTGTTATGTTTACAGGAACTGTAAAGAGTAATGTGGCTTATGGATCTAAGAACGGTAAGAAGCCAAGTGATGCCAAAGTTAAAGAAGCTATTAAAATTGCCCAAGCCCAAGACTTTGTTTCGAAGATGGAAGATGGAATTGCTTCTCATATCGCCAGAGGTGGCACTAATGTTTCCGGCGGTCAAAAACAAAGACTAGCCATTGCTAGAAGTATTGCTAGAGACCCTGAAATTTATATTTTTGATGATTCCTTCTCAGCCCTAGACTATAAAACTGATGCTACTTTAAGAAGTGAATTAAAAAAATATACTAAAGAAGCTACTAGTATGATAGTGGCTCAAAGAATTGGAACTATTATCAATGCCGATAAGATTGTTGTTTTAGATAAAGGAACTTGTGTGGGTATTGGTACGCATCAAGAACTATTAAAAAATTGTGAGGTCTATAAGGAAATAGCCTTATCACAATTGTCAAAGGAGGAGTTAGAAAATGCCTAGACCTATGCACGGAAATAATGAAAAGTCTAAAGACTTTGTTGGTTCAATTAAAAGATTATTAGCCAACTTAAAACCATGGAAAATTCTAATGGGCTTAGCTATAACGCTTGCCTTTCTATCGGCCATTCTTTCTCTTACGGCTCCTAATAAATTATCTAGTCTAACTGATGTTGTAACTAACGGAATTAAACCTAATACTGAGGTTTTACAAAGTGTTATCACGGAAATAACTAATAATTTTAATGAGGCTAGTCTCCAAGAAAAATCAATGCTTATCTTAACTAGTGAAAATATTAGTTTCGAAGATAAAGCTACTTACCAAGAATTTTTAGCTGGTATGCAAGCTAATACTGCTAAAGATCAAAAAACTATTTTAAAGAATATTCTAGCGTTACCAGATGACATTTTAAATATCTTAATCGATGATATTAATGTTAATGGAACTACTATTAGTAGAGAAGATGAGATAACTTTTCTAAATGAAGTAGTAGATATTGATTCTAGTATGGTAACTGATGAGACCCTAAAAGTTGTGGATAATCTACCAACTTCTATTTATGATTTGATTAAACCCAGAATGGATTTAGATGCTGCTAAGAAAATTATTATTACCTTAGTTTGCCTATACTTATTAAGTGCCATTTTTGGTTATATTCAAAGTTATTCAATGACTACCGTTTCCAATGGTTTTGCAAAAGACTTACGTACTCGTATTTCCGTTAAAATAAATAAATTACCATTAAAGTTCTTTGATTCTCATGAAATCGGTGATATTTTAAGTCGTGTTACTAACGATGTTGATATGATTGCTCAAAACCTAAATCAAAGTTTGGCAACCCTAATTAGTTCGGTAACCTTGTTTATTGGTTCTGTTATTATGATGTTTACCACTAACTGGGTAATGGCAATTACGGCCATTCTTTCTACTTTATTTGGTTTTACCTTTATGATTTCAATCTTAAAAAAATCGCAAAAGTATTTTATTGCTCGTCAAGAAGAGTTAGGAAACATTAACGGCCATATTGAAGAAATTTACAGTGGTCATAATGTTGTTGAATGTTACAATGCTAAAGCAGAAGTTACAAAAACTTTTGATGAACTAAATGGGCGCTTACGTGAATGTAACAAGAAGAGCCAATTCTTATCTGGCCTTATGCAACCAATGATGGGCTTTATCGGTAATTTCGGTTACGTTATGGTTTGTATTGTTGGGGCTCTACTAGCTATGAAAGGATATATTACTTTTGGAGTTATTGTCGCTTTCATGATTTATGTTCGTTTGTTTACAAATCCGCTTTCGCAAATTGCCCAAGCAATGACTTCCTTACAGACTACAGCTGCTGCTTCCGAACGTGTCTTTGAATTCTTAGATGAAGAGGAAATGACTACCGAAAGTGATAAGACAAAAGTTTTAGACAAAGCTAAAGTTAAAGGTAATATCGAGTTTAAACATGTTAAATTTGGTTATGATGATACGAGATTAATCATTAAGGATTTCTCTGCTACTGCTCATCCTGGGGAAAAGGTTGCTATTGTAGGACCTACGGGAGCCGGGAAGACTACAATGGTTAACTTACTGATGAAATTCTATGAAATTAATTCTGGGGATATTCTAATTGATGGTGTTTCAACTAAAGATTTAACCAGAGAAAATATCCATAATTTATTTGTTATGGTCTTACAAGATACATGGCTTTTTGATGGTACTATTCGTGATAACATTAAATTTAATCAAGAAAACGTTACTGATGAAGAAATCTGGGCTGCTTGTAAAACCGTTGGTGTTGATCACTTCATTAAAACTTTACCAGGAGGCTTAGATTGTGTAATAGGGGAGAATGATTCCATTAGTGGTGGTCAAAAGCAGTTACTAACTATTGCTCGTGGTATGATTGAAAATGCTCCTTTCCTAATCCTAGATGAAGCTACTTCTAATGTTGATACTAGAACGGAAGAATTAGTTCAAAAGGCTATGGATAAATTAATGGAAGGGCGTACATCATTTATTATTGCCCACCGTCTATCCACGATTAAAAATGCTAATCTTATCCTAGTTATGAACGAAGGTAACATCATTGAACAAGGTACTCATGAAGAATTGATGGCTAAAAATGGTTTTTATGCTGATCTTTATAATTCGCAATTTAAAAAATAATTACAAGAATCATTGTCTAAATGGTTCTTTTCTTTTATAATAAGGGAAGAAGAAGGCGATAATATGTTTACAAATGATTCTAATTATTTAGACCAACATTTCTTAATTGATAATGATATTATTGAAAAGTATCTTTCTTATCCTAAATTTTCTAAAGAGGATACCGTTCTAGAAATTGGACCTGGTAAAGGAACTTTAACTAAACTTATTGCACCTCAGGTAAAGAAACTCTATGCCATTGAACTAGATACCCGCTTAAGACCTTTCTTAGAATCTATTCCTAACTTAGAAATTATCTGGGGAAGTGTCTTAGATGTTAAAATTCCCAAAGTCGATAAGATTATAACTTCACTACCTTATAGTATCATCGAACCATTTATCTATAAGATGATAGATACTGATTTCCAAGAATTATATATGTTAATGGGATCACGCTATATCTTAAATGTTGTTAATCAAAAAATTACTAAACTAAGTGTTATAACTAACTCTTTCTTTAAGACAGATATTTTACTAGAAGTTCCTCCCTCATCATTTGATATACCACCTCGCACTAATTCTTTTATCGTAAAGATGGTAAAAATTAATAAACCATTTTCGAAAAAATATAAAATTTATAAAGAATTATTTTATCTCGATGAAAAGAAAATTCACAATAGTTTAATGGAAACTCTTATTAAATTAGATAAATTAACAAAAAGAACTGCTAAAGAGTATGTTAATTCTTTAGAATTACCCCCAAATATTTTAGAAAATACCTTTAAGACTTTAAGTAATGAAGACTTAAAAGTCCTTGATGAAGCCTTAGAAACGCATCTAAATTTCGAAAATTAATAAAAAAGTATTAAAAAAGCAAGAAAAAACTTGCTTTTTTCGTTGATTAATTATACAATTATATTGCGTTGAAAGTTTATGCACCCATAGCGCAATTGGATAGAGCGTTAGACTACGGATCTAAAGGTTAGGGGTTCGACTCCCTTTGGGCGCACCATCGTTTCGGGAAGTAGCACAGCTTGGTAGTGCACCTGGTTTGGGACCAGGGGGTCGCAGGTTCGAATCCTGTCTTCCCGACCATTTATTGTTTATTAATATCGTATTACATATACGGTATTTTTTTTCCCCCCTTAGTCCCAAACAGGTTCTAAGGAAGAATATGAGTTTATAGAATAATTGTATAGAGTAGAAAGGAGTATCTAAATGAACGATAAAGAAAAATTATTTTCTTATTACAAATATGCTCTTCAGATGTTAGAAACTGAAATAAATATTTTAATGGATGAGTTTGTTTTAAAACACGGTTATAATCCTGTTGAACATATTAAGTCTAGAATAAAAAGTGAAGATAGTATTAAGAAAAAACTAAAGAGTAAGGGCTATTCTTATACGGCTTCTAATATTAAGAAGAACATCCATGATGTTGTTGGTATTAGAATAGTAGTATCTTTCTTAAGCGATGTCTATGATATCGTAAGCATCTTAAGAAATAGTCAAGACTTAATAATTGTCTGTCAACAAGACTATATAAAAGAACCTAAAGATACTGGCTATATCTCTTATCATATTAATGTCTTAATACCAGTTTATCTTGATGGTAAGACTAAATACATTGAAGGAGAAATTCAAGTACGAATAGTTGCTATGGACTTCTGGGCTAGTCTTGATCATAAAATCGAATATAAATTTAATAATGCTGATAAAATTCCCTTAGAAGTTTATGATAAGATGTATGAAAACTCTCTAATTATTAAAGAATTAGATAAACAAATGATGCATCTAAATGAAATAGTTAATAAATATATTAAATAAAAAGTCATAATTTCATCGTTTTAGGATGAAATCTATGATTGCTAATTAAGAGATTATCGTAAACAATTTTTCAATGTCTTTGTCTTGAATTTCAAAGGCAGTACCTTTATCCTGAATTTTTCCATACTTTTCTTCCGAAGTATAGAAACTTATTTTCATATTAATTCTAATTACCCCCGTACGCAATAATTCTAAAAAAGTATAAAAATCTTTAAATTTATATATTTTAGGATTGTGATATTTATAATAAATTTCATTGTTATAAAGTCTTTTTTTAACGGGGATTATTGCTAAATAAGATAATTTCATTTTTAACCGATTTTCTAATTGCTCAAAAGACCACGAGATAGTTTTATTAATTTTCCCTAAATATATATTTCTTACTAGCAACCAAACTACTTGGTGGTCTCGGTCAATTTCTAATTTGAATTCGTTAAATAAACCAATTTTAGAGAATTTATCTCCAGTAATTTTACCAAAAAACACTTTATACCTTCGGTCTTTGCGGCTAGGCCAACCATATTTATCTAGGATTTCTTTAATTATTAATGGTCTATTATCAGGAACCATTGAAAATAAACTGATATAAGGTTCACTATTTATTAACTTGGTTTTTAATTCTATGCCATAATAGTCTGCTATAATTAGATTATCATCCTCTTTGGATAATAAATTTTCTAAGATTTTTCCGGCTGAACTGGTGCCTTTTGCCGTATTTTTAATCCAATTTTTACATTGGATTTTATAAATTTCTGTTTGCAGCTTTTTGATATTATTTTTCATCATTACTCTCTCTTTCTTTAAAAAATAATATATTTTTCTAAAGCTAATACCAAGTAAATATTTTACTACAATTATTAGAATAATAAAAGAAAAAGTAAACACATCTTTTTTGTGTCTACTTTTATCTTACAACTTCACGCCATATCACAACTATCTTTACTTACTTATTCTACGATATCTTTTTTTAGGATGATCATATGTTTTTAAAAGATTATAATATTCCTTGAAATCTTCAATATTAAAAATTATTTGCCCATTGATTTGAAAACATCCCTTCGTTAAATCAACCTTTAATAAATCAATTAACTTTAAAGCATTATCACACATCAGAATATTTTTTTCCCGATTATCATTTAAACCAGGGAAAATAAGTACAAAATTATCTTTACTAGTACGCATAATAACGCCGGCTCCTTTTTCGACAAATTTACTAGCGATGAAAGTGCGAGACTGAATTTTACCAAAATCTTTAATTGCATAATTATTCATCTTATCTCTTAATAATAAATTATTAATTTTTTCAAAACACTTTGCATGTCCTAAAGAAGTATAATAATCTTTATCGCCTTTATACCCAAGATTAAGCTGAGGGTAAAATATAAAGCCTTCTTGATTATCGGGAATTAAAAGTGTTACCATATTATAATCAAAAGCATCATAATATAGTTTTCTAGCCTCATCCTTAGTTCTTAAAATCCCATTAACTACAACAACATTATTTCCAAAATCCATCAAAACCACCTGGGGTTATTTTAACATAAATCCTAGTATTTGCAATCTTTTTTTGTTACAATAATCTCGGTGATGAAAATGGATACAAAGACTATAGAAATGATTAAAGAAAATATGAATCACGATACCTTTTTAGGCCCTCTAGCCACTAAGAATAAAGATGCTTACCGTGTAAAACCAGAGCCTGAAGACATCCGCCCACCATATTTTCATGATATCGACCGAATTATTTATTCTTTAGCCTATACGCGTTATATTAATAAAACTCAAGTATTTAGTGATACCTTAAATGATAATATTACTCGTCGTAGTACTCATGTCCAACTTGTTAGCAAGATTGCTAGGACAATTGGGCGAGCCCTAAGACTTAATGAAGACTTAATCGAAGCGGCCTCCTTAGGTCATGATATTGGTCATACGCCTTTTGGCCATGCTGGGGAAGCCATTTTGAATAGAATCTCCCTAAGAGTAGGGGAAGGCTATTTTAATCATAATATCCAAAGTGTCCGCAAATTAGAATTTCTAGAAAATAAAGGTTCTGGTCTTAACTTAACCGTCCAAGTAATTGATGCTATTATGTGTCATAATGGTGAGCTCGAACTATCTTGTTATAAACCTGTTCCTAAGACTAAAGAAGAAGTCTTCCAAGAATATTATAGAACTTATCAAGATAAAGATGCTAATACCTCACTTATTCCGATGACTCTAGAAGGATGTGTCGTTAGGATTAGTGATATTATAAGCTACTTAGGTCGGGATATTGAAGATGCTATTCGCTTAAATTTTCTAAAACGAAGTGAGCTTCCCAAAGATATCATCCAGATTACAGGACTTACTAATAAAGAGATTGTTAACTACTTTATTAATGACATCATAAAAAACAGTATTAATAAAGATTATATTGCAATGAGTCCTGAAGCTTTTAGATGTCTATCTAATCTTAAGAAATTCAATTATGAACACATTTATAGTAAAGTAAATTCTTCCAAAACTTTAGATAAATGGGAAGAAATGTTTAATAAAGTCTTTAAAAGTAGTCTATCTGACTTAAAGACGCACAACGAGACTAGTCATATCTATATCTATTTTTATAAATATATGAATGAAGATTATAAGAAAAATACTAGCCTGGAGCGCGTAGTAATTGACTATATAGCCGGAATGACTGATCGTTTCTTAAAGAGTGAGTATGAAAAGTTAAATTGACTTTTTATTAGTTTAATATGATAATATAAGTAGAGGTGTTTTATTGTGCAAAAGAAAAAAAATAAAGAAAAAAATTTAACAATAACTGAAGAAGAAATAAGAACTAATCACATAGTCAAATCGTCTAAGTCTTACTTAATCGTTTTTAGCATTATGTTCTTATCTATTTTTTTACTCTTAGTAGGTAGCTTATTCCGTACGAATATTACTCCTGATTATCCCTTTGTCTTTATGGGCTCTGATAATCATCTAAGAGTAATTACTCGTAATAATGATGTTAATAATATTACTGATATTAAAGAAACTGATATTGTCTATGCTAATAGTGATATCCGTCATATCTTGTATACTGACTCTAATAACTTGTATCTTTTAGATACCACGAGTACCGAAGATAAGAAACTTCTTAGTAGTAAAGCTTCTAGTTATGGGTTTAGTAGTGATGATAAGTATGTTTATTATATTGAGACTAACAAAGACTTATATATCTATAATCGGAAGAATAATTCTAGTTACTTAGTAGATTCTAATGTTACGAAACTTCTAGATGTTTCTCTAGATTATGTTATTTATGAGAAAGATAATTCTCTTTTAGTTAAAGATATTGATAATCAGACTATTGATACCGTGGCTAAGTCTTATGAAGATATTATTCTAAGTAAAGATGGGAAGAAGATGCTTTATTCGACTATTAATACTGATGAGTCATTAAGTTACTATTTATATAATTTTACCAACTTTAATAATGAAAGAGTCTTAACAAATATAGATACTTTATTAACTTATAATGCTAACTTTACGAAGTTTATTTATACGGCGAAGACTAAGGATACCATAAATATCTATAATAATATTAAAGATAGTCTAGCTAGTAGTGATAAAAAGTTTGTCGCATCTAATGATGAATCATTATCAAAAGAAGAAAAAGCCAAATTAAAAGCTGAAGAGACCTTAGTAAATGAACGTAATAAGATGCGTGAATATGCTAAAAACTATACCGTAAGTGCTTTTGATGTGTATTATCAAAATAATCAGACTACGACTTTGCTTGCTAGTTCAGTTAATAAAGTTTATACTTACGATCTTGCCAGTCGTATGCTTATTTATACCAAGATGAACTGGAATAATAATTTTGATTTGGCTGATTATACTTCTCTAGAAGAATTTAAAAAAGATATTGAGACAACAAAAGAAAATGGACTTTATTATCAAAGTGATATAGATACTTCTTTAGTTAAAGAAGCTGTTAGCGATAATACGGTTGTAACCTATCTAAAGAGTGATGGCATCTATTTTACTGAAGATAATACCCTTTATTATAGTAAAGTAAGTAATAGACATGCTAGTGAATATAAAATTCTTGATGAAAATTTAAGTCTTAGTATTAAGAAAATGGGAAGTGATATGGGTCTTGTTTACTTAGTTAAAGATGGAGAATCTAATACCTTAAAGATAGCTAATAATGGGAAGAGTAGCGTTGTAAGTACCAATGTTTATCCTGAATATTTAACAATCTCAGAATCAGAAAACTCCTTATACTATTTAAAAGACTATGCTAATAATGCGGGAAAACTTATTATTTATAATGGTATTATTAATAGTAAACTAGCCGATGATGTTAATTCGTTTATTTATATCAACGATGACTTAATGTATGCGACTAAAAACTATGATGAAGAGAGTAAAACCCAAGACTTATACCGTATCAATGGAAGTAAACTTAACCTTGTTTATAAGGGAGTAAGTAAATGGTATAATCCGGTCGAAAAAAATAATGAAAATGAACCAGAATTATCCAAAGAAATCGAAGAATAAAAATAAAAACATAAGACATACTATATTTAGGAGACAAATAGATTATGGAATACAAAGTATACAAAAATGATACCTATAACTTATATACAATTAAGACTGATAAATTTAAAACTTGTCATTTAGAGATCATCTTTAAGAAAAGAATAAATAATGAAGAGATAACGATTAATAACTTCTTAGGAGATTATCTTAACTATACTTCAAAGAAATATAATAAACGAAAGAAAGTTATTGAAAAACTAGAAGACTTATATGATGCTTCCTTTTATGAAGCTAGTACTAGAGTAGGACAGATGTTTTTTATAGATTTTATTTTAGATTTCTTAGATCCTAAATATACTGATAAGAAGTACTTAGAAGAAGTAATTAAATTTCCTTTTGAATTTATCTTTAATCCCAATTTTAGTAATGGAGAGGCTAATTTAAAAGACTTTGAAGTTATTAAGAATTTATTTCGTACTTCTATTCTAAATAATAAGGATAATCCTACGACTTATGCTTTTAGACAAGCTTTTAAGACTCTAGATAAGGATAACCCTGCTAGTTTTGATTATCCCGGGACTATAGAAGCCCTAGATAGAATAACTCCGGAGGATTTATATAATTATTACCAAGAGTTTTTAAAAGACTTTGCTTGTGATATCTATTTTATAGGAAATACCGATATGGATAAGGTAGCATCCTTAGTAAGAGAAAATTATCATAATAATTATCTTCCTCATCTTGAAGAAGAGTATTTTCTAAAGAATAAACCAGTTAAAAAGATAATTGATAAAGAAGAGATTGGTCCTTATGAACAATCTAGTTTAATTATGTTATATCAAACAGATGCTTTAACTATAAGAGAGAAAAATTATGTAATGGGATACTTTAACTCTATCTTTGGAAATGGTTCCTTAAGTAATAAACTATGTCAGTATCTAAGAGAAGATAATGGTATGTGTTATCAGACTTATAGTCTCTTTCAGAAACATGATAATCTTTTAATTGTGTATGCAGGAATTGATTATGAGAATAAAGATTATTGTGTAAAATTAGTAAATAAAGCTCTTAAAGAAATGCAACAAGGTTTATTTACTGAGGAAGAGATAGCCGCTACTAAGAATACCTTAGTAAATCAAATAAAGAGTAGTATGGACACCGAGACTAGTATTCTTGATAACTATTTATTCCATAATCTAACCGGAGCCCCGCTCTTAAATGAAAGATTAAAAGAAATTACGACCGTAACAAAAGAAGAAATAGTGGCCTTATCAAAAAAGATTAAACTAAATACCATCTATTTATTAGGAGGTTCCAATGCTAAAAAAACTAACAATTAATAAATATAATGAAACCATCTACTATGATAAACTAGATAACGGTTTAGAAGTCTTTATGTGGCCGCAAACAAATGTTTCTAACTTCTATGCAACATTATCTGTTAAATATGGAAGCATTGATACCGAGTTTAAAATAGGTAATGAAACTCAAAAAGTCTCTAAAGGAATTGCTCACTTCTTAGAACATGTTAAGTTTAATGAAGGTCCCAATAAGACTGCTCATGATTACTATAATAAGTTAGGATCATCTATAAACGCTTTTACGACTTTTGATTATACAGCTTATGAAGTTTTAGCTAGTGCTAATCTAAAAGAAAATATCACGCATTTACTAGATTATGTAGAGACTCCTTATTTTACAAAAGAATTAATTGAAAAAGAGCGTAAGATTATTCTTAATGAAGTTAAAATGGGAAAGAATAATCCTTATCAAGTATTATATTATCATTTAAATAACGCTCTTTTCCATAATAATCAAAGAAAGTATTATGTTACTGGGGATGAAGAAGATGTTAAGAATATTACTTTAGAAGAAATTAATTTAGTCTATGATACCTTTTATCATCCTAGTAATATGTTTTTAACCGTAACAGGTAATTTTGATCCTGATTACTTAGATGTTATTATTAGAGAAAATCAAAATTCTAAAGAGTTTCCTAAGTATTTAAATCCCCTAAAGATTAAACCTAAAGAAAAAGAAACAGTTAATGAAGAAAAAGTTACGGTTAATGGAAATGTTACTACTCCTAAACTAAGAATAGCTTATAAGATTAAAAAGAGTAGTTTAGGTAACATTAGTGATATGGAAAAACTTGTCTATACCAGAATTATCTTGAATGCTAACTTCGGAACAACTAGTGATATCAAAGAAAGACTATTAGAGAGTAATTTGATTAGCAAATTAAGTACTAATGCTTATTTAGTAGATGATTTTCTAATAATTAATATTAATGCGGAGACTAAGTATCCAAATGAAATAGAGAAGAGATTAAAAGAAAATTATGATCATATGGATTTAACCCCTAAACGTTTAGAAAGAAGAATCCGTTGTAATATTGCAGATTTTATCTATGGTTTAGATGACATAGAATACTTAAATAATATGATTCAAGATAATATTATGACACATAATAAATTTATTACTAATACTTATGATATAATTAAAAGTCTTAATATGGATACTGCTAGTAAAGTTATTGAAGACTTAAAAGCATATTCCGTTTGTACTGTTATTATGAATCCTTTAGAAGAGCAACCCCAAGAGTAGGGTTGCTTTTAAGTGCTAAAAAACTCCAATCAATTCGATTGGAGTCTTTATCTACTATCTATTGTAGTATTCAACTATTAATGCTTCATTAATATCAGGATTTAATTCGCTTCTTTCTGGATAACGAAGATATTTTCCTGTTAACTTATTAGCATCAAATTCAACATAAGCAGGTCTATTTAAAGTAGCTTCAACAGCGGCTTTAATTGCAGGATGATCTAAAGATTGTTCTTTAACTGCAACAACATCACCAGGTTTTACTGTATAAGAAGGAATATCAACTTTGATACCATTAACAGTAATATGACCATGGTTAACGATTTGACGAGCCCCACGACGAGTAGTAGCCATACCCATACGGTAAACTACATTGTCAAGTCTAGTCTCAAGAAGTTGAAGTAAGTTTTCACCAGTAATACCAGCCATTTTAGTAGCACGTTTAAATGTTTTAGCAAATTGCTTTTCATTTAAACCATACATAAATCTTACCTTTTGTTTTTCTTGTAACTGAACACCATATTCACTTAACTTTCTCTTACGATCTTGTCCGTGAATACCAGGAGCATAAGGTCTTCTTGCAAGTTCTTTACCATTTTCTAAAGTAGAGAAACCAAGATGACGTGACTTCTTATATTGTGCACCAGTATATCTTGCCATAAAATATTCTCCTTTCTAATAATTTTGCTTTTACTTAGTATACCTTCCGTTTCTAGGGGAGTCTATCCAGATATTTTCTCTTTAGGCAGTCATAAGATACTTATAACCAAAACCGTGATAGACACTTCTCTAAACTTTAGGCACTGCCAATTAAATGCAAGAATAATTTACCATATTCCCTTTCTAAAGTCAATTGGCTTCCTTAAAAAAAATAGCCATTTTTGTAAGAATAAATTGTTTTTTTACGAAAAAAATGTTATCCTTATATTAGTTATGATAGAGAAGGACAAGTGTAAGTATGAAAAATAAGTTAAAACCTAATTTTAAAGATAAGAAAACTATAATTATATCCATATTAATAGGGCTGATTTTAATAGGGCTAATAATATTTATTTGTTCGAAGATATTTCATAAGGATAAAGAATTAACCCCAGATAATCCAACTACTAATGAATTTGAAAATTATCTTAAGGATGCTATTAAACCTTTTGATGAGGATAGTATTAAAGACTTTATAAGTAGTACTGATAGCACTGGTACAGTTGATGAGATTTATTGGGGAGCTACATACTCTGATGATATCAATACTAATGTAAAAATTCTTTATACTTTAAGTAGGATGTTCTTTAATGACTCAGATCTAATTAAATATATGGCTGGTGCTAATATGTTTGATAAGGATACAGAGTTAGGTACAGTAAAATTATCCATAAAATTTATTAATAAAGCCTTAGCGGCTAAGTTTAAAGATTTGAAAATGGAACCAGAAACAATTATAACCGATGGCTTCTTTAGAGGAGTAAATGCTGTTATCTGCGATGATACTGAATGTATGATACCAATAAGTATGGTTGATTATACTGATGAAGAAGATTCTGATGATGAAAATGCTGATGGCACTTATGAAAGTGAAAAAGGTTCTTTAGAAAAGACTTCTAGCGGCTATGAAATATCTGCTAAGTATTATTTTAATGTCATGCAATTTGATGGTGAGATGAAGTATGGAGTTTACGATAGTGCCTTTAAAGAAAAAGTTTATTGTGAAACTACTTTACCAGAAATTTATATATCTAATGGTCGTGCTTTAGAAGATTGTAAAAATACTGAAGGTATGCCATCTATCAAATATACATTCGATAAAAATTATCGATTTATAAAATCGGAAAACGTCTAAGGAGGTTAACATGAAAAGAAAATATTTACTATTTTTTCTCTTAAGTTTACTTTTTATTCCTAAAGTAAAAGCAGAATATTGTACTTTAGAACGCCAAGCTGAACTTAATAATGCGGCTGGGGCCGTAACTGCTAAGGGCTATCCTTATTCTTATAATTATACGAGTACGGACCCAGATAGTGGTGAAGAGATAACCGGAACTTCATACTTAGGCATGATTGACGTTTACAATTTAACCAGTGATATTTATGCTATCTTAGAATATGATAGTTCTAAATATCGTCTTGATTATGACCCAGAAACTGATGGGGAAGTATCTTATTCTACTGGTGGTATGGGAAAAGTTAAACAATATACTATTTCAATTTATCCGGTTGATACTGAATGTGGGAAAAAGGCTATTAGACAGATAAATGTTACGGTACCAAGAGCTAACCAGTACTATAATGAATCAATTTGTAGTGATTATCCTGATTATTTTTATTGTCAAGAGTTTATGACTGCTGATGATATAGCTTATATTGACTTTGTTAATGGTATTAATGAATATGCTAAGACTCATAAAAGTGTTAATGATGAAACTAGAAAAGAAGGTATCTTAGAAGAAACTACTAATTTTGTTAAGAAACACTGGGTTATAGTTACTATTGTTATCTTGATAATAATTGGTGGTACTGGTACCTTTATATATCTACGAAATAAAAAGAGAAAGGAGGAAATTGTTTAATGAAAAGTAGTATTAAAAAAGTAATTATCATTTGCTTATTTCTAATTATAGGATTTGGATTTATCGACTGCAATGTAGTTTATGCAGAAGACGAAACTGGTGATGTAGCTGGCTCCTTATCAAGCATTTCAATAACCAAAAAAATAACCAAAGCTGATATGAATATGTCTGAATTAGTCAGCACTGTAATAGGTATGATTTCTAATAGAACGAAAGTAGAAAAAAGTAAAATCACTCTTGATGGAGCCCCAACATACTCAAGAGGAGCATATAACACTGCCTTTGCTGTTGCTAGAAAAAATGGAAATGATTATAAAATAATTTTTGACCAGACAAAAAAGAACAGTATTCAAAATGGTGCTAGCAATACTTTAACATTCAAATACAAGATTAATGCTGGAACTGCAAGTGAAGTTACCAGAAGGGTAAATATAACGATAGTAGCTGATGTATCTAATGATAATGTTTGTTGTAGGGTACCTGGTGGTTATAAAACAACTTCTAAAAACAGTTGCAACACTAGTAACATTCAATCTGATACTAGCAAATGTGGTGATACTAAGCAAACAAAAGATGATACAGAAGCGTGTTATCAAGTAAAAATTTCTAATGTTACTACTTATAAATGGATGAAAGCTAGCGAAGCAGCAGAATCAGGCAAGTATCGTCAAACTGATACTTCTAAATCAGCAACTACTAGAAATGCTTGTGAAAAGCTAAATGAGTCTTTACCAGCGACGACAGTGGATACTGAAACCGGAGAAGTTGTTAGTCAAGCTAATAATAGCAGTACTTATGGTAAAAATGCTTGTACCGACTTTATTGTTAAAGAAGTAGAAAGTTATAAAAATGACCCTTTATTCAAATCACCAGTAGGAGCTCATAACTATTATAATGTTTATAAAACATATTATGCTTGCGATGGTCAAGATACGACAACACCAATTACGGCCTTTTGCGTTGATCCTGGTGCCACAGGTCCTGAGTCAGATGGAGTAAAATATCATTCTCAGCCTCAAACAATCATTAAGGAAAATTCTGTACTTTGGCGAGGATTATATCGCTTATATTCTAATTGGTATGCTGACGAAAATAATTTAAATGAAATTAAAAATGCTTCAGGAACAAGTGGTACTAGAGCTGAATATTATGCTGATTACGTTTTAAATAACGTTGCCAGAATGCTTATTTTTAATTATGGCGGAAGTGAATTTTCAGTATATAACCCACATATAATAGCAACAATTAACACCTCGCGAGACTTGGTAACGGCTTATGATGGTTACAATAAAAAACATTTTACTAATGCGGATGCTATGTTAACGAAAGTTTATAATGATGTAACAACGTTTGCTACTGGCAATGAATCTATTACTAAAGCTGAGAACGAAGTAGAATTCAAAGTAGAGTATGAAACTCCAAAGACGATTGAGTCAAATACCGGTTTTGAAGTAACATTTACCGTCAAATTAAAAAGTGACGATGACCGCTTAATAACGGAAGCAACTAGTAAAGAAAATTTTAAGATTACTGCTGTTACTGATGGTGGTACAACTATAACAATTAATGACTCAGATATCACAACTATTAGCGACTGGACTAGAGATTCTAGCGGCTACACTGTTGCTAAATTTAAAGTAACTAAAAAAAATGTATATCAATCATTGGGAGAAAGCGATTCTATTAAACTTAGAGTTACTACTAGTTACGTTTCTAAAAAATCAATTACTAATATTTTAGTTTTAACTACAACTGCTAAAAAACAAACTAAACATGTTATTAAAACTTATCAGAAATTTATTGCTTTTAATAATGGTGAAGCTGAAAAAATGGAAGAAATTCCAATTGATATGGGTAAGAAAAAGGAAAATACTTGTCGTGCAACTTTCGCTCTTCCTTGTACTAATTCAGAAACGGTTTTCTATTTAATTGAAGGAACCCAATCAGGAACATTATTTAATTCTCTTATGAGTGGTATTAATAATATTGGAGATTTAAGAACTTTAATTGGCAATGCTACTTCTATGGTTCAATTACTTAAGGACATTGGCTTAAATGGCTTATCTATAAGTGGATTAAAGAACTCAAGTGCTTTACTTTATAACTTTGCTGATAAAGTAAATATTACTAAGAATATCAAAAATGAATTGAAATTTTTAGATTCGTTATATACTAATAATCAAAACCAGACCGCTAGATTTTTAAGTCAAGCCCTTAACAATGTTAACTTTAATGGGACCGCTCAAGATAACTTCAAAGTATTATCAAAACTATTCTTAGAAACAATGGTTAACGTTGCGGATAATGGCTATGATAATGTAAAAAAGGAGTGGGCTGAAATTTATGAAGCTGCTAGTAATACTAAGATATCTACCGATACTAAAAACTTATTAGAAGCTCTTAAAAATTCCGTTGACAGTGCCTCTTCTGCTTCTAGTTTAAAAGATATTGCTAAAGCGTCTTCTTACTTAGTTGATTATTTAGCTCAAGCCACTGGTATGGATCAAGTAATGAACAATATTTTATCATTCTCAAGTACTATTCAAACTGTAGTTTCTTCAACCGGTGATGGCTTAAATGGTGTTCTAAATTACTTAGGCTCCATTAAAGACCAAGTTATGAATGCTACTAATCTAGGTTCTGTTTCTGGTCTAGTGGATTCCCTTACTAGTTCGTTTACTGTTAACTGGGAGAAATGTATAATTGGTGAGAATGGGGTAGAAGCTACTGACCCAAATGGTAACTCATATACTGTTCAAACTGCTAATGATTATTGTAAAATAGTTTGTAAAGAAGATTATGCCTTTAAGATGCCAGGTAATCTTGGAACTACTTATGCAGGAAGATATATTTCTACTAACTTAGATAATATATATCATGCAACTGTTGGTGTTGCTGGTCAAAGAACTTGTGTTACTACTTCTGTAGATAATACTAAATATTTAAATGAAGCTGCTAATACAAAGCAAAAAATGTTAGATGCCTATAATAACTATATTAATCAGTATTCTTCATTTAGACAGGCTATTGTTACCGAGCCAGTAGAAAGTCCAGTTAAAAATGATGCTACAATGATTGATACTACTAGTGCAATAAATGACTTTAAAGTTCAGTTAAATTCATCTTTAGCAACCATTAGAGATAAAATTATTAGTGAAGCTCTAGGTGTTTCAACGGGTGAAGAATTCTGGCGTATTCAAGGTAACTTCTCAAATAGTATGGAAAACTTTGCTATTTATATTGCCGGAGAATTTCTTAGTGGTGATTTAAATTCTGATACAATTACTAACGCCTTTAAAGAATCTGCTGAAACTGCATTTGGTGATACTTTTGAACAATATAAAGATAAAATTAATACTTCAATTGATGGTGTTAAAGACACAATAGCTAATGAGGTTGGTAATTTAGCCAAAACTGGTTTAAAGAGTCTTGGCAGTGTGGCTTTAGATGCTATTGGTAAAGGCTTTATAACATTCTTATGTAATGTAGGACGATTTCTTGGTGCTGACGTTTGCCAAATTTATGCCCAAGGTTCAACTGCTGTTAAAAATGTCGTAACTAATACTAATTCAAGTACTCAAGGTACACTTAAAATTTTTAATATTCAAAAAGCTCAACCATATACTTATACAACTGATGTCTTTAAATTAGAGAATTCTACTTCTAATGAAACTAAACTAAGTTCAAAATTTGTCCAGGATACAACTAAAACTATTAGTAAAGAAACAACCGGAAATGAAATCGAAGTTTGGATAATGGATCCTAGCAGCTATATTATGAAATCAATGCATTTTGGTGTTTACTTTAATTTTAGAAACTTAGGAAAGAGTGTAGAATCATTCCAAAAGGCAACTAATACGACAACTAAAGCTATTGGTAATGTTCAAGTAACATTTAATGCTATTTCTAATGCAAGTAATATCTTGAAAAATCCAACCAAGAGAAGCATAAAGAAACTAAATTCTTCAAGCTTTGGTAGTCTTGGTGATGTAAGTGGAGTACTTTCAACAATAAATGAAATTTTTCAAGCTGTTGGTGATGCCAAAGATATATTATCTTTAACTGAAAAGGATATATCTGAAGTTTTAGATTATGCTTTTGATGGCTATTATTACTTAAGAGGAACATTTAGTCCATATTATGCTTATATAGCCAGTCTAAGAGAACAAATGCGTAAATATAAAGATGAATATGAAAATTACCGTACGGATCTTCTTAGTAAAGCTTCAAATATGAATGCTTGCACAATTTGGGATCAAGAATATCAAATGGACCCAGAGATAACATTTACTTATGGTTATAAAAATAATAACTTATTAGAATTTATGGCTAATAAGAATAATAAAACAACTAATAGTATTACTTTACAAGCTATTAATAAAAATGAAACTCCTGATGTTTCAACCTATTATTGTTATAAAGATGTTGATATAAATAAAATCCAAGATTGGAATAATATTATGGATGGTACTTGTGTAACATCTGATGGAATGTTAGGTAGCATTGCTGCTGCATTATTAAATGGTAATAACTCTAATGATGTAGCTAAATTCTTTAATGAAAATAAGGAAGTTATCGGACAATTATTTAGTAATCTTAAAGAAATACCTCAAGTTCAAGAATTTACTAATAATATCTGTAAAGGTAATGAAAAATTATGTAATTTGTTTGGTTTATCTTCTGATGAAGATGTAGCTGGTTCAGTAAATACTTATATACCAGGTTCAATTGCCTATGATTTAAGTTATAAGGGAACCTCTAATGTCTTTAAAGAAGCAACATCATCAATTGCAAGTGCAAATTTCAAAGGACTAGAAACTTCAATTGTTACAAAATTAATTGCTCATGTTCAAGAGGGACAAAATGTTAAATACCGTAACGTTAAACGTGTTGCCACTATTTCAAGATATGGTAATCCAGGTGTCTCAATTGCTGGTTTCAATCTACAAAGTTTATTATCTAATATAGCAACTTGGGCTACTAATAAAGTTGGCGGTACTACATCAGGATTCTTAAATAAAGTAAATGATATTGCCTCAAGTATTAATGGTCAAGGCTCACAGAAATTTATCTATTATAAATCAAGTCAGCCATACTGGACATATTCTAATAAAGGTATCTATGTAACCAATCCTAATAACTTTAATGATACAACCGAAGCTCCAATCTTAGTTGATGCTGGTGATGAAGCTATTAAAAATACTGACATCGTAACGACTGATGGCTCAGAGAAAAAAGCTGAAGGTTTAGTATATCCAATAGCTCTATCAACAATGCCAGGTAAATATAGTTATCAAATTAAAATTAATAATTTAGGTCAATACTATAACAATACTTATTCTTTAGGTCGTATTGTTGATGATAATGGTTATGTTAGTGGACTTCTTGCTAACCAATATGTATGCAACTACGAAGTTAAAGCAGAACCAGATACTGTTATTCCAAGCTGTGAAGATATCTTGAAATCATCTGATTGTCAAAATGATGATGAAAAATCTTACTTAGACTTATTCCTTCATACTAATAAAGACGACAAGTTATATGAAGAATACGAAAATAAAGCTAATGCTTGTATTAATAAACTACTAGCAGATGGTGATACTTGTTGTAGCTATGTAGAAGCAACTAAAGTCCCAGCCAGCAATGAAATTTATAACAATGTATGTAACAATCATTGCCAAGGTATTAAATTATATGGTGAAGATAGCGCTCTTCAAACCACTATAACTACTAATAATAGTTCGGCTTTAATTGGTAATAATGGTACATTACAATTCTATACTAAGGTTGTATCTAACTATGATTTATTCCCTAATGGTAATTCATCTAAGGGATATAACTGGAGTGGTGAAACTTCTGGTGTTGAAAATACTACTGACAGAAAAGGTCAAAAACTTAGTGATATCATTAAACAAATTGAAGACGTTGGCGATGGTATTTATGCAGATGATGAAAAATACTTAGAATACTCTATTACTATGAATTCTGCTTGTATGAATGCTATTAAGACTTATAATAAAAATCAAGAAATAATCGATTTAGGATTTGGCGACTATAGTGCAAGTTCAATTAGTAAAGAATCTCGTGAATATAAATCACAATTCCTTGCTGATATTCAATCTAATAGTGAATACTCATCTTGTAAAATCGATAGTTATTTAAAATAGAAAAGAGGTAGAAGAATATGAAAGAATCTTACTGGGGCTACTGGTTAGTAATGCTAGGTATCCTAGTTATAGGCGTTATGCTTCTAATTAGTAGTACCACAACGGGAACTACCCAAGACTATTACGAGTTAAAGGAAACAGCATCGGCATCGATGGTTGATGCTGTTGACTACTCATATTATCGTTTATATGGTGATTTAAAAATTTCTAAAGAAAAGTTTATTGAAAACTTCATTCGCCGTTTCTCTGAGTCAGCAACAATGACAAAAGAATATAATATATCATTTTATGATATTCATGAAGTACCTCCAAAAGTAAGTGTTAAAATATCTAGTGTTAGTAATTCTGTAAATATTGCTGGTACAACTAACAATAGCTTTGATTTAGTTAATAAAATTGATATGGTTTTAGTTGGCGGTTCTGAGGGAACTACTTCGAGTACAACCGGTGGCGATAGCGTTCAAAAATGTTTAACTTATAATCCAACTCCAGAACTTGCTATCACCTTACAAAAGGTCTTAAATGAAACTGGTACTGATGGTTTAAATCAAGACTTAAGAAATCGTATTTTGAGTGCTAACTTACCAAATTTAAGAAAATGGGCTAGCCAGAATGGCGATGCTAGTAAAGTTGATAATAATGTTGGTACTTATTGGTCAGAATTTATTAAAGCGATGATTTTAGACTTTAGCCGTTCTTTTGGTAGTGATTCTCTAAATGAATTTATTAACAACGATCCAACTAGAGAAACTGGTGCGGCCGCTTCTAACACAACAAGTGGCATTATTGGTTATGCTATTTCTAGGGGCTGGCTAAATAAAATAGATTAAATAAGGGAGAATAAAAATGGATAAAGTAAAACAAGAAATAAAAAAAGTCTTATCGAATAAGAACACTCTAACAATAATCATTGTTATCCTTGGTATCATTGGTCTTTATGCTATCTATAACTACCGTGTCAATCAAGCCGTAACCACTATTAGAGTCCCTTATGCGAAAAAAGAATTAACTAGTCGTAGTCAAATTACGGCAGATGCTATTGGCTATACCGAATTACCAAAAAGAATAGCTAAAAGTCTAGGAATAGTAACTTCTAGTGCTAACATAACTAGTAATTATGTTAAGTATGGAGAAACTATTCCCGCTAATAGTTTCTTCTATAAAGACTATATTGTCTCTTTTGAAGAAGCTACTACTAATGAATTTTCTAATATTCCAGATGGGTATACTGCTTATAACCTAGCAGTTGATATCAACTCGACTTATGGAAATTCTATCTATACAGGAAATTATGTTGATTTATTTGTTAAAGCAACATCTAGTACGAATAAAGTTATCTTTGGTCGTTTAATTCAAGGAATAAAAGTCTTAGCAGTCCTAGACTCTAGTGGAAATGATGTCTTTGAATCATCCAGTGATACTAGAACTCCTGCTCAGATGTGGTTTGCAGTTCCTGATGAATTATATACTCTTTTAAAGAAAACCGAGTACATTGGTGGTATAAGTGTTATGCCAATTCCAAGAAATGCTAGCTATTCATCAACCGATAGAGATGCTACAATTGATTCTCAATATATCCAAAACTTTATTTTATCAAAATCAATTAGTGTCAGTCAGAATTTTAATACCCCTAATACTAATGGAAATGAGGCGACTAACTAATGAAAAATGCCCTAGCACCAATAAAAAGATTTATTCAAAATAAAAACACCGTAACAATTTTATGTATTCTAGCCGGAATTTTAGTCTTAGTAATCGGTTATAACTACCGAGTTAATAAGGCTATCGACCTTGTTAGCATTCCTTATGCTCTAAAAGAAATTCCTAGAAAAACCCAAATTACTAAGGAGATGATAGGACACGTTAAAGTCCCTCGTACCCTTGTTAAAAATGCTAAGAATATAATAACTACGGATAAAGAACTAATTAATTATTATTCTAGTTATTCTAGTGATATTCCCGCTAAAAGTTTATTCTATACCGAATCCGTCTTAAAAGAAGAAGAAATGCCTGATTATGCTTTTATGAATATGCAAGATGGTTATACGGTTTATTCTTTAAAAGTTAATAATAAATCAACCTATTCGAATCGTTTCCGTCCCGGAGATTATATTGACCTTTATATGGAAGCTAAAGACAATGGTAAAGTTATGATGGCTATCTTAGTAAAATCAATTAAGATTAAAGCAATTAAAGACTCTAGTGGTAATTCTCTTTTAGAAAATACTCTATCAGGAGGAACACCAGCCGCTTTACTATTCGAAGTTGAAGATAAGTTATTTGACCTTCTAAAGAAGAGTGAATATGTTACTAATGTGGAAATTATTCCCGTACCAAGAAACTCTAACTATACTAAAGAAGAAGGTTCTACTACCGTCTCAACTGAAGAAATTACTAATTATATATATAATAAAACAGAAACCATAACTAATTAGAAAGAAGGAATATTATGAATGAAGCAATCTTTGAACAAATGGACTTCGGTCCCTTGGCCGAATTCTTAGCTGATGATGATATTACCGATATTTCTTATTCTAATAATGGTCAAGTTTGGTTAAAAACCTTATCCAAAGGCGTTTATCAAGTAGAACGTCCCGATATTAATAATACTTTTATGGAAAAGCTTGCCTTCCAGTGTTCTAATGTTATGGGGAAAACCTTCAATATGGCGCACCCCTTATTAGATGCTGAATCTGCTGAACTTCGTATGAATTTCATCCATGAATCAATTGCTACGAACGGTATTGCTTGTCTTATCCGTAAGACTCCCGCTAAAATCCGTCTTAATAAACAAAAATTAATTAATGAAGAATATATCACGGAAACCTTACATGACTTCTTAATGAAGTGTGTAGCAGGTCATGCTAATATTATTGTCGCTGGTGAAACCGGTTCTGGTAAAACTGAACTTTTAAAATACTTGGCTTCTAATATTAAGGAAAATGAAAAAATTATTACGATTGAAGATACTTTAGAATTACACTTAGACCGTATTTTCCCCCATCGTGATATTGTCGCTATGAAGACTAATAATATCTGTAGTTATACTGATGTTCTAGTAGCTTGTATGCGTCAGAACCCTATTTGGATATTACTATCCGAGGTACGTTCTGGCGAGGCCGTTATGTCAGTAAGAAATGCTATTTCCTCAGGACATAATATTCTTTCTACTATTCATGCTGATAAAGCCTCATCCATTCCCCTACGTATGTATTCCTTGATGGAATCTAGTCAAGACGTTGAACAATTCTTAAATACTATTCATCGTTATGTCCAAGTAGGTATTTATGTTAAAGGTTATTTCAGTAAGAAATTTAATCGTTTCCAAAGAGAGATTATTGAAATATGTGAATTCTATGTCGATGAAAATAATAAACCTCAGACTAATGAAATCTATAAAAAAGCTCTAGATGGACATTATATCTTAAAAAATCCTACTCAACACTTACTAGATTACTTAAGTATTCAAAATGTTATGTTAGATAAAGATACTTTCCATCTAGGAACTAATACGGAGTATGATGGTGATATAGAAGCTGATTTAGAAAAGTATAAAGAAGAAGAAAGTGGAGGAACTAATAAAGTTAGTACTCCTAGTCCAGGTAATGATCAAACTCCTTTGAATAATCAACCTAATGTCGGAGTAAATCCAAGTAGAGGAAATACTAGTATTGCTAATGGAATCCCTGAAAATCTTAATAATACAGCCTTAAATACCCTAAATAAAGAAAATCCAACAAGCACTATCCCAGAAGAAGTCTTATAGGAGGAATAATATGGAATTAATAATCTTAATTGCTTTAGCACTCTTTGCTTACTCTTATCGTATGAATGCGACAGACGGCGCTAAAGGAGCTTTTAAATTTATTCAAGATGGTGTTACTAGTCTTTATGATAAATATGCTCCTTATAGTTTTAAACAAGTCCGAGAGAAAACCAAAGAGCTAGGCGAGGAATATACTGTTAAACAATATATTAGTCAAGTTGTTTTATTTGGAGTTGTTGCGGGCGGTATTGCTTATCTTTACTTCTATAATCTATTTATAACTATTATATATGCTGCGATTGCTATTGCTTTTATCCCATACTTATCTTATTTACGTACGCAAAGAATCTATTCAGAATATATCTTCGAACAGATTCAGACTTATACGACTAACGTTATCATGGAATTTAATACGACTCAGAGTTTTGTTAAGTCTCTAGAAGGTGTTGTAGAATCTGGTATCTTAGAAAAACCTGTAGTAGATGATGTTCAGATGATGATAAATATGGCTTATGCTAATGGTACCATTGATCAATCGATTGCTTATTTCAATGAAAAGTATCCTTATTATATGGTTAAAAACATGCACCAATTGTTCTACCAGATAACTAAGGAAGGTTCCCGCGATGCTGGTGAGTCTTTAGAAAATATGTCTTTAGATATCGATGCTTTAGTAGAAAGTGTCTATCGTGACAGAATGGATAGAGCAAACTTCCATAAGAAATTCTTAACCTTTGGTATGGCTTTGTTCTTACTAGCCGCTGTAATGCAATTTCTTTTAGGAAAAGACTCATATATTAAATTACTGGATATGTGGTATGTTAAATTAATCTTACACCTAATTATTATTATCAACTGTTACTTCTTGTTAACAGGAGAAAAATATTACAATGAAGATGTGGGGGTTGAGTAGATATGTATTTTGAAATATTAGGGTTATCTGCTTTATATATTTTTGTTCTAAATAAGACCAAGGTAATTGATATTAAAAAGTGTATTAATGATAATGTCGGTTACTTCTTAAGATTTAAAGAAAGTGATTATGACTTTTTAGTCCGTACTAAGTATGGTGAAGGTGTTGATCCTGACTACTTATTTGGGAAAAGAATCACCACCGGGTTAGTAACCGCTTTATTAGTCATTTGTTTCTTTATTAATAAGTTTAGCTATATCTATGTGATAGTGGCAATTGTCGCTGGAATTTTAATTTTTAAATCTAGTTATAGTAATCTAAAGAGTTATTATAAAAATAACTTACATACTATTGATGCGATGTTACCTCATTACTTAAAAGGTTTAGAAATCTTAATTCAACATTATACGGTACCTGTTGCGATTGGTAAAAGCGTGGATACGGCTCCTGAAATCTTTAAGAAGGGCTTACTTGAAATGATTGCCAAGATTAATTCTGGTGATAGTTCCATTGAACCTTATATGGAGTTTGCAAGAACTTATCCAGTAAGAGATTCTATGCGTATGATGCGTTTACTTTATCGTTTAGGTTTAGGTCGTCAAGATAGAAAACAAGAACAATTATTAAATTTCTCTAGATCGATTTCTAATCTTCAACAAAAAGCTCGTGATACAAAGTATAAAGAAAGATTAGATAAGATGGAAAATAAGACTATGAGTATGCTTATTTCCACTGGTCTTGGAGTTATGATTCTTTTGGTACTTGCCGTAATGCAGATGATGAATGGTTAGAACTCATAAAGAGTTCTTTTTTTGATACCCTTATATAAATAATGAAAATATTCCTTGAATGGGTATCATCTAAAGTATATAGTATACTACCTTAAAGTTCGTAAAATTACAATTATTTTTTGCTGAATTTTATATAAAAAGTAGGGATAATGAATTTTGCCATAGCTGTGGCAAAATTGGTAGATGTCCCATAAATACTGACTTTCCAAGGTATTCATATTGACATTTGATTTACATTTTCTTTTATAGAGTTTATAACCATATAAGTGGTTGGAATATGAAAAGTAAAGTTTAAGAAATAGATAATATTCACTTATATTGTTTTTTCTTGTTTAGAATGTTTTATTTTGGAAATATATTTTACCGATTCGAGGTCTAGGGGTTCTAAAGATAAAAAAAATTTATGGTTATCTGTAGTTCTTTTTTAACTTTAAAGTTAGCATATGGTGGAATTTAAGCGAAACTAACCATTTTTTTTGAAAAGTTTAGCATTTTTGAATTAAAATCGAGGTGGACTCCTAATATATTATATATAGAGGGGTAAATTAATACCAGTATTAGCAAAGTAAAAACCAAAAAAGACCAATCCCATCTTGACAAAGAGAGGGGAGGTTGGTACTATGGGAAAGAAAAGGAAGTTTTAAAAATGTATAACTATATAACAGGAATAATAAAAGAAATTGGGACAAATTTTGTTGTCATTGAAAATAATAATATTGGCTATCAAATCTATGTTGGTAACCCTTATGTTTATAGAGAAAATTTAGAGTACACTATCTACTTATATAACTACATTAGAGAAGATGAATATACTCTATATGGTTTTAAGAAAAAAGAAGAGAAGAACTTATTTTTAAGACTAATTAATGTTAAAGGCTTAGGGCCTAAAATGGCTTTACCGATGGTATCAACAGGTAATACGGCTGATGTAATTGAGGCAATTGAAAGAGAAAACTTAGTTTACTTAACAAAATTTCCTAAAGTTGGGGATAAACTAGCAAGACAGATTATCTTAGATTTAAAAGGAAAACTTGCTGATCATCAAGACTTATTTGCTGTTAAAGACTTAGATGAATTAGTTAGTGTCTTAGAATCTTTAGGGTATAAAAAGAATGATATTAAGGCGATATTACCTAAAGTAGATGCGACTAAAGAATTAGAAAGTCAAATAAAGGAAGCATTAAAATTATTAATGAGTAGGTAAGAGATGAAAAAAATAGGGATTGATATAGATGATACAGTAATGAATACCTTAGATGTTATAGATAAGGCTGCTCTTTATTATGATAAAGTATATGTTGAAAATAAGGGATTCCAAGATAAGGATAAGTATGATTTTAAAGAAAGGTTTTATTGGACTGGTGAGATTAAAAAAGCCTTTTTTGAATTTTTTCGGAAGAATAAGCTTTATTTAAAAGCTACTCCTAAAGGCGATGCTTTATATTACTTAGATAAACTCTATGAAGAAGGGTATGAAATATATTTTTTGACAAGAAGAAGTGCTGATGAAGCCATTGATGTTTTAAGTCTTACTAAAAACGATTTAACAACGAAAGGTTTTAAGTTTACGGATTGTTTTATAAACTTATCGCAAAAAGGAAAGAAGTGCGAAGAAATAGGAATTGATTATTTTATTGATGATGCAATTATTCAGATAGAAGATGTATCTAAATATGGGGTAAAAACAATATTAATTGATACATGGTATAATAAGGAGTATAAAGGGGTAAGAGCTTCTGGATTTCAAGAAGTATACAATATAATTAAAGGAGAATAAGTATGCAGGAAGATATTTACAATGCTAATATAAAAGATAATGATTTTGATAAGAATATTAGACCCGAGACTCTTAGTGAATATGTTGGGCAAGAAGAGATAAAGGCTAATTTAAAAGTGTTTATTAAAGCCTGTATGATGCGTGATGAAGTCTTAGATCATGTCTTACTTTATGGGCCTCCCGGATTAGGAAAAACTACTCTTGCTTATATTATTGCTCATGAGCTAGGAGTAAATATTAAGACCGCTTCTGGTCCTTCGATTGAAAAGCCCGGAGATTTGGCCGCTATCCTTTCGGATTTAGAAGAAGGGGATGTCTTATTTATCGATGAAATTCATCGAATGCCAAGATTTATTGAAGAAATTTTATATCCGGCAATGGAAGATTTTGAGTTAGATATTGTTGTTGGACAAGATGGGAATACCCGAAATATTAAGTTACCATTGCCACCATTTACTTTAGTTGGGGCGACAACTAGAGCGGGGGATATCTCCAGTCCTTTAAGAGATCGTTTTGGAATAGTAGAAAAACTAAACTATTATACTGATGAAGAATTAAAAGACATTATTTTAAGAACTTCTAAAGTCTTAAATATGCCAATAAGTACAGAGGCTGCCTATGAGCTAGCTAAAAGAAGTCGTAAGACTCCTCGTATTGCTAACCGTTTATTTAAAAGGGTTCGCGACTTTGCCTTGGTGGAAAATTATGCTAAGATTGATGTTGAGTTAACGAAAAGAGCTTTAAATCGGTTAAAAGTTGATGAATCAGGATTAGATTCTATTGACTTAGAATACCTAGATGCTTTAATTACCAAATTTAATGGTGGCCCAGTGGGAGCAGGGACCATTGCCACCTCAATTGGGGAAGAGACAACTACCATTGAAGATGTGGTGGAACCTTTCCTCTTACAAGAAGGTTTCATTAAAAGAACTCAGCGTGGTCGCGTAGCAACTTCAAAAGCTTATAATCATCTTCATATCGAAATGAATAAAAAATAGGGGATATTTGGTCGAAAATAAAGTAAAATAATTTACTTTAAGTATTGATTTTGATATAATCAATATGAAAATAGGAGAGTTAGTGTGATATGAATAATAACCAAAGTATATTAGAAAAACTAAAAAATTTAATCGAACCAGAATCAAGTATTCTTACAGAATTACATAATAAGAAGAATAAAAATGAAGATATAGTAGCTAAAGCGACTAGGAATATCGCTGCTAAGAATGAGACAATTACGCATATTAAGAATGATATCAATGCTCTAGAGTCGCAAAATAAAACTTTAGTAGAGGCTTTTTCTCATCTTAAAGATACTGACTTAGGTTTGATTACTAATGTCTTGAAATTAAAAATTAATGTTAAAGAAGATTTAGATAAATTAACTAATCAATTACCTTTACAGATTACTATTAGAGAAAATGATATTACAGACTTAGAAACTGCTATCAAGAAAGAAGAAGAAACTCTAAATGATGCGAATACTACTATTGAAGAAGTAGAAATTTCTATAAAAGAAGCTTTAAAGAACCAAAGTAAATTAATTGATTTATTAGAGGCTTCAAGTCAAGGGGAAGTAGAAATTACGCGTGATGATGTTATTAATATCTTAAAGAAGGTTAAATTTAATGATAAAGATGCTTATAAGACTGCTAAATTAATTCTTTTCCCTGAAGATGAGTTAATTCCTTTCTTTAAGGATTATAAATTTGTTAAACCTACTATTAAAGTAGAAGAGCCTGTTAAGGAAGAACCTTTAAAAGAAGAAAATAATGAAGATATTTTCTCTAAGGATGATGATACTTTTGTTGACTTAGATAAGATTGTATCTTTATTAAATGAAGAACCTACTAGTAATATTAAAGAAGAAAAAGAAGAAGATGCTAAAGAAGTTAGAAAACCAGTAACTCCTGAAGATACTACTAAAGAAGAAAAGGAAAATCCAAAAGAAAATGATGATATTATTTCTTTTGAAAGTCGCCTAGAAGATGAAACCCCCATATCTTTTGAAGAATTAAAGAGCCTTTTTGAAGAAGATAAACAAGATACTCCAGCTGAAATCAAAGAAGAAGAACCTGCTATTGAGCCTATTTCTTTAGATGAGTTAGATGCGGTTACCAATAATTCTATAACTTCAGAAGAACCAGCTTTGGAAGTAAAAGAAGAAGAACCTAAAGAAGAAATAACTTTTGAAAAAGAAGAAACATCTAGTGCGATTGATTTTTCTAAAGATAAATTAATTGCCTTAGAAAAAAAATCTCAAGATATTGACTTAGTAGACCACTTTGATACAAGTAATCTAAATCCTAAAGAAATTTTAGATACTTTAAAAGAAGAAGAGATAAATCCTCAAGATGTAAGTCTTGTAACTTACCAAAATGGTCTTGAAAATTATCTTAAGAATTTAAAAAGTCTAAAGAATAAAGGTTATAATCCTACAGCAATGGAACTTCAAAAATTTGGGACTACTTTAAGTCTTGTTGATAATGAAAAACTAGAAGAAAATTTAAAAATCTTAGAAGAATATAAAATTAGTTTAAAGAATCCTAATGGAAAGATTGTCTTTAAAGTGCTATGTCAAGAACCTAAGACTTTAAGAGATAATATCGATTTAATTATTGAAGCCAGAGAAACTAATCTCTTAACTTATAATGTTAAAGTCTTAAGTCAAAATGTTCCTTTAGTTATCGCAAGAATTAACTTCTGTAAAGAATATAATATCCCTTATACGGAAGAAAAGAATAATAGTTTCTCTTATAATAGTTATATCTTTAGTCAAAGTGTTCTAGAAGAATTAGTCGAAAAAGAAGTAGAACTACCTAAGCCTAGTAAAAAATTAACTGATGAATTAGAAAGTGAAATCTCTAAAGAAGCATATGAGGCTTTAAAGAATAAGGCTAGTGATGAAGTCTTAAGTGGTGCTAAAAAGTTTGATGAATATTCTAAAGTCTTAAATAGATTAGAAAGCTTAACTGTTTTTAAAGAAAAAGCCTATATCATTAATAACTTAGCCTTCTCAGTAGAAAATACTAAAAGAAACCTAATTACCTTAGTTAATCATTTAGATACTATTGACGAAAAGACTATTTTAACCGGTTTATTCTATAACTCTCATAAGACAATAGAAGACTTTAAAGAAGTAGAAAAGGAGCTTTAAGAGATATGAATTTTTTAGAAAATTGTAATTTTACGAATAAACAAATTAAAGAATTAGAAGAAGATATTCCTGGAATAATTAAAAAATCCTTACTTACTAATAAAAGATTAGTAGAAGCTAATTTAAAATACTTAAGTGATTTAGGAGTTACTAATATCTTTAATATCTTTAAAGAATATTATGATATGTTCTTAATGGACAATAGTAATTTTATGGAAATATTTAATAAATATGAAGAAACAGACTTGATAGATAAATTGCAAAAGAATATAGCGATTATAGAATATCTCTAAGTCGCTTTTTCTTTCCTTTAATTATAACCTTTGGTATAATTTAATTACCTGATGAAAAGAGTGATACTATGGATTATTTAAAAAACTTGAACGAAGAACAATATAAAGCTGTTACTCATTTAGAAGGACCTTGTCTTGTTTTAGCGGGGGCTGGTTCGGGGAAAACAAGAGTCTTAACCACCAGAATTGCTTATCTAATTGACCAAGGAATACCTTCTTATAATATTTTAGCTATAACATTTACTAATAAAGCTGCTAAAGAAATGAAGGAACGTCTTGAGTCTTTGGTTCCTGATAATAAGGCTTTTGTAGGAACATTTCATTCCTTAGGAGTAAGAATTATAAGAGAAAATTGTTCTCTTTGTAACTTAACTTCTACTTTTACTATCTTAGATAGTGATGATGTCTTAAGTCTTATTAAAAGAATTATGAAGGATAAAGGGATTGATCCCAAGATGCTGGCTCCTTCTTATGTTCGAAATAGAATTAGTTTTATTAAAAATGAAAATTTAAGTCCAAGAGAAATTACTAATCTTTTTAATACGGCTATGGAACAACAAGTCTTAAATATTTATGAGACTTATGAAGAGTTAATTCATAAGAATAATTCTGTTGATTTTGATGACTTATTAGTCTTACCAGTTAAGCTTTTCAAAGAACATCAAGAAGTTCTCGAGCATTATCAAGAGAAATTTAAGTATATTTTAGTTGATGAGTATCAAGATACTAATGAAGTTCAGTATCAATTTAATAAACTATTAGCGCATAAATACCAAAATCTATTTGTTGTTGGGGATGCTAATCAATCAATTTATGGTTTTAGAAATGCTAATTTCCGAAATATTTTAAACTTCGAAAAAGACTATAAAAACTGTTTAGTTGTTACTTTAGAAAATAATTATCGTAGTACCAATAACATCCTAGAATGTGCTAACTGTGTTATTAGAAATAATAAAGAGCGAAAAGAGCTTAATCTAAAAGGAACGATTGGCGATGGTCTTAAAACTCAGTATATAGTTTGTGAAAATGGTAAAGATGAAGCTTTAACTATTATTGAGAAGATTAAGAAGCTTTATAATGAGGGGTATGATTATAAAGATATTGGGATTCTTTATCGCACTAATGGTCAATCACGTTTATTAGAAGAAGTCTTCTTAAAAGAAAATATTCCTTATAATGTTGTCGGTGCTTATTACTTCTATCAACGAAAAGAAATCAAAGATTTATTAAGTTATTTGAAACTTATTTGTAATCAAGATGATGATATTGCCCTTAGAAGAGTAATTAATGAACCGAAAAGAGGAATTGGGGAGAAGGCTGTTGAGAATTTAAGTGCTATAGCTAGGGAAAATAATACCAGTATGTTTGCATCTATTACGAAAGGTAAAGAATTAGTATTTAAAGACTTAATTAATGATATGATTAAGGCTCAGGAAGAATTGTCTTTAACAGAATTTGTGGATTATGTTATTGATAAAAGTGGGATGCGGGCATCTTTAGAAAGTGAAAAGTCTTTAGAAAATGATCTTCGTTTGGATAACTTAGAAGAGTTTAAGTCAGTGACTGCTTCCTTTGAAGAGAGAACTGGTTCTGTAAACTTAAGTGATTTTTTAGAAGAGATATCTTTAGTAGCCGATATGTCTGAACATAAAGAAGAAAAAGATGCTGTTACTTTGATGACTCTTCATAGTGCTAAAGGCTTAGAGTTTGATTGTGTCTTTATCTGTGGTTTAGAAGAAGGAATTTTTCCTCATCAAAATGCATTTGGGAGTGAGACTGAAATTGAAGAGGAACGTCGTCTTTGTTATGTGGGAATTACCAGAGCCCGTAAACGTTTGTTCTTAACAAATGCCAAAAGAAGAATTTTATATGGTCGTGAGCAAGTTAATCCTCCTTCCAGATTTATTGGAGAGATTGATAAGAATCTTTTAGACATTGAAAAAAAGATACCGACTTATGCTTCTGAAATTCATAATGGTATGCATCACGATAAGAGTGTATTTTATAATACATCAGATACTGTGCCTTTAAAAGTAGGAGATCATCTAATGCATAGCCTCTTCGGACGAGGAATTATTGTTGCTCTCGATGATACTTATTATACTATTGCTTTTAGTGCCAGATTCGGAGTAAAAAAGGTTAGAAAGAGTTTTAAGGGGATTAGAAAGGTAAATTAATATGGAATTAGTAATTATGGCTGCCGGAATGGGTTCAAGATTCGGTGGTTTAAAACAAATTGAACCAATGGGACCAAATGGTGAATTCATCATCGATTATTCAATCTATGATGCTATTAAAGCTGGTTTTTCAAAAGTAATCTTTATTATTAAAAGAGAAAATGCTGAAGTTTTTAAAGAAACTATTGGCAAAAGAGTAGAAGGTAAAATTGAGGTTTCATATGTCTACCAGGATATGGATAATATTCCTCCAAAATATCTAGGTAGCAATCGCATTAAACCTTGGGGAACAGCCCATGCAATCTATTGCTGTCGTGATGTTGTCAAAGAAAATTTTGCCATTATCAATGCCGATGATTTTTATGGCGCTGATGCTTATCAAAAAGCCGCTGAGTTCTTAAAAAATGGAGCAAATGGTCATAACTTTGGCATGGTTGGGTATCAAGTAAAAAATACCTTAACTAGTAATGGCTCTGTTAAAAGAGGCGTTTGTACCTCTCTAAATGGTTTACTAACCAACCTAGTTGAGTCTAAAGTAGAAAGTGTTGATGGTATTATTACGGCTAGTCCTCTAGATGGGGCCCCATCATTTACCGTTACTACTGATACCTTAGTATCAATGAATATGTTCTTATTTACCAAAGATATTTTTAATATTTTAGATCAAGATATCTTAGAATACTTTAAGAACCATGAAGATAACTTGTTAGAGGGAGAATTCTTAATACCAGATGTTATTACTAAACATTTAAACAAGAAAGATATTACGGTTAAAGTCTTAAATACTTCTAGTGTTTGGTATGGGGTAACTTATAAAGAAGATGCTAAGTTAGTTAGAGATTCCCTAAAAGAATTAGTAAAAGCGGGAGAATATCCAAATAACTTGTGGAATTAAATATCTTTAAATAGATAGTCTTAAAGCTGAACGCTAGGACTATTTTTTTTTTGACTATTTTTATCTTTCTAATTAGGATTATTTATTATATAATTAATATAGAAAGGTAGTGTGTTTTATATGGATTCTTACATAAAGATGTGGAAAAATTATTTTAACTTTCAAGATCGTACTACGAGAAAAGATTATTGGATGAGTGTCTTAATTAATTTTTTGATTGGTATCGTCTTAGGATTCTTATCTGGTCTTTTTACAAATTTTCCCATTATTGGTAAACTAAATATAATGGATTTAATATCTTATATTTATTTTATTTTAATTTTAATCCCAGGACTTGCTCAAAGTGTTAGAAGAATGCATGATGTTAATAAATCTGGTTGGTATCTTTTAATGAGTCTAATTCCTATAGTAGGGTGGATTATTGTCTTAGTCCAAGAATGTAGTCCTAGTGTTGATGTTAATAATAACTATGGTACTAAACTTTAAGAACTATTAAGTTCTTTTTTCATTGTCAAAAGAAGAATTTTATAGTATAGTGAATATTGTGTCTGGGGGAACTTATGAAAAGTAACTTATATATAAAAAGAGATATTGATATTATAAATAAATCTATATCCTTAGAGCATACTAATGACTTTTGGCATCTAAGAAGTGGTTCATCTTTAGAACTAACTTGTCTTGATACGAAAAGAATTTATTCTAATGAAGAAGAATTAACCAAAGACTTTATTAGTCTAGAAGATTATTTAAAAGAATCTATACCATTAGGATATCAATTTCAAAGAACTAAACCTATCATTGATATAGATGGTGATAAAGACTATAAATATACGAGATTTAATGGTTATAATGAATATATAGCACTTTATAATTATAAAGGTATTACTCTAGCTTATCAAGTAAATCCCTATTTTGATGATTATAACTACTATGAAGAAAGTGGCTATCATAAATATACTATTATACCTGCTTTCTATGTTAAAGATGGTAATTATTCTTTAAGTGGAGAAACTTGTTATTTAGAAAAAGCTACGACTTATGATGAAATTATCAAACAAGAACTACCAAGAGTAAAGAGAAGACTAGTCTTAAAACAAGATTAGTTTTTTAATACTTCTAAATATCTTGATAAATTGAATTTGAAAACTTATTAAGAGAAATTTATCCTAGTTATAAAAATAGTTTACGTTACTAATTTTTTTCTTTATAATAAGGACAAAGGAGTAATTAATCAACAGAAATTAATATTTCTATAACGTTGATTATAAAGATAACTTATGAATAAAGAATATTTAAAAAAATTTACGAAGGAAGATATTTATGACATTTATCGAGTCCTTAACGTTAGGATTAAGAACTATGATAAGATAACAAGAAATAAAATGCTTGAAGTAATTGAAAGCGAGTATGAAGATTATCATAATATCATTAGTATTTGCACCTTAAAAGAATTAACATTTTTAAAGGAACTAGTAGCCAAAAAGAAAATAAAGATCCAAAATATTAATGAACTACAAGACTTTATCCTTAGTAATTTATCATCTAAATTATTAATTAAATTAACTAGTGATGAAGTAACTCTTATGGATGGTTTAGAAAACAGTATTAAAGAAGCAATAACTAAGTTAGATTTAAAAGCTAAACAACATGAAGAAGACTTAATTATCCCACTTCTTGGCGCTATGAGACTATTAGGACTTGAACGTTATGATAACATGGTTATGATTTTTAGTAGTATTTATGAGATATCCAGTGAAGAATATAATAAATTATTGTTAGATAGTCTATTATTTAAATATTATACTTTTATTACTTATCATAAAGCCTATGATTATTTGTTAGTATATCATTCTTATATGGATTTTACTGATGAATTAATTTCGTTATATGAAACTAAGAAAATGGGTATCAAAGTTATTGATGATGAAATGTTTATTAACGTTTTCTATTATGGCTATGATAAGAAAAATAAAGAGGTTAATACTTTTATGGAGAAATTAAAATCACCAATTTTACAAGAATTTGTTACTCATTATGTTTTATTTGATGATGATAGAAGTAGTCTTAAAGAACTACTTAATAGCTTTGGCCTTAGTACAGCTAAATTAGATGAAGTAATGGATAAAATGCCTTCTAGTAAATATCAATTATTAACTAAAGAAGAATATGCTAAAGATATCTTAAAACATAATAAGTTTGAAGAAGAAAGGGATTACACTTACCAAAAGCAAGTAAATGCTAGCTTACATCCTAAAGACTGTGATTTATTTTATAAATTATATTTTGCTCTTTTAGAATATACTAATCAAGAATATAAGATTAATGAGACTCTTAAAATATATAAGAGTAAGTATTTAAATCCTGCTGACTTATATCCTGTTATTAATAAGTTCTTTGAAAATAAAGAGACAATAGTAGATAGAGTAGTTAAAGAAAATCCTTATAAATTTAGTAAAGTAGAATTAGAATATTTAAAAGACTTTAAAAGAACTATTAGAGGTAATTTCTTTATATATAAATATGACTTAGAATATACTTTGTTTAGTAATAATAATACTATTTATATGGTTAAAGGATTAAGGTGTCCAATTGATGAAATAATTGATTATAAAGATTTACCTTATCCAGTAGAAACTAGTTTAATTCCTTTCAAAGGTTGTATTGTCTATGATGGAATTCTAGGGGCTATTAGAATTAATCTAGGTATTAATATGAAGATGAATCTTTTAAAAGAAGCAGAAGAATTTCCTAAAGTTTATAAATTATAATAATTATGATAGAGGCATCACCTATGGGTGTTGTTTTTTAAGTATAATTGAGTATTTTTTACAAAAATGTGATAAATTAGTCAAAAAAGTATGCAAAAGTGTGATGAAAAGGGTTAAAATACGTGCAAAAGTGTGATATTATTATTTTAGGTGATGAATTTTGAAAAGATTATTAATGAATAAATTGATAGAATGGAGAGATAGTAAGTATCGTAAGCCTTTGATTTTAAGAGGAGCAAGACAGGTAGGAAAGACTTATCTTCTAAAAGAATTTGCTAGAGATTATTATGAAGATATGGCTTATTTTAACTTTGATCATGATGAAGCTTTAAGAGAACTATTCTTAAATACTAAAGATCCTAAGAGAATAATTGAACAGTTATCATTTGTTGTTGGTAAGAAAATAAAACCAGGAGCTACTTTAATAATATTTGATGAAGTTCAAGAATGCCCAAATGCTTTAAATTCTTTAAAATATTTTGAGGAAGAAACTCCAGAGTATCATATAGTAGCAGCGGGTTCTTTATTGGGAATAAAATTGTCTCATACCTCTTTTCCTGTTGGTAAAATAGATTATTTAACTTTATATCCGATGACTTTTAGTGAATTTTTGTTAGCAGACGGTAAAGAAAATTTAGTAGAATATATGAAATCTTTAAAGGAGATTAAGGAAATACCTAAAATATTTGAAGAACAATTAATTGAACAACTAAAGAAATATTATATTATCGGTGGAATGCCAGAAGTCGTTAATAGTTGGGTTAATGATAAAGATATTGAGAGAGTAAATTATTTACAAAAAAATATTTTATTAGCCTATAAAGATGATTTTTCTAAACATTTAACGGCCAATGAAGCAATTAAAGTTGCTATCGTCTGGGATGGCATTCCGTCACAACTAGCCAAGGATAATAAGAAGTTTGTTTATCAGACGATTAAAGAAGGGGCTCGGGCAAGAGAATATGAAGGCGCTCTCAATTGGCTTAATGATGCTAATTTAGTCTATAAATGTTATAACTTGAATAAATGTGCTTTTCCATTGACATCATATAACGATTTATCAGCGTTTAAAATATATCTTTTAGATGTTGGCTTGCTTAGAAGAATGACTGATTTAGATAGTAATATCATAATTGAAGGTGATCGTTTATTTGAAGAGTTTAAAGGCTCATTTACAGAAAATTTCGTATGTAGTATGCTAAGCAATAAATTTAATACTGATTTACATTATTATACATTTGATAGAAATGAAATAGATTTTGTGATTCAGTATAAGAACAATGTTATTCCTATTGAAGTAAAAGCAGGGAATAGTACCAATAACAATAGTTTAACTAGGTTTAATAAAGAAAATAATAATGAAATTTCTATAAGACTATCTCTTAATAACTTAAAGAAAGACGGGAAGATTATTAATATTCCTTTATATTTAGTAGAATATATAGATAATTTTATATAGGGGGGATGAAATTATTATGGAATGTTTAGAAATGTTATTTAGATCTAAAGTAATGAAGAAGTTCTTAACAATAGAAGACTTAAAAAAATCTCAAGTAAAGTTAAACAACGTCTCAATAAAAGATAAGAAAAATATAAGACTATTATTTATCGATGATGAGGGATTCGATGAAAATGGTTTGAAGAGTATTGGATATTTAGATATAACGATAATGGAAAAGTTTGTTAAAATATCAGATATAGAACCCTATGATTTTATATTTTGCGATATAAATGGCATAGCAACAAATTTAAGTGAAAAATATCAAGGTGCTGCCTTAGCTAAACTTATTAAAAGCACTTACCCAGAAAAAATTGTTTATATATTTAGCAATAAACCTCAAAGCGTTGAAATTAGCAGATATTCTGAATGTGTAGACGGAATAATAACAAAAAACTTAAAAAGTATAGAATTGGCTGAAATAATAGATGAAAATATTTCAAAAATTAATGATCCTATAAAATTTTGGATAACAAATCGTGATAATTTGTTAAAAAATGGTGCCTCAATAACAAGTATAGCTGTGTTAGAAGACTGCTATGTTAGAAGCATATTGAAAGGTGAAAACACCACTAAGAATTTATATAAAGAATTAGAAAAATATGAAAATTTACAACCTGTAGTTGATATAATAAATTTAATTATTAAAGCAATTAATTTATATTTGGAGAGTAAATAATGAAATCGTTAGTAATTTATGATAAATCATCACACGAGTTATTATGTGATACAGAAGAAAAAATACCAAAATTTTGTAAAGAATGTCTTAAAAACAAAAATAGAAAATGTAAAAAGTACTACGATGAAATTTTCGAAAATCAGTTAAAAGGCATTCATAAATGTCCATATGGATTTTATTCTTTTTATAATAGAAATACAATTTATACTTGTATAATAACAAAAGATTATGATCAAAAAGTTAGAAAAAATATTGAAAGTCAATCTCAAAAAATAAAAGATTTTGACATCTATACAAGAACTCAAATTATAAGTTTAATTACCGACATTGAACAACTAATTATGAACAATATTGAGTTTAGAGATTGTATACACGATCTAAGAAATATAGGTTCATACTTTAATAGTATGACTGAGTCAATAGATGCTCGTTATCATGACTTAATGGAAAATGACGATAATCTTAAAGCCATAACTTCATTATACGATTTAATAAATTACAGATTAAACGTTCTAGATGGCCCTATGCCAGCAAATAATCGCAGAATATATTCAAAAATATATCCACAATTAATGAAGCTAAAATTAACATTGAGATATCAGGCAAGTAAACGCAAAATAAAAATTAATCTTTCACCAAATCAAGATAATATTCTTATTTTGACAAATAATGTTTATCTTGTTATGTTTATTCTTTTGGAAAATGCTATAAAACATTCAATTTCAAAAGATTGCATAAATATTAATTTTTTAGAAACTTCGGAATATACAGAAGTGAGCATTAGTAATATAACTAATTCTGTAAGTGTTGATGAAACGGAAAAAATTTTTGAAAGAGGGTATAGAGGAAAAAGTTGTATTTCAAAAGGTACAGGAGTTGGACTAAGTTTGGTAAAAGAAATTTTAACTTCACTTAATTATGAATATGGTTGTGAAATAAAGAAAAATGACAATTATACTAATTTCTTTGAATTTCATATTAAATTTCCTGTTGCCAAAAAATAAAGAAACTCTTTATTTTTATGTTAAACACTACATTATAATTATTATCTAAATAAAAAACGTGAATAGGCATATTTTCTATTTAGCTCCGATAAAAAAATTTTAATGTTCTTTTTATATTCACCAAGCATTAACAAACTTACTAAAGCCTTCTAAATCTGATCAACATACGAATGTAAATTACTCAAATTCATAATTTAATGAGAAAAAATGCACAGAATATGAAAAAAATTGATATAAAATGATAAAAATATTATTGCAAGCCTGTTTTAAACATCGCTTGGTGTAGTGGTGTTTTATAATACTTTAATTGATATACTTATGGTAAATTATTAACAAATCTTTTTAATAATGTGATAAAGTATAGGCATATGAGTTTTAGTAGTGATAGAAAAGTATGAAAAAAGAAGAAAACAATAATAAAGATAATGAATATTCAAATGATTTAGTGAAAATAATATATTATGATGAAGAATCAGCGATAGATTATGTGGTCTTAAATTATGGAGGAGAAATTACTACAGAAGAATTAAAAGAAATCGCAAATACAATTCAAGGTAATGGTAGTTTAAAAACTAAAGTAGAAGTGAAATCGCCATTATTCAAATTATTGAATTTTGGTGCTGCTTTAAATTTAGAAACTAAAGGCGATTTTAAAAATAATGGCATCATGAAGTCAACTATCAAGACAAATACAATGGTTGAATTTATAAAGCTAAGCAATGAAAATACGGATGTAAAAGTATTTAGAGATTATAAATTGGAACTGCCTGATAAATCAGCAACATATTTTAAAGCTTACTTACCTTACTTAAAAATTTTTGAAAATTCAGAAATGTTAAATACTATTGAAGAATTAAAAGATGTTGACATTTTTAAATTAGATGAGGTATTAACTATTACTAATGGTTATTATGGTTTTTTAGCAAGAAAACTTGAAGATAATACTGAATATCGTGAATGTATATTAAGATTTAATATAAATTGTCTAAAAAACAACTATAAACTAACAGACTTGTTAGATATGAATTTGACATATTTTGGAATTAAAGTTGGAACGGGCAACGTAGAATGTTTAAATTTAGAGACAAAATTAAAAAATAATTCGTCAAATAATAACGCTGAAAATCCGTGCTATGAAAATGACTTTATGAATAATAAAGGCAATAAAAGTGGTGAATTAGAAATTTATGATGTTATTTTAGCAGGTATATTAAGGATGTAATATGAGAATAGAAGTATTTTATGGTCCAACTAAAAATTTTGATGATTATCTATCAAAAAAGTGTATATTAGCAAATGATTATTACACATTGTTATCATTAGCTTTAGATGTAGAAAAAAATAGATATCCGGCAAATATTCAATATGAATCATCGGTTTTAATAGTACATTCATCTGATTATTCTAGTGTAACTGATAATACTCTACAAGATTTTGTAAGTTTTATAAAATATGCAGATATTGAGGAAATTTATTTACAGAATCCTCCGGATATTATTGTTAAAAACTTACAAAATCGCTATTCACAAGAAATAATACACTTCAAATATTTTGAATACAAATCAATGGATTTAGAAGTTATAAACAAATTTAAAACTGAAGCATCTGAAAAGATTTGGGGCCAAGCTGAAGCATTACAATTATTTAGTAACTTCTTATACATTAATAACAAATTAAATTTAGAACAAAAACCAATTGTTATAATGCTTTATGGTCCTAGTGGAGTTGGAAAAACTGAAACTTGCAAACTTTTAGCTAGTCTTTTGGGAGAAGAAATTTATTATCATCAATTTTCAATGTTTCAGTCGGGACATTATGCTGATTTTCTATATGGTGGAAAAATTCAAGAAAATTCTTTAGCAAAAGAATTATTAGAACGAAAATCTAATATCATATTATTCGATGAATTTGATAAATGTGCCCCAATTATGTATTCAGCACTTTATGAATTGTTTGATACTGGTGTTTTTAAAGATAAAAATTACACAGTAAATTTAAAAAATACAATGATTGTTTGTACATCTAATTATAAAAATCAAGACGAAATTTTTAAAGCACTAGGAGCGCCAATATTTTTCAGAATAAATGGATTTATTGAATATAAAAAATTATCAGTAGAGACAGAAGAAAAGTTGATTGATAAGTACTTTTCAAAGTATTTAGACACTCTTGATAAATATGAAAAAAAATTAATTAGAGATAGCAATATAAAAGAATACTTTATTGCCAATGCCAATAGACTTTCTAATGTTAGACAAACGGAAAATTTTATAAGAAATAGGATAGCAAGCATAATTAATGAAAAAAAATAAAAGAGAGGATATAAAGAAAATGAAAAATATAATTTTCGGAATTGTTATTACTTTGCTGTGTTTATTTTTCCCCACTGTAATAAGTTTGATAGCCAATTTTATTAGAACTATTAATCCAAATATTTTACATATTGGTGCATCTAATTGGTTAAATTTAATGGGAGTGATTTTGCAAACGATAATAGCGACAGCAGCAATTATTTACTCCGGAAAAATGACAAGAGAGCAAATTAGAACTCAACACGAAGAAAATAAGAAAAATAATAATTATCAAAAGAAAATTGATGAATTAAATGTCTTAAAAGGTATAGTTATAGCGTTATTAAATTCATTTAGAACAGATGATATTTTTAGAAAAGTTCAATTAATGACTAATGCTAAACAATACAATGATGCATTATTTGAATTAGATAAAACAAATAATGATATTTTAGGTTATAGAGATAAGTTATATATTTTTAGTGATTTAAAAGAATTAAATAACAATATTCCTACCAAAAATATTAAATTATATGACGACTATGTTACAATCAAAGAAAACATTAATAATTTGATTAACAAATTAGAACAACTAAATTTAGAAATAATTATAAAGTATCGTGAATATATCTATAAGCTATTAAATAATAGTAATTGTCTGCAGATTAATAATCAAATAGATGTTGAATTAGAAAGGCTACAAGATATGCCTGATCAGAGATTAGTTAATGAATTAATGGGAAAATATAAAAATGATTTAATAGAAAATAGAAAAAATATAATATCAAAAGAAACCTTACAGGATGACTATAAAAAGTTAAATGAAAGTTTAGAAAAATATAACAATGATATTCCAATGTTAATAAAAAATTTAACTGAGGAAATTAATAAGTACTTAAAAATGAAAGAGTATATGATTTTATCAGAGTTAGATTGATAAGAAAAATAACGCAAGTCATTAAACATTTGCGTTATTTTCTATTTAGCTCCCGTTTTAAACACTACCGCTTTAACAGTTCTAAATATACATTTAATATCTAGAAGAATACTACAATTTTTAACATAATAATATTCAAGTTCTAATCTTTTCTTATAAGTAGTAGCAGATCTACCATTAGCAGCCCACCAACCAGTAATACCAGGTTTAACAGCTTCATATATTTCATGATTACCATTATGAGCATCAAGCTCACCTTCAACTAAAGGTCTAGGCCCAATTAGACTTAAATCACCCTTTAAAACATTAATAAACTGTGGCATTTCATCTAAAGAAGTTTTTCTAAGGATTTTACCCATCTTTGTAATTCTAGGATCATCTTCAAACTTTTGATTCTCATCCCATTCTTTCTTATATTTAGGATTCTTTAATAACTCTTTTAGAACTTCGTCAGCATTAACTACCATACTTCTAAACTTATAAATATATATTGGTTTACCATTTTTACCAACTCTTTTTTGTTTATAGAAGATTGTCTTTTTATCCCCACTTAATAAGTAAGATATCTTAACAATAAGTGCTATTGGTAATAAAAAGATACATCCTATTAAAGAACAAAAGATATCAAATAATCTTTTTATTCCAAAATATAAAGTCTTTCTTATTGATATAGGACTTACTTTTTCTAAAGTATTTGCTTCACTATTCATACTAACACTCCCAAAACTACAACTAATAAACTTAAAGCACAATAATTGTACCATAGAAATAATATCTTGGGTATATCCTTTTTATGGAAAATTATAATTTTTTGACTAAATTACTATAGTGATTATAATAGCAATTAGAAAAGGTTTATTTATGAATGAAGTAATAATAGAAGAAGTGGAACTAACAAAAGACATTATAAAAAAGTTAAATACTGAGTTTATAGCCTTTGATACTGAAACAACTGGGTTTAGTCCTTATAAAGATAGAATAATAGAGCTAGGAGCAGTAGAGTTTATTGATGGTAAAAATACTAAGATTTTTAATTCTTTAGTTAAAACTGATGTTAAGAATTCTTATCATGCTTATCAAGTTAATAAAATAAGTGAAGAAATGTTAGAAGATGCTCCTCTAGAAAAAGATATTTATATTGAGTTGCTAAATTTCTTAGAAGAAGTATTAAATGGTAATATCATCTTAATAGCACATAATGCTACATTTGATATTCGTTTTCTAAAGAATACTTTAGAAAGACTAGGATATAGTGGATATATTAGGTATCTAGATACTTTGAAAGTTTCTTATAGATTACCTATTAATAGTCATTGTCAAAGTGCTATAGCTAAGTATTTAGGTATTATTAATGAAGAAGAACATAGAGCTTACAGTGATGCTATGACTTGTGGTAAAATATTAGTTAAGATATTAGAAAGGAAAATATAGGTTATGTGGATTGATTTTGATGAAAATATTTCAGAAATATTTGGAATTGAATATAGATTTTTAATGCCGCTAAATAAGATAAACATATTAATAGGCAGAAATAATAGCGGTAAGAGTTATTTTATGAGAAGTATTCTAAATAAAACTGCTTACATAATTTCCACTGAGAATATAAGAAAATTACTAAAGGAAAATCTTAATAAAATTTCAGATTATGAAGACATAGAAAAATTCTTAATTATTGAATTTTTTGAAAACACTAACATAAATTTTTTAAAAATAATAACGCAAATAAAGAATTTTGAAAAAGCAAAAATAGAAAAGTCTGCAACCATATTTACAAGTATTGGCCAAGGTTTTAATACAAACTATAAAGTTTATAACTTTGAAAATTTCGATAAACTAAAAGTGGAAAGTAAAGAATTTAGTGAATATGCCAATTTAAAAAGTAGATCTACTTATGTTGATTATAGTAACAAAATAATAAGAGATTCAAATGAACTTAAGGCATCAATAATTAGTGATTTTAAGTCAGAAGTAATTACATTAATAGATAATATGGCTGCTGATGATATTGTTAAAAATGATATTGCCATAAGAAATATCATAGATGAGCCAGCTAAAGATAGTAAATTATTAAGGATTTTTAGAAATCCAGAAAGAAAATATATTCCTATTATGCGAAGCATTAGAAATCCTTTGAAAGAAGTAGGCACAAAATCTGTTGAAAATGACATTTTTGCTACTAGAATAAAGAATGAATATAATTTAAATACATCTGATGTTATAACTGGTTTAAATATCTACCATGATTTTAAAGAAAAAATGCTTGGAGACAGAAAATCTAGAAAATTAGTTGACGATTTTGAAAGCTTTTTGAGTAATTATTTTTTTGAGGGAAAACAGTTATCAATAATACCAAGTGAAAGTGGATATGAACTAATGATTAGTATAGGTGAAGAAGAAGACTTTCCCATATATGAAGTGGGAGATGGTATATCTTCACTAATAATATTATTATATGACATATTTCTTAATAGAGATAAAACAAGGTATAGTATTTATTTTATTGAAGAACCAGAGTTGAATTTCCATCCTGGATTTCAAAGATTATTTATGCAAATAATAGCTACTGATGATGCTTTTAAAAACTGTTATTTCTTTTTTACAACGCATTCTAATCATATTATTGATATTAGTAGTGAAATAACTAATAATTTTAGTGTTTATTTATGTAGAAAGGAAAATGATAAAATAAATATTTCTACTTTTGATAGTAAAAAGGTATCAATTTTGAAAGAAATAGGGGCTCAACCCAGTAGTGTTCAAATAGCCAATAAAATTATCTGGGTAGAAGGCAAATATGATGCCTTGTATATAAGATTACTTTTAAATGCAAAGGATAAGAATTTGAATACTAGAAAATATATTGAAGGTTTAGATTACGTGTTTGTACCATATGGTGGTGCCAATGGCAAATTAATTAATTTCACTGATGAAACAAAATCAGAAGAGAATAAGGCTTTTATATTAGAGGCTAATAGCATAAATAAAAATAAGTTGATTATTATGGATGATGATGGAATTTCTTCTTCTAGAGCTTTTAAGAAAAAACAGGAATATTATCGATCATTAAAAGAAAAATTAAATGATTCGTTATATAAGTTAGAAGTAAGAGAAATAGAAAATTTATTTCCAGAAGAAGTAGTAAGAAAATACTTTTTAAATGGTATTAATAAAAATTATAAAAGTCAAGCAATAAGCGTACTGGATAAAATACAATACGATAAATATAAAGATAAAAAATTAGGTGCGTATTTAAATAAAATCGTAAAAGAATATATTGGTGAAGATTTAAAAAAAATTACTGGTAGAATCCAAGGGTTTGAAAATAACGGCTTTTTATATAGTAAGTCTTTATTTTCTGAGATTGTTATCGATTGGGTTAATAGCGAATCATTTGATTATGAAAAAATGATTTCCATAGAGGCTAAAAATCTAGTAAATAAAGTTGAGATTTTTGTTCGTCAATAAGGAGTATATATGTTTGAAAATGGTGTGAAAATTGAAGTTGAAGGTAATTTGTTTGAAAGTCAAACAACAATTGATGTGGGATTGCCAAAAGTAGAAGACAATAAAAAAATATCAAATGTTGTTTATGGTCGTAACGGTAGTGGTAAAACGACTATTTCATCATTATTTAATTATTATTCTAGCGAGGAGGAATATAATAAAATTAATTCTGATAACTATAAATACGTAAAATTACAAGATTATGATGGAAATTTACTTCAACTAAATGATGTGAAAGGTAAAATATTTGTTTTTAATGAAGACTTTATTAATAAGTATGTTAAATTTGAAGATGATGGACTAAAAACTATTGCTTTAATTGGTGAAAATGTTGATATTGATAATCAAGTTAAAAATATTGATGAGGAAATTGCCAAATTAAACATTACAAATTTAGAAAAAGAAAGAGAAAAGTTCTTGGAAGAAAAAGGGCTTAGTAATCCCGATTTTACTTATCAAAAAATTTTAAAAACATTAAAATCAGAAACAGGTTGGGCTCATCGCCAAAAAAAGATAAACGGCTTGCAAAGAAATGCAAGTGTAAATGACGATACTTTGGATAAGATTGTTAAAAATCATAATTCTAGTATAACAATAAACGAGTACAATACTATTCTAACTGAATATTTAAATATGCCTGATAATGGTGAGATTATTGAGTATAATTTTGATTTCGAGTTTAATGAAAGTGATACCGAAAAATTAGACGGATTGCTAAAAAGAAAAATTCAAAAAAATGTTAATGGACAATTATCTAAGAAAATTTACGATGTAATACAAAACAAATCAATGTCATGGATTAAAGAAGTAAATGATACTATGCAGGGGGAAATAGACTATTGTCCTTTCTGCTTTAGAACTATTGAAAATGATTATAAAAAATCTATAATCGATGCTATAGATAGTGTATTATCTGATGAAACAAAAGAAATGTCATTTGAACTCGAAAAATTATTATTCAAAAAATTTGAACATGCTGAATTGCCGGGTTTTATATCAAATGAATTAATAAATCTGCTACGTGATTTAACTTTCCAATTTAATTATGAAGTTGATAATATAAATGGTAAAATACATGAAAAATTGGATAATATATATGACGTAATAAATTATGATTTTAATGTAATTAAGAGTTTATCGTTAGAATTACAGAAAATTATTGCAAAAATTAAAAAGAACATAGATGATTATAATGATAAGATTAAATCCAAGAATACTATTAAAGAAAATTTGGTTAATTATAATAACTATTTGGTATTATAAACCTGTAATTATTATATCATGTATTTGATTGATAATTACAGGCTTTTTTACTATGATGTA
>UQXO01000001.1 GCA_900545005.1 uncultured Mycoplasmatota bacterium | reverse complement strand
TACATTAAAAAGCACTAGTTTGATCTTTGAAAATCGAAAAAAATTATAAGAATTTACACACCAGTATTGACAAGGTCCCCAAAATGAAGAGTCATTTTGGGCGATTTACGTTATCAAATATATTTTTGCAAGATTTCTTCTACGAAGAAATTCGATAAGGGTCTTCAGCTGTCCCAGAGCCTTGCAACAGCACTTCAGCCTTCAGATTGAAAACTGGCCGAACCCCGCCGTTGTAGCCCACGTAGCTGACGCCGTTCGCATGGCCATTCGAAAACACGTAACGCACGCCAGCGCTGCCACCATCGAAGCTGTACGGCGAGGAAGCCCACCAGACCTGCCCTGAGTATAAGTAATAACCACTATTGGCTGCGTTCCACCCACCGGCTAGTGCAATTTCATCTGTACTTAAAAGACCGACTGGATATGTTAGGGCTCCATTACCATTAGTAGTATCACTTACAGTAAAGGCGTCATTCTTTTGTGAACAAGTTAACATCATTTTTTTATTATATTTACTATAATTTTCACTTTCCCATGGTCCGTTATACCATCTATAATAAGTTACACTAGTTCCAGCTCCTGTCCCAGAGTTATTACCAGCCATACTTCGATCATTACAAAAAATATTATCAGCTAAATATTGTTCATTAGTTGTACCAACTATATTTGTTTTATACCAATCATCTATATAAGTTTTAATAGTAGAATTATTAGTATTAGCATGAGCATCAGCATAAGTCGAGGCACCCGTTTTACCATACATATATCCGACATAAGCATTATCGTTATAACTACTATTAAAAGCACTAGTTCCTATCTGTCTATCTGCACTTGCTTCACCATTGGCATGCGCGCTTGTACCATCATAAATAACACGAACAGTACCATCACCATTAATACGAACAATTCGCCAATATTTATCAGCAAACTTCACATAATTATTTGTTACATTACCACGATAATAATATGAATCACCATAAGCATCTTTAGCCTTACATAAATAACCATTAGTAGCCTCTACTCCAGTAACATTCACTGAACCATCATCATTTACAGTTGGGCACTTACCAGAAGTATCTAACTGAGCAATAATTTCGGGTACTTTTGAATCTGGTTTCTTTTTGAAATAAACATTACATTTAGTCCTTTTACTTAAATCAGTAACCATTATTCCCCAATCATCACTATTCCATTTACCTATAGCATCATTATCACAAGAAACTTTTTCCACGATATAACCATCATCTTTACCAGGAATTGTATTAGAATACTCACCATCAATATAAGCACTGATTACAATATCACCATAAATAAAATCACCAACAGTTGTTCTAATTACCGCTTGTTCCTCAGATACGAAGAATTTAGAGTAAGCAAAATATAGACACAATAAACAACATAATACACAAGGTACTGCTATATATACATATCTTGAATAATTTCTCCACTTTCTTTTAAATTCTATTTTTCTTAAAGCTTTTTCTCTATTAAATTTTGCCATCTGTTTCACCTCCTATCTTCAACTTAATTATATAAAATAACAACCTAAATAACAAGTAAAAGTCCTAAAGAAAAAAGATATTATAACCTTAGTAGTCATAATATCGGCTCTCGATAATCTAGTGGGGAGCTAAATTTTATCAATCTAAGATTTTAAGAGGCTTCAAGGCCTCTTTTTTAATATTTTAACTTTCATCGTATTTTTTACGGCTGATACACTTTATTTTTCTATTTTTTTGAATTCCTATCTTTTTTAGTTATGCCACTCAATTTACCGTTCATAATATACAATATTCTTAATCTTAGGAATTCAAAATTTTTATATCCAAAGGCCACTCTTTTTATTACTTTTATCTTATTATTTAATCCCTCCGTAAAACCATTTGAAAATCTTTCATCTATAAATGAATTAACTATGTATGGCAGCCAATTTTTTATTGTATTTGCTGCCTCAACCATTTCTGGGATGTTGTAGTCATATACCATTTCTATCCATGATTTTATTTCCTCTTCAGCATGGTCATAATCGCTATAATTAACTAAATCTAAAAACATCTCTTTTAATATATATGCATCATGTAAATCGCTATTTATATTTAATAATTCTCGTTTTAAATCAATTTTTAATATCTCTACATAATGCTTATTTTTATATCTACGTGTATAAGTCCACCAATCAATGTCATTGCTATATTTTCTTAGCAAACTAACATTCTTTTTATTTTTTAATAATCTATATTCTTTGCTGTTATATCCGAAACTTTTTTGATATTTTATTCTAACTTTATCTAGCGCATCCATTATATATCTAGTATAATGAAATCGATCTACTACGTACTTGGCTTTAGGAAACATTGCTTTTTGTACTAGTAGATATGGTTCATACATATCTGATACTATGTATTCCACTGAGTCTCTATTATTGCAATGTGTAAAATAGCTTAATAGAGATTCTTTTTTTCGTTCAGGTAATACATCTAAACATTTTCTATGTATTAAATCATTTAAAACAAAAGAATATTTTCCACAGTCAGTATCTGCTTTAAATTCATCAAATGATAATACTCTTGGCAAATTAATAATATACTTCGGATAATTACTCATCGCTTGTTCAAATATTTTTCTAACAGTTCCTGGGCTTAAACCATTATCCTTAGCAATGTAAGCAATGCTTAAATTATAATTAAGTAAATCTTTTAAAATTTTTTGCTCTAACTTATTTGAGATAGTTTTACCTTGATTATTTAAGTCTACTTCTTCGGTAAATTTCTTTTTACATTTATGACATATAAATCTCTTTTTGGTAATTAATATCCTTGTATCTTGCTCAAATAACTTTAAATATTTAAGCTCGATTGGTTTCAAAGCATCGTGAACACTCGAAGTATACTCGTTACAAATCGGACACCTTTGCTTATTGTTTTTACTTATAACCGATATAACTTTTATAATTTTATTACCTTCCTTGACCTCATTTACAGATGTAATTTTATAATTTTTAAGATTTAAAACTTGTTCCAAACTTTCTATTTTACATAACCTCATTTCTAAAATGAGTTTAACAAAAGGAGACAACTTTCTTCAAGTCATCTCCCCACTAAATTATCGAGCTTAACAAGAAAAACTCCCCAGTAGATTGCAAAAAAGGGAGTTACAAACTCCCCACTAGATTATCGAGAACCATAATATCCTTTTAAAATTAAAGTATATTTTTTAAAATAACAGTCTTAGTTCTACTCATCTCATGAAGGGTACTTACTACACCTTCATTACCATAGCCAGAATGTTTCCAACCCCCAAATGGCATTTCAAAGGAACGGAAGAAAGAAGCCCCATTAATAATGACACCACCACATTCAAGTTCATTAGCAACTTTTTGACATACTTTTTGATCTTTAGAAATAATACATCCACATAAACCAAAACTTGATTGGTTAGCAATTTCAATTGCTTCTTCAATAGTATCATAACTAATAATAGAAACAACTGGTCCAAAGATTTCCATATCTTTAGCAACTGGCATATCACGAGTAACATCAGTTAAAATAGTTGGTTCATAAAAAGCCCCTTTACGACGACCACCATAAACTATTTTAGCACCCAACGCTACGGTTGAATTAACTTGCTCTTCAACCTTTTTAGCCGCATCTTCGCTAATCAAGCAGCCAATTTTAGCTTCAGGATTACTTGGCATACATACTCTAATACCTTTAAATGTCTCGGTTAATTTACTAACGAATTCATCTAAAATATCTTTATGAACTAAGAAACGTTTAGAAGCACAGCAAACTTGACCAGTATTATATAATCTACCCCAAATAGTTTCTTTAATAGCTAAATCAACATCACCATCTTTATGAAGAATAAAAGCATCATTTCCTCCTAATTCTAACATAACATGAGTGATATTTTTAGCACATTTAGCCATTGTTTCTGCCCCTGCAATAGTAGAACCAGTAAGACTTACTAAAGCTACTTTAGGATTTTCGGCCAAAGTTTGAACAGCCTCGCCACCAGCACCATTAATTAAATTAATAGCACCTCCGGGAATACCAGCTTCCATTAATAACTCAACATACTTAGTTAAAGTTAAAGGATTATGGGCACTTGGTTTTAAAATAACACTATTACCCATTAACAAAGCTGCAGGAACTTTTTGACAAAATAAATCACTAGGGAAATTAAACGGAATAACCGCTACAACTACTCCTAAAGGAGCTTGTACTGTATATTGTAAAGTTGTTTCATTTCCTTTTTCTTGACCGTATGGAATAACATTTCCATATTCATGTTTAGCTCTTTCACAGAAAGCGGGAATTCCAATTGAAACATTAGCAATTTCTCCAATAGCCTCATTTATTGGTTTACCCGTTTCTTCACACAATAACTTAGCTAGACTATCCTTATCTCTTTCAACTAAAGAAACAAACTTTAATAAACGACTAGCTCTTTCATATAAAGGCACTTTAGCCCATTCTTTTTGGCCCAAATAAGCTGCTTCCACAGCCTTATCGCAGTCCTCTTTTGTACTTTTTGGTACTGTATCAATTAGTGCATTAGTAGCGGGGTTAGTAATCTCTATTACTTCCCCATTACTTGCATCACACCAAGTTGCCCCAATTAAATTCTTTGCCATTTTTTATTCCTTTCCAAAACCAGTAAATGATAGTGACAAGCCACCAACAATATTACTAGAATGCTCACATCTACCATATTCACCAAACGTAAAGACCATTAAGAACTCTTTCTTAGGAATAGCTTTTTTAATTTCTGAATAAATCTTATCTTCCATATTAGTAAGTTGAAGACCTAAACGACGACCACCACAATGTACTAAGAAATAACTTTCAGGACTATTATCCATTAAAGAATTTAATTTCTTAACAACACAAGCATTACTATCAAGCATTCCCTCAGGAGTATTAGTTAAATGAATAATAGCCGTATTTTCTTCCAAATTAGCACCAATATTCATCGATTTATCTACATTAGCAAACATAGGGTGTCTAACAGCAGTTACATTACCAATTTGATCTTTAACTCCTAGTGGATTAAAGATTGTTTCCGTAAGTAAATTACCACCCATCATATCTTCAATATTCTTACCAGTCCATTTAGCATAAACGTCTAAAGCCGGTTTACCATCAATACTAACAAGAGTTCTCTTATCTTTAACCTCAGTAATTAAACCAGCATCTTTAGTCTCATTATAATTACCAGTATAAATATTCTTAATCTCAGTATCAGCATAAATTAAAGCCATTACACAACCATCACTAAAGACTTCATCGTTATAAAATAAACTCCATTTTCCTTCAACAGTATTATCAGCAGCACTACCACCAAATACAGGAACATCCCCAATTACATCAGCAATACCCTTTAAATAAGCTTCCTCTTCTTTTGGACTAGCACTTACAAAGACATAGCTTGGTTTTTCAATACAATCAGCTTTTTTGATTGCCTTTTCTGCTAATTTTTTACCAATTTCTCTAGCATCATCACTAGTCTTTGGTGAACCAACAGCAACTACTTTAGCATCGCCACCTAAAAGCATCATTCCTGAATAACCAGTTTCTTTATTTAAATAACCATCTTGAGTACAAATAGCCGCACTTGAAGTACAACCAACTACATCTACATCTTTTAAAACTGACTTAACACCTTTAATAATTTCTTTTTGATCTTGAACACAACTTGTAAATAGCAAGCCAACTTGAGGATTTTCTATTTTAGCAGCCATTCTTGCAGTTTCAACACCACTCTTGTAAGCATCTATATTCTCACTATAACCAACTTTAGTTTTCAATATTTTCTTAACTCCTTTTCCTTCATAAGCTCTATTGAATAGCTCAATGATATCTTCTTTTGTCGCTTCTCTTGGATTACCACCCGTACATGGGTCAATCAAAGCTTTAGCAGCCATTTCTTCAAAACTATCAGGACTAACATTCAATTCTTTTAAAGTCATAGGAACTTTTAAAGTCTTTTCTAAATCCCTAACTGCTCTAACAACAAGAGCCACACACTGTTTATCCGTTTTACCAGCCGTATTTATTTCAAATGCTTCCGCCATCTTACGATATCTATCATAAGCCACTTCACCATTCCACTCTAAAACATATGGTAAAAATAAACTGCAAGCAATTCCATGAGCTATATCATACGTAGCTCCTAATTGATGAGCCATCGAATGAACTATACCCAACCCAACATTGGAAAATCCCATTCCGGCAACATATTCACTCATCGCCATTTGATTTTGAGCTTCTTTATCTTTGTTTACAGCTTTAACCAAATTTTTATAAGTCATTGCCATACTTTGTAGATGAAACATATCAGGTATTTCCCAATGTGCTTTAGTAATATAGCCTTCCATCGCATGAGTCAGTGCATCTAAACCAGTCGCAGCGGCCGTCATCTTTGGCATTTTGCTCATTAATTCCGTATCAACAATTGATAAAACCGGTATATCGTTAGTGTCCACACAAACTCTTTTAATTTTATCAATTTCATCAGTAATTACATAATTTATTGTAACTTCTGCTGCCGTACCTGCAGTTGTTGGCAATGCAATAATTGGCAAAGATTTATTCTTAGTATCAGCTACGCCTTCTAAAGAATTAATATCATAAAATTCTTTATTATTTACAACAATACCAATACATTTAGCCGTATCAATAACACTACCCCCACCAACAGCAATTATACTATCAGCATGAAACTTACGCGCTGCCTTAATACCATCATGACAATTACTAATCGTTGGATTTGGTTTTACTTTATCAAATAAACTATACTTTATTTTAGCATTATCTAATAAATCTGTAACTTTTCCAGTAACCCCACATTTAACTAAATTTTCATCACTTACAACTAATATTCTCTTAAACTTTCTCTTTTTGATTTCCGATACCAAGTTTTCCCTAGCATTCCAACCAAAATAAGAAGTTTCATTTAGAACCATTCTATTAGCCATATCTTACCTCCTATTATAAATTAATTGTATCATAAATTTTTAAATAAGATATATATAAATCCAAAAAAAGTTTCTTCTATGTAAAAAAATGTCTACCCAATCTATATTTTTCGACTGAATAAACATTAAAAATAATCTAAATGTCAAGAGAATTATCCCCTTTATCTTGTTTTTCTTTACTCAACTCATCTTTAATTAAATTTAAGATATCTACCAAATAAAAAACAAAATGTTTAGGTAAATTCCCAATAGGAATAGTTATATAGACATTATTAAGCATTGACCTAAATTGAACTTTAGGACAAATATTATACACTTGCATAAATAACTTATCAAATTTTAGTTTTTTCGTAAGATTTGCTGGTATTTCTAACTCAACTATCTTATTATTTTGAACTACTCTTTCAATATGAAGTGATAATGCTAATTTCTCAAACCACTCTTCATACATATAAACTCTAATCTTTTCATCAATTTTGCCAAATCTATCTTCTAATTCTTTTTCTATTTCCTTTAATTTTGCAAAACTATCTATTTCATTAATTTTTTGATGAATTTCTATCTTCAAAGACTCATCAGCAACGTAATCATCACTAATATGCGTATCCACATCAATTAAAGAATTATTAGTCTTATCTTCAGTAATTACTTCACCGTTTAATCTTCTTACCTCATCATCAACCATTTTCATATATAAATCTAACCCAACAGCATCAACAAAACCAGCTTGATCACTTCCTAAAATATCACCTGCTCCTCTTAAAGACAAATCACGCATCGCAATTCGATAACCGCTACCTAGTTCTGTAAATTCCTTGATAGCTTCTAATCTTTTAATAGCAATATCATTTAGCATTTTATCTTTACTATACATAAGATAAGCATAAGCAATCTTCGAACTACGACCGACACGTCCTCTTATCTGATATAACTGGCTAAGACCAAAGTGGTCTGCATCATAAATAATCAAAGTATTAGCATTGGCAATATCTATACCAGTTTCAATAATGGTTGTACATAACAATACATCATATTTATAATCAATAAAGTCTTGCATGACATCTTCCATCTGCGACTTATTCATTCTACCATGTGCAATAACAATTCTCGCTTCAGGAACTAATCTTTGAAGTTCATCTCTTTTACTTTCAATAGTATCGATTCTATTATACAAAACAAAAATCTGACCATTACGTCCTAATTCTTTATAAATAGCATCTTTAATTACCATATCTTGCTCTTTGATAACATAAGTTTGAACAGGATATCTATTTACTGGGGCCGTATCAATAATTGACAAATCCCTTAAACCAGACATTGCCATTTTTAAAGTTCTTGGTATCGGCGTTGCTGATAAAGTCAATACATTAACATCGTTCTTATATTTTTTAATCTTTTCCTTATGAGTTACTCCAAACCTTTGTTCTTCATCAACGACTAAAAGTCCTAAATTTTTATAACCAACATCATCACTTAACAACCGATGCGTTCCAAAAACTATATCAATCGTACCATTCTTAAGACCAGCAATTATTCTTTCAGCTTCTTTTTTAGTTGTAAAACGATTTAAAAGAGCAATTTCAACTGGAAAATTTTTAAAACGTTGTAAAGCATTTTCATACTGTTGATTACTCAAAATAGTTGTTGGACAAAGATAGGCTACCTGAAAACCATTAATAGCTGTCATAAACATAGCCCGAAAAGCTACTTCAGTCTTACCAAACCCAACATCACCACAAAGTAATCTATCCATTGGCACTTTATTTTCTAAATCTTTTTTAACATCATCGAAAGCCTTCTGCTGGTCAATAGTTGGCTCGTACTTAAAATCAGCATCAAACATTACATCCATCGGATCATCTTTAAAAACAGGACCTGTAACTTTACTACGAGCTGCATATAACTTTATAAGCTCTAAAGAAATATCATGAATTTTCTTTTCTAAAGTTCTCTTAGTCTTCGCCCAAGCTGTTCCATTAAGTTTACTTAAAACTGGTGCTACTCCATCTTTAGAAGTATATTTAAAAATTGTACTTATTTTTTCAACTGGAACATAAATTTTATCATTATCAGCATAAGTAATTTGTAAATAATCTTTGACAACACCATTTTTAGTTAAAGAAATTACCCCTTCATATCTACCAATCCCATGATAAGTATGAACTACATAATCACCAACTTGTAACTGATCAAATCCTTTAATCTTCTTACCAATCTTATAAGTATTTTTATACTTAATCTCTCTTGTATTAGTTTTTTCAATATCATACTCACCAATAACCACATAATTATTAAAGATAAAGCCATTATTTATACGACGATTAATAATATTAACTTTACAAGTAAATAACTGATCTTCCGAAACAGTTCTTGTAACATGAAACATTTCCTTAATAAAATCTATTTCTGCTTTTCTAGATAAGCAAAAAACAACAGTCTTATTCTCTTCTAATTTCTTACCAACAAATTCCCTTAGTAATTGAAAATTAGAATTAAAATTATCTAAACTGCTACTCTGATAAAGTATAGCCTTATCTTTATCAGCAACAAATTTATTTAAAGAAATTTTCTTCTTAACATTTATCTTATCAAGTTCAAACATAACTCCATCTGTTAAACTAGGATTATCTTTTTTATAGTCTAATAACTCTTCACATAACTTTTCATATCCTAATTTAATGTCATCAGAATTGACAAAAAAAGTCATAGGATTATTCATATAATCATAGATACAGCTTTTACTTGAAGTAGATATCTCTTGAAAAGGCAGACAATTTATTGCATCAATTTCCTTAATTGACATTTGAGTATTTTCATCAAAATAACGAATTGACTCTATCTCATTACCAAAAAATTCTATTCTTATCGGATGTTCTTCTTCAATTAAAAATAAATCAATTACATAACCACGAACAGCATATTCTCCTGTAGATGTAACTAAAGTATCTCTCTTGTAACCAAAAGAATCTAACACTTCTAAAATCTTATCTCTATTTATTGATAACCCTTTTTCTAATTTGAATTCTAAACGATTAACAGTTCGATAATCAGGTAAATAACGTAAAAAACCCATTAAATTGGTTACAACTATCTTTGGGCTAGCTTCCTTTAAAGCATTAATAGTCTCTAATCTTTTGATTTTCAATTCTGGTGAAATAGCAAGTGCCACTGATGCTACAAAATCATCCATAGGAAATAATAAGCAATCAGTCGTATAATTTAAAATTGCATCATAATATTTATTAGCTTCATATAAAGTATTTGTTAAAATCAAAACATTTTCTTTTTGAGTTTGAAAATAATTAAGTATGTAAAAGACATTTAACTCATTAGTTAAACCAACAACTTCTGTATCTAATTTATATTTAAAAAATTCATTAAGAAATTTCATAATAATCCTCTTCTACTTATGGTTATATTTTTGCATACAATAACTAATATCATTACTTATAAAGTCCTCAATAATATTAATATATGTTGGTACCATTTCTTTAAAATGAGCTAAATCATTAGAATTAAAATGACCTAAGACATAATCTTTAGTATCCATTTTACGATCATGAGCAATACCAATTTTTAATCTTGGTATTTGTTGTGTATGCAGATTATTAATAATAGATTTTATACCATTATGTCCGCCAGCTGAACTATCAAACTTCAAACGATATTTTAAATAATCCAAATCTAAATCATCTTGAATAATTAAAATATCCTCATTTCTTATATCATAATAATTAACAAATCTAACTACACAATCACCTGATAAATTCATATAGGTTAATGGTTTAACAAAAACAACTTTTTCTCCATTAAAATTTTGCTCACAATACAGGCCATTAAATTTTTCTTTCCACAAATTATTTCCCGGGAAATAATTTAATACCATAAAACCAATATTATGACGAGTGTTTTCATATTCTTTACCTGGATTACCAAGCCCTACTATCAATTTCATTATAAATCCCTTTCATTAGTTAAAAATATTTTTATAAGTTTTTCTTCCTGTAATATTTAAAGGCTTATTTACTATCAAACCTTCAGCACCATTTTTAGTCGCCTTAATCAACACCATTATAGCGGATTTTTCATAACTTGAATAAACAAATTGTAATTTTTTTATTTTAAAATTATATTTTGTCAAAAGATTAATTATTTCCATTAATCTCTCCGGTCTATGAACCATATAAATTGGTGCCCTATTTCGTAATAAATATTTGGCTGTAACAATTATTTGTTCTAAATTAGTCGTAATTTCATGACGTGCTATTCTTTTCTCTTCATCAATATTTAAATATGAGCCTTCATTCATTTTAAAATATGGGGGATTACAAGTAATAGCATCTACTGATTCTGGTAAAATATACTCTAATGCTGAACTTAAATTATCATTTATAATCTCAATTTGATTTTCTAAATTATTAAGCACCACTGAATTGTATGCCAATTTTGAAACATTTTTTTGAATTTCAATACCTTTTATTTTGGCTAAATATTTAGTTGATAAAATTAGCGGAACTGCCGCCGTACCAGTACAAAAATCTACAATTAGTTGCGTATTTTTTCTAACATCAACAAATTCAGCTAATAAAATACTATCTAAAGAAAATTTAAACAAATTATCGGCTTGATATATTTTTAAACCATAATCATATAAATCATTTACTTCAATCTTCATCTTCCAAAACCTTAATTTCTTTTAATTCATCATTTACTAAAACTGTATATTTTAAATTCAAAATATCTTCTGAAACAACCTTACCAGTCCCAAATTCAGTTTCAATTATTTTTCCAACTTGAGGTAATTTCTTACGACAAGCAGCATACTCATTATTTTCATAAGTCAAACAACACATCAACCTTCCACAAGCCCCATTAATTTTGCTAGGATTAAGTGCTAGACCTTGAGTCTTTGCCATATTCATACTAATAGAGTCTAATTTTGTTAAAAAAGTAGTACAGCACAATTTTCGACCACATGGACCAATGCCATCAATAATCTTAGCCTTATCTCTAGCACCTATCTGTCTTAATTCAATACGCATTTTAAATTTAGAAGCAATAGATTTAGCTAGCTCGCGAAAATCAACTCTTTCATCAGCAACAAATTGATATAATAAATGTTTCTTATCAAAAGTTATATCTGCATTAATAAAAGACATAACAAGTCCTAATCGATTAACTTCATTTTTAGCAAAAGCTAAAGCCTCCGAACTTAACCGTAAATTTTGCAAATATTTATTGTAATCTTGACTAGTTGCTTTCCTTATTATATATATATCGGAATCTGAAGAATTGGATATGGTTAATATTTTTCCATATTCTTCTCCTCTAGAAGTCTTTATTATAACATTACTCTGAACATCATATTTTTTTTCTGAAAAAACCGTTATTATTTTTTTATCTTCAATCATTACTTCATAATAATACTTCACTTTTATACCTCTTTTCATCACAAAAATATTTCCCGGGAAATATTTTTGCATTTACATATGCTTTACACGTGAAAAAATGTGTGCTTTACAATTAAATTTTATTCACAAATTATTTCCCGGGAAATAATTTGTATTTAGTTTTTTAAACTTCTTCGCATTTCTATAACAAAATAATCTAATAACAATTCGATATTAACATTTGAATTTATCATTGTTAATGTCTTAAGAATTATATCTAATTGTTTTTTATAATTTTGTGAATTTTTATCAACAAAATTATTTCCCGGGAAATAATTTTGCCATTCATCTTGTAAATATTTATTCAAAATTTTTAAAAATAATTTATTAATATCATTTCTTTCTTTTAAAGTTGATAAAATAGTATTCTTATTTATTAAAAAGTTATCATTATTAAATAATTCATTTAAATACTCATTGGCTAAATTATTTATTAAGCTATCATCTTCTTGTTCCTCATAAAAAAATTTGAAATTTTGACATCTACTTATTATCGTATCTAAAACTTTTTCTTTATCAGTGGTAATTAAAAAACCAATAATATTGTCCGTAGGTTCTTCTAAAAATTTTAATATAGAATTTGCGGAAGAATCATTCATCAATTCTGCGTTTGTTATTAAATAGGTATTATATTTTGAGTAAACAGCTTTTTTACTAAATTTATCTTGAAGCTCTAATAATTGATTTTTTTTAATAGACATTCCATCTGGTCTAACGACAATTAAACTTGGTAAATTATCTAAATCAATTAATTTACATAAATTACATTTATCACAATTATTATTATATTTTTCCCTACAATTAATATATTTAATAAATTGTTTAAGTTCAAGTAAACACTTATCGATATTATTTGTTTCAATCAAAAAAGCATGTGCTAAATGATTACTATCGTATTCTTTAATTAATTTTGCTATATTTTTTTCTCTATCCATAACTGCTACTCCTTAAATATAATTATACAATAAATAATTTTAAAATTATTAAAGATAAGACACCAAAGCCACCAAAACAATAAGTTATCAATAAATTGATAAAATTAATTGGTATTATTACTCCAACATATTTTAATGTTGCATTTAATCCAAATAAAAGTAAAAAAGAAAAAATTATTTTTTTGATTATTTTAAGCATTTATATCACCATAAAAATTTATGATTATTAATATCTACTTATGATAAGTTTTTTCTTTCATTTAATGCATTTAATAAAGTCAATTCATCTAAATAATCGATATCAACGCCCATTGGAATTCCATATGACAATCTCGATACTTTAACATTGCTATACTTACTTAATATTTCCTTAATATATAACGTAGTTGTTTCGCCTTCGATTGATGGTTTTAACGCAATAATAACTTCAACTGAATCCTTATCTTTAATTCGATCAATTAAACTAGCTATATTAATGTCCTCAGGACCAATATCATCAATTGGTGAAATAAGCCCATTTAAGACATGATATTTTCCATTATATTTACCGGTTTTTTCAAAGGCAAACACACCTTTGAAATCTTCTAAAATACAAATTAAATTATCTCTTCTAAACTCATTTGAGCATATCATACATACATCGTTATCAGTTAAACAACCACAAATATTGCAGGGATGAAGTTTATTCTTAGCTTCTAACATTGCATTTGCAAAAGAATTTACATCATCACTGTTAATGTCTAAAAGTGCTAAAGCCATACGCTCCGCACTTTTATCACCTATTCCAGGAAACTTTTTAAAATATTCAATTAATTCTAATAATACTTTTGGATAAATCATTAAAATAAACCATTAAACATGCTACCATATTGTCCCATTGCAGCTTCCATCGCAGCATCAACTTCTTTATTAGCATTATTAGTAGCAATAACTATCATATCTTGTAAAGCTTCTAAATCATCACTAGCAACTTCTTTAGCAAATTCTACTTTCACTAAATCTTTTTTCCCATTCACTGTAACAGTAACTAATTCAGATTTTCCTATAAATTCTTTTTTTTCAACTTCTTCTTTCTTCTTCATTATGTCTCTTTGCATTCTTTGAGCTTGAGCCATTAAATTTTGCATATTCATATTAATTATCTCCTCTATTCTACTTTTTTATAATTATTTCCAAAAATTTCTTTAGCTATTTTATCTAATTCACTTTTATTTTCTTTAATAATTATATCATTATCAATTATCTCATATTTATACCCATTTTTAATATTATTTATGTATTTATTTCTTTCATTTTCCCATTTTTTAGGTGAAATTGAAACTAAATAAACATTTTTACTAAAAAACAAATTAAAATCTTTTTCCAATGATTTAATATTTTTATTAATCAAATCATTTGTCGAATCTAAATTATTAACTAAAATTGCATATTTATCTGAAACTGCTACAATTGAAGTATCTACCATATATGACAATAATGATTTATTAGCATTACTTTCATAAGCAATAAAATCTTCCCATTTATTTTTTATAGATATTAAATAATCTTTTTTAGCATTAACGAAAGTATTATTAATTCTAATATCGATATCAAAATCTATATTAGTTGGCATACTGTCTTTTTTAATTTCATTACTGTTACTTCCCTGCTCCATAATATCATTAGCAGCATTAGCATTTGTAACTACTTCAATTTTTGATAAAGGCTTTTTTTCTTCAATCACAGGGTCTTTTTCACTTCTAATATTTTTTTTATCAACAAAATTATTTCCCGGGAAATAATTTACATACTTTAAGAAGACAATTTCTAGTAAATCATAGTAGCTAGCACTACTCTTATCCATATATAATAAATTATTTAATTCAAAAATAAAATTATATATATTATCAAATATTAAATTTCCATTATACTTTTCTGTTTTTATAGCTATTAAAATATTTTTTAAGTAATTAATTATTTTCCCAATTAATATCTTTATATCAATTCCATTTTCTTTGAATATATTAATTGTATGAATTACATTTTCAATGTCATTGGTCTCGTAATAAGAAAATAATTCTTTTAATTTTTTATTAGATACACCGCCAAAATTATTAATAACTGCATTTACATCTATTTGACAGTCTAGGCTAGATAATTGATCTAAAATGCTTAAAGCATCTCTTAACCCACCATTTGACATAAGAGCAATTTCTTTAATGGCATCCTCGGTTATGTCAATATTCTCTTGTTCGCAAACATATTTTAATCTATTTTCAATATCATTTAAGGATATTGATTTAAAGTCAAATCTTTGACAACGAGATAATACCGTTATTGGAACACTTTGAATGTCTGTTGTAGCTAAAATGAATACTACATCCTTTGGTGGTTCTTCTAACGTTAATAATAAAGCGTTAAAAGCACTTGTGGATAACATATGAAATTCATCTATTATATATACTTTAATTTTCATACTATTAGGCGCTAGACGAACATTGTTGATAATTTCTCTTATATCGTCTACACCATTATTTGAAGCAGCATCTAGTTCAATAATATCCGGACTACTAGAAAAATTCAAACAATTTTCGCATTTGTTGCAAGGATTCCCATCTACTGGATTCAAACAATTGATAGCTTTTGCAAAAATCTTAGCACTACTCGTTTTTCCAGTTCCACGTGGTCCAGTAAATATGTAAGCATGAGCAAATTTACCACTTTTTACACTATTTTTTAATAATTTTTTGGTATATTCTTGTCCCACTAATGAATCAAAATCATGTGGTCTATATTTTCGATATAAAACTTGATATTCCATAGTAAACTCCTAGGTATTTATTATATCATAAAGCATAAATTTTATCTTAATTTTCGAAAAAAATCATCAAATAAAAGCTGATATTTATCAATAAATACATTATCTTTATGATTCAATTGCTTAAAGTTTGCTTTTTGATAACTTTCAACACCTTTTTGGTCTAAAATATAGTATATTTCTTTAATTCTGGCCGCTTCAATAATTGATTGGCACATTTTGCAAGGTTTCAAAGTCGTCAATAAAATACAATCATTTAACCGAAAATCTCCTAATTTACGTTCAGCTTTTATAATAGCATTTACTTCTGCATGGCCTAAAACAAAGCTCTTTTTTTTGCGGTTATTATAGCCTGTAGCAATAATTCTATCATTTTTTAAAATAATTGCAGAAACCGGCACATCACCGTTTCTAGCGGCTTTTCTAGCCAGTTTATATAATAATTGAATATATTTTTCCATATTATATTACTCCATAAAAAAAGTGCACATAATTAGAGGTAGTTATGGCTGCTGTATTCCTACTCTGACCAGGTTCCTACATAGTTATTGCACTACCTAATGATATCATAGTGTGCTTAATATTACAAGTGAAACTGTAATTAATTAATCTATTTGCTTAAAAAAAGCCTGTTTATAACTTTATTTTCAATGTTTCACGTGAAACATATAATTTTTCAGGCTTATAAAACAAAACAATAAATAGTAAAATTATAATTGTTAAAAAAAATTAAACCATTATTTTATTAATTAAAAAAATAATTAATAAAATAATTAATTTAATAAATACATTGCAATAAAAATAGATGTTAACAATAATGTTTCACGTGAAACATAAAAAATCATTTAAATTTTATCGACAGAAAAACAACGTTTCACGTGAAACATTGAATTTTCTTTTATATAAGAAAGTATACTTAAAACAAAAATCAGCAAAACCATTTATGAATTCAAAAAAATATAATCGATCAACATATGTTTCACGTGAAACATATAAAATTTTATTATCCTTTTTAAATATTCTTAAAATAAAAAACAATGTTTCACGTGAAACATTGTTTTTATAAATTTGTTATTATTCTTTATCTTCTTCAGCTTCTACATTGGTTAGCAAAGTTATTGTTGATACCTTCTGAGCCTCTTTCAAATTAATTAATCGAACTCCTTGGGTTACTCTTCCCAACACACTAATCTGTTCAATTGGCATACGCATAATCATACCAGAATCAGTAACTATTATAACATCATGAGCATCACCTATAACTTTAAAGTCAGCAATATTACCATTCTTTTCAGTTATATTTAAAGCCTTTACCCCTTTCGAACCACGTCTAGTTTGTCTAAAATCAGCAACTCTTGTCTGTTTACCATAACCATTTTCGGTAACCAACAAAATATTATCATCTTCACTTACAACTTCAGCACCTACCACATAAGAATCTTCGCCAAGTTCAATACCTTTAACGCCACTAGCAGTACGCCCCATATCTCTAATTTCTGCTTCTGAGAACTTAACCATACGGCCGTTGCTTGCACCAATTAGAATCATATCATTGCCAGAAGTCTTTTTTACCGAAATTAGCTCATCATTTTCTTTTAAACCGATAGCTATTTTCCCATTTTGTCTAATATTTTCAAATTGTGATAAAATCGTCTTTTTAATTATACCATACTTCGTTATAAATGTCAAATATTTTTTATCATCGTTAGTAGATATTTTCACTACACTAGTAACCTTCTCATCTTTATCTATCCGTAATAAGTTTACAATCGGTAATCCTTTGGACTGTCTACCAAACTGTGGTATCTCATATCCCTTTAATCGATAAACCTTACCCTTATTAGTAAAGAATAAGATATAATCATGTGTTGATAAATCTACCAAATGTTCAACAAAATCTTCTTCATTTGTGGTCATACCTTTAACACCTACACCACCACGATTTTGTGACTTAAATGTATCACTAGTAGTACGTTTAATATAGCCTTTATTAGTTAAAGCAATAACTATATTTTCTTCTGGAATTAAAGCTTCATCATCAATATAATCAATAGCAGTCATATCTATATCAGTACGACGATCATCAGCATATTTAGCTTTTATTTCTAATAATTCTTGTTTAATTATTCCATAGATTTTTTCATCACTTGCTAATACACTCTTCAATTCATCAATTAATTTTAATAAGTCATTTAACTCTTCTTCAATCTTACTACGTTCTAAGCCAGTTAATCTTCTTAACTTCAATTCTAATATTGATTCAGCTTGAACATCATCCAAATTAAATTTAGTCATTAATTCATGTTTAGCAGTATCATCATCTTTAGAATTTCTAATTATATTAATAACCGCATCCAAATTATCTAAAGCAATCTTATAGCCTTCTAAAATATGAACTCTCTTTTCAGCTTTTTCTAAATCATATTTGGTTCTTCTGTAGATAACTTCTCTTTGATAATCAATATATTTACTAATAATTTCTTTCAAATTCAAAGTCTTTGGTAATCCTTGATCTAACATTAGGAAAATAATGCCATAAGTAGTTTGCAAAGAAGTATGTTTATAAAGATTATTTAAGACAACATTAGCATTTGCTTCCTTTTTCAAATGAACAACTAATTTTATTTCCGTTAAAGTAGACTCATCATGTAAATCCGTTATTCCTTCTAAAACCTTATCTCTTACTAATTCAGCAATTCTTTTTTGAAGTTCCATCTTAGTTACTTGATAAGGTATATCTGTAAATACTATTTGTTGTTTACCATTATGTTCTACAATCTCGGCATGAGCTCTAATAGTAATGGTACCACGACCAGTTTCATAAGCTTGTTTAATACCTCTATTACCTAGAATAGCAGCACCCGTTGGAAAATCTGGTCCTTTAATATACTTCATTAACCCTTCAACAGTTATATCGTTATCATCAATATAAGCAATACAACCATCGATTACTTCTCCTAAGTTATGGGGAGGAATATTGGTAGCCATACCTACAGCAATTCCCATCGTACCATTAACTAAAATATTTGGAAATCTGCTTGGAATTACAACCGGTTCTTTCTTAGTTTGATCAAAGTTAGGGACGAAATCAACAGTATTCTTGTTGATATCTCTTAATAATTCTAATGAAATCTTTGATAATCTAGCTTCTGTATAACGATAAGCGGCTGCACCATATCCATCAACTGATCCAAAGTTACCATGACCATCAACTAATGGATGACGATAACTAAAATCTTGCGCCATTCTTACCATTGCATCATAAACCGATGTATCGCCATGTGGATGATATTTGCCTAAAACAGCTCCAACCGTTGCTGCACTCTTACGGAATGCCTTATCAGGAGTTAAACCATCTTCATACATTGTATATAAAATACGACGATGAACGGGTTTTAAACCATCTCTTAAATCTGGTAACGCACGAGCAATTATGACATCCATCGCATAGTTAATGAAAGAGTCTTTCATAACGTTAACAACATTTTTTGATTCTCTATTATCCATTATAAACCTCCTAATAATCTAAATTTGAAGCAAAATGAGCATTTTCTTCAATAAACTTTCTTCTCGGCTCAACTTCTTCACCCATTAATAAGCTAAATATCCCATCAGCTTCCATAGCTTCATCTAATTTAACTTGTATTAATGTTCTATTATTAATATCCATAGTAGTAGAACATAATTCTTCAGGATCCATTTCACCAAGTCCCTTGTTACGAGCAACATCAAACTTAACATTAGCTGGTAAAGTTTTTAAGAACTCATCGCGTTCAGCATCAGTTAAAACATAATGGAAATTTTTCCCCCAAGATACCTTATATAAAGGAGGTTGAGCAATGTAAATATGTCCTGTTTCAATCAACGGTCTAAAGAAACGATAGAATAAAGTTAAAAGTAAAATTCTAATATGATCTCCATCAACATCGGCATCAGTCATAATAATAATCTTATCATATCTTAACTTAGAAATATCAAAGTCTTCACCAATACCAGTACCAAAAGCCGTAATCATACTTCTGATTTCTTCATTAGATAATGCTCTATCCAGTCTAGCTTTTTCAACATTTAAGATTTTTCCTCTTAATGGTAAAACAGCTTGTGTTTTTGAATTTCTACCACCGATAGCAGAGCCACCGGCTGAATCTCCTTCGACTATGAATATCTCACATTCACTTGGATTCTTACTTGTACAATCAGTTAACTTTCCCCATTGATTAGATAAATCCAAGCCACCTTTTGTTTGTCTTTGTAATTCACGAGCTTTTTTAGCAGCCATTCTGGCACGAGATGCTGTTAAAGATTTTTCCACTATTTTCTTAGCAACTTCTGGGTTTTCCATTAAATATCTTTCGAACCCATTACTAAAGACATCATCAGCAATTTTACGAACTTCCATATTGCCAAGTTTTGTCTTAGTTTGTCCTTCAAACTGTGGATCTGGATGTTTACAAGAAATAATCATTGTTAAACCTTCACGAACATCTTCTCCTGTTAATGGATCAGCCTTTTCACTTAACATTTTATTGTTTCTAGCATAGTTGTTGATAATTCTCGTCAATGCTCTTTTAACTCCATCTTCATGCGTACCACCTTCGTGAGTATGAATATTATTTGTATAAGAATATAAAGCCTCATTATATCCATCATTATATTGCATAGCAACTTCAATCAAAATATTATCTTCTCTACCCTCTACATAGATAACTTCATCATGTAAAGGAGTCTTATTCTTATTAAGCATCTTAACAAATTCAACAATACCACCTTGATACAAGAATTCATCCTTTTTATTATCTTCTCTATCATCCATAAGAATTATTCTTAAACCCTTATTTAAGAAAGCAATTTCCTGTAACCTTTTTGCTAAGGTTGCGTAATTATAAACTGTAGTCTCTCTAAATATCTCTGGGTCTGCCTTAAATCTTACCGTTGAACCTGTTCTATTAGCATCACATTCGCCAATAATTTTTAAAGGTTCAACTGAATGACCACCATTTTCAAACCTTTGATAATAAATATGACCATCACGATAAATAGTAACCTCTAACCATGTGGATAAAGCATTAACTACTGAAGCACCAACGCCATGTAAACCGCCAGAAACTTTGTAGCCGCCACCGCCAAATTTACCACCAGCATGTAATACGGTGAAAATAGTTTCAACTGTAGATAAACCTGTCTTTTTATTCATACCAGTAGGAATACCACGACCATCATCACGAACAGTTATAATATTTCCTTTCTCAACAATAACTTCGATATCATCACAATAACCCGCTAAAGCCTCATCAACAGCATTATCAACAATTTCCCATACTAAATGATGAAGCCCAGCCTCACCAGTAGTACCAATATACATACCAGGACGTTTTCTAACTGCTTCTAGCCCCTCTAAAACTTGAATATCATTATCATTATAATCTTCATGTCCAACTTCTCTCATATGTCCTCCCTTATCATACCATCAGAACAAAAATAAATTTTACACTCGCTATTCCTTATTCCCTCAGGTAATTTATCTAAATCTGTAATAGTTATAAAAGTCTGTAAATCATCATCAATAGTCTTCAAAATATTACTAATCTTCTCATTATCTAGTTCACTAAAAAGATCATCTAATATCAAAATTGGCTTCACGCCTTTTTTCTCCTTAAAATATCTTATCAACGTTAACTTATAAGCAATAACAGCATTCTTTTGTTGACCTTGCGAAGCAAAATCCTTTAATTGTTCATCATCAAAACAAAAATCGTAATCATCATGATGAACTCCTAAAGTCGTATTGCCAAACAACATATCCTTTTCTCTACTTTTAGCATAAATTTTCTTTAATTCTGTAAAATCTTTATCTTCATAATCTGAGTGATATTTTAATTTCAAAGTACTTATACCACTAATTTTCTCATAATACTTTCCTATATATTGATTAATATACTCTAAAAACGCTTTTCTTTTTTCATAAATTTTCATTCCGACTTCTAGCAACTTATCCGTTAAGATATCAAGATAATCGACTGACTTATTCGCATTCATGTACATAACTTTTAAATAAGCATTTCTTTGTCTTAATAATCTTTGGTAATCACTAATCAATTTCAGATAATTATTATCTAATTGAGCAATATCAATATTAAGATTATCTCTTCTAATACTAGGTGTTTCTTTAATAATCTTTAAACAATCTGGATGAAATAAAACAACATTAATTTTTGAAACATAATCACTAAGTTTACTTTGTCTTTTACCATCTATTTTAGCCACTTTTCCATCAAGAGATATAGTTAGTTGATATTCCTTATTTATATTATCTAATATACACCCTGATATTTTTGTTAAATTTTTATCTTTATTAATCAAAATTTTATCGTTACTTCCACGAAATGACTTGGTTAACGCTAAAACATAAATTGCCTCTATTAAATTGGTTTTTCCACTACCATTGCCACCATAGATGATATTAAATTTAGGTGAAAATTTCAAAGTTAAACGAGCATAGTTTCTAAAATTTAATAATTTCAGATTAACTACTTCCATTTAAAGTACCTCATTTTCTATATAGAGTAAAATAATAGGTATATAAGTACCCATATACCTACTTAAATTATAACACAAAATAGCCCCTTTTTATAGCCTATTTTCATTATTTTAGTAATTTTCGCATATCATTAATAGCTTTTAAGCGTGTAGCACGAATATATTGATTTTCAAAAACTCCATACGAGATGTCAATAGTAATTTTTTCCCCATTTTTAAAGATTACATCAGTCTCATAATTATTTTTTTTATAAGATATAATATTATTAAAACATATCCAAGAACAACTCTTAACTTTTGGTGAACAAGTCGGAAAGAAAATAAGCTCTAAACTTCCTTCAACTATTACCGGCACCTTATGTTTTATCCCTAATAAACTAGAAGTTCCCCGTTGTCTTCCTTCTAAAGTAGATCCAAAATACTCACAACCATATTTAATTATCTCTGTTGGTGAAATATCACTATTAGAAATCCCCCTTTCATCATATATTCTCGAAACAACTCTCCCATCAATTGAAGTAACACCTTCTAAATATAATGTTTCTTCATTTATTGCATACAATTTATTCATAAAAATCCCCCTTCTGCAAATAAATTGACCCTACTCTAGCACTTAACTTTGTCGAATTTTGTCAAATTTTGTCGAATTGGTAAAATTTGCTAAAAAAACAATAGCTAACCAAAATATAATTAACTATTGTCATTTGAAACAAAAAAACTGGCTATTCACCAGTAAATTCATTTTAATAAGTTTTAATTGGTAATATTAATTGAATTAAAGTCTCATCTTCGGTTGATTTAATAACAATTGGTTTAATATCCCCATTTAATAAAATCATAATTTTCTCATCTTTAAACGTTTTTAAAGCTTCTAACATATATTTAGCACTGAAAGAAATAGAAATATCATTAGTAACATTACATTCTACATCAATAGTTTCTTCAACTTTCCCAATCTCAGAAGCATAAGAATTAATAACAAGCTTCTTTCCTGATAAAGTCATCTTAACAATATTCTTATCCTTACTTTGAGTTACTAAAGAAGCTCGATCAATAGCATTATAGAAATCATTTAAATTAGTACTCATCATATATTCAAAATTAGTAGGAATTAAATTATTAGTATTAGGATAATTTCCCGCTAATAAATTACTTTGGAAAATAATATTCTTATACTTAAATAATACTTTGTTATTAAATACGTGAAGTTCCATATCAACATCATCATTAATAATCTTATCTAATTCTAAAACATTTTTCCCCGGAATAACAATATTAACATCATTAAGAGCAGCATCATTTAAAGTAACAGTTTTCTTCGCTAAACGATATGAGTCCGTAGCAATACATTCTAAAATGTTACCTGTTATCTTAAAATTTAACCCGGTAAGTAATGGTCTTAATTCCTGAGTCGAAATTGCAAAAGCTGTTTGACTAACAATACTTTTAAATAACATACTATTTATCATAATAGGAACTTTATGTGTTTCTAAATCAATTATTGGATATTCTGAAGAATCAAGACAATTTAAACTACACTCACTAGTCCCACTAGTTAACTTAATTTTTAAGCCATCAACAACTTCAAAATCGATAATATCACTAGGCATTTTTCTAATAATATCAACGATAAACTTACTTTGAATAATAATATTTCCTGTGGCTTCAACATTCTTAATATCTTTCTTATCTATAAAAGATTTAATTGTTAATTCTGAATCACTAGCAGTTAAATATAACCCCTCTTCAGTCATTTCAAACTTAATACCATTTAATACTGGTATAACATTCTTAGCAGAAATAGCTCTTGCTACATTCATTAAACTTTCTAATATTACACTCTTATCAATTGTAAATTTCATAATTAATTTCTCCTTATATTTTAAATTTTTGCTTTAATTTCATTTATTATTTCTTGTAATTGTTTATTATCCTTTAAGTCTTCTTCTATTTTATCAACTGCATGAATAACTGTTGAATGATCACGACCCCCAAACTCTAACCCAATACGTGGAAAAGACTCGTTCGTCATAATTCTAGCCATATACATTCCAAGCATCCGTGGATAAGCAATATTTTTTGACTTTTTCTTACCCTTTAATGCTTCAACCGTTATACCATAGTAATCGGCAACAGCCTTTTGAACAACCGTTATATTACTAATCGAATAAATATTGTTATTAACATAGTCACCTAATGCTTCCATAGCAAAATCAAGAGTCACCATACTTGGAGCATAAACGGCTGTGTAAGCTTGCAACCTATTTATAGCACCCTCAATTTCACGAACATCTGTATCACAAGAATTAGCAATATAGTTAATAACATCATCAGACATCATATTTGCTAAAGATAAATATCTAATCTTATCTCGAATTATTCGACAACGAAGCTCATAATCAGGTGGATAAATATCAACCGGTAACCCCCAAGTAAATCTACTCCGAAGTCTTTCTTCCAAAAGTTTTAAATCTTCCGGCGACCTATCAGAAGTAATAATAATTTGTTTATTTTTATCATGAAGTTCATTAAAGGTATGAAAAAATCCTTGTTGAGTCTTCTCTGCTCCCACCAAGAATTGAATATCATCTATTAATAATACATCAACATCTCGATACTTATTCTTAAAATATTCAGCCCGTTCAAAAGAATTATCACTACTTCCACCAGCAATATTAGTATAATCATCTTTAAAACTATCACTAGTTGTATATAAAACCTTTAAATTAGAATGCTCTGTAATATAATTACCAATCGCATGCATTAAATGGGTTTTTCCAACTCCACTTTTACCATACATAAATAAAGGATTATAAATCTTTCCCGGTGCCTCTGCGACTGCAATTGCAGCTGTCTTCGCAAACTTATTTGTATCTCCCGTTACAAAATTATCAAAAGTAAACTCTTTCTTTAAATTAGTAACAAATACTTCTTCTTTTTTCTCTTTACTAGAATTTTTGACCTTGTTATCTGTAACAGCAGCATCTTTTTTCTCTAAAGTATAAACAACTTCATAAGTACTTCCAGTTATCTCTAATAAAGTTTCCTCAATAACTTGATGCCAACTTGTTTCTAAAGTAGTTTTATGAACTCCCATGGGAACTTCGATAATAATTTTTCCATCTTTAGTATTTAATTCTTGCAATTTTAACGGTTTAAACCATGTATTAAAGGATATTGGATTCATTTTTTCTTGTAATTTTGCAAGAAAACTATTCCATAAATCCTCCGATTTCAAAACTATCACCCCGCTCACAACCAATAATCAACAATTATTTTATAACATCCCCCTAATTTAGTAAAGAACTTTTTTAATTTTTATCCTTTAAAGTTATCCACAGATTTATCCACAACTTATCCACAAGTTATCAACAGGTTATCCACAGCTTTTTTGGCTGATTTCTGGGAAATTTTTGAGTTATCCACAGGTAAGACCATTTTTTTGTTGTCAACATGTGGATAACTATACACATAGTACCTGTTGATAATGTGGATAACTACTTCAAGCCCAGTGTTTATAAGGGTTTCAAACTGTTGATAACTACTAAAAAAAGGACTAAAATTATGCAAAACTGTGGATAACTTTTTACTTGACACTAAAACTTGACACTTTTTTTCGACTATTTTTTGGTAAATTTTGTCGAATTTTGAGTTTATAAGTACCCAATTTTTGAGTTATCAACACCTAAATTGTGGATAACTTTTGAGTTATCCACAGCGAAAAACATTTATTTTTTGGCATACTTTAGGCAAATTTAAAAAAGTTATCAACATATCAACAGTATTATGATGATGAATATATAATAATAATAATAATAAAACTTACCCAAACTGTGGATAACCTAAAAAAATATCTAAAAACCATAAAACCTTGACAATTTCTAGAAATATTTATTATAATAACCTTGCTAATTAGATGTGGAGGTGTCAAAATGAAAAGAACTTATCAACCAAATCAACGCAAAAAAGCGAAAAAACATGGTTTCTTTGCAAGAAAAGAAAGCAATATTCTTAAATCAAGAAGAAAAAAAGGACGTAAAGTATTATGTAAGTAAACCACTACCAAGTGGTTTTTTCCTTAAATAGTAAGGAGTTAACAATGAAAAGAAGAGAAATGGTTAAAGAAAACCAAGACTTTCAAGAAATAATCCATAATCATAGATTTCTAACTAATGAATGTTTTACAATTTACCAAAAGAGTTATCCACAGAGTTATCCACAATTTGGTATTGCTGTCAAAAAAAGTTTTGGCCATGCTGTCAGTCGCAACAAAATCAAAAGACAAGTTCGTAGTCTTGTAGATAAATATAAAAAATTATTCAAAAATGATACTAAATATATTATAATGATTAAGAACTCTTGCAAAAACAAAAACTTCTCAGAGTTAGAAAATTGTTTTACAAGGTTAATTAAGGAGACTAAATGAATAAAAAATTAAAAGTAGCTATCTTAACTATCATGATGTTTTTAACTGTAGGTTGTACTAAATACGTTAAGGATGATAATAATAAACAAGTTATCAACGAAACAACTGGACAAACTTTAACTGCTAACATATTATGTAAACCAACTAGTGATGAACTATATAAGATTTATGAAGAAAACAATGATAAATTAACAACAAAATTAGAAGAATTACCATCTTGTGATGATTTTAAGCCTACTGATATTAAATACCAAAGTCTATGGGAAAGTATTTTTGTAAAACCTTTAGCTTGGTTAATCCTTAAATTAGGAGAAATTGTTAGAAACTACGGTCTATCAGTAATTATTATTAGTATCTTAATTAGATGTATCTTAATTCCTTTAACTAAGAACACTATGGCTCAATCAGAAAATATGAAAAAAGCTAGTAAAGAATTAAATAAACTAGAAGCCAAATACGCTAATCGTACCGATAATGAAGCAATGATGCAAAAATCTCAAGAAATGATGATGATTTATCGTAAATATAACATTAATCCAGCTACTAGTTGTCTAACTTCTTTGATTCAATTACCATTATTATTTGCTTTCCTAGAGGCAATAAACCGTGTACCTGCTATTTTTGAAGGGACATTATGGAATATGAGTTTAGGTATGACTCCAAGTAAAGCTTTAGCTAGTGGCAACTATCTCTATATTATTTTATTAGTTTTAATCGCATTAAGTACTTTCTTCTCATTTAAACAAGCTATGGCTAGTCAACCTCAAGATGGCAATAACGAAATGATGCGTCAAGCCAAAACGATGACTTATATTATGACGTTTATGATTTCACTTGCATCTCTATCTTTACCAACAGCTTTAGCCCTTTATTGGATTGTTAATAATGTCTTTGGTATTTGTCAAAACTTTATTATGAAAAAAATGAAAGAGGTCAAATAAATGAAAGAAGAAGTAAATAAAACTGTGGATAACTTAGAGGAAATATCAGCCTGTGTAATTGAATACCTTGATACTCTATTAAAAAATATGGGTTTAGAGGCTACTATTACAACTAAATTTAATCATGATCAAATAATGATTAATATGAATTCTAACAACAACTCGATTTTAATTGGTGCTTATGGTCGTACTTTAAAGGCTTTACAGCTACTTACTTGTAAACACACTTATGAAGTCTTAAAAGTTTATCCTAATATTATTCTAAATGTTAATAATTATCAAGAGCAACGTGAAGAAAATTTAATTCACTTGGCCAAAAAGATTGCTGCTGAAGTTAAAAAAACTAAGCGTAGTGTGGAATTAGATAATATGAATTCTTATGAACGTCGTATTATCCACAATGCTTTAAAAGAAGAAACTAATCTTTCTACTATCTCTGTTGGCGAAGAGCCAAATCGTCATATTGTTGTTAATTATGTTGAAGACTAGTTCTTCTTTTTTTTCACGAAAAATTATTCAAGTTTATATTTCTATGCTATAATACAAACCGATACAGAAAAAATTCCTAGAAAGTTAATTGTCGCTTTTTAGGCGACCACTTCAGATAAAATTTATGATATCATTAAATCAACCAAGGAAAAATATTCCCAATTAGAAAGGAAAATAAATATATGGAAGATACAATTGTCGCTATATCAACAGCTAAGGGTGTTGGCGCTATTTCGATTGTAAGGCTTAGCGGTCCTAAAGCATTATTAATAGCCAGTAAAATATTTAAAGGTAAAGACCTTACTAAAGTACCTAGTCATACCATTAATCACGGTTATATAATTGATGAAGAAAAAAATGTTATTGATGAGGTTCTAGTTTCGGTTATGTTAGCTCCGAAGACTTATACAACTGAAGATATTGTGGAAATAAATACTCATGGTGGTATAGCTTCTACTAATAAAGTTTTAGAATTATGTTTGGTAAACGGTGCTCGTCTTGCTCTTCCTGGAGAATTTACTAAGCGAGCTTTCTTAAATGGCCGCATTGATTTAACTGAGGCTGAAGCAATTGAAGATGTTATTAACTCCACAACTGACAAGGCTTTACAATTATCTATCAATCAATTAACTGGATCTTTGAAAAAGTATATTATGGAAATAAGAAAAGATATTATGAATTTGATTGCTAATATTGAAGTAAATATTGATTATCCTGAGTATGAAGATGCTGAAGATATTACTCTAAATGTTTTAAAAACTAAGTTATTAACAATTAAAGATAAGTTAAATAATCTTTTAAAAAAATCCGAAGATGCTAAAATTATTAAAGATGGTATTAATATTTGTTTAATTGGTCGTCCTAACGTTGGTAAATCCAGTCTTTTAAATACCTTTTTAGAAGAAGATAAAGCTATAGTTACCAATGTTGCTGGAACTACTAGAGACTCCATTGAGGGTTCAACAATTCTTAACGGCACTAAAATCAATTTTATTGACACTGCCGGTATCAGAAATACTACTGATGAAGTGGAAAAAATCGGGGTTGATAAAAGTAAGAAGATTTTAAATGAGGCTGATTTAATTATTTTAGTTTTAAATAATAATGAAGAATTAACTCTCGATGATAAAGAATTAATTGAACTGGTTAAGTCAAAGAATCATATTATCTTTATTAATAAAAATGATTTACCAAAGAAAATAAATTTAACTGGAGAAAATCTCGTATTTGGAAATACCGTTAATAAAAATGGTATTGAATCATTAAAAGAGGAAATCGAAAGAATGTTTAATCTAGAACAAATAAGCACTAATGATGCCACCTATTTAACTAATGCTCGTCATAAAGCTTTAATTAAGATAGCTATTAATAGTTTAGATTCAGCTCTTGTTAATATCGATAAAGGATACTCTGTTGATATGTTAGAAATAGATATTCGCTCTTGTTGGGATACTTTAGGGGAAATTATTGGTGCAACATATAAAGATGAATTACTAGATGAATTATTTAGTAACTTCTGTTTAGGAAAGTGATGTAAAATGAATAATAATTATGAAATAATAGTTGTTGGTGGTGGTCATGCTGGCTGTGAAGCTGCCCATATCGCTGCTTTTAAAGGCCATAAAACTGCACTTATTACAATGAATATTAAAAATATTGCTGATATGCCGTGTAATCCATCTATTGGTGGTACTGCTAAAGGTATAATTGTCCGTGAAATTGATGCTTTAGGTGGCTTAATGGGGCGTGTTGCTGACCGTTCCCATTTTCAAATTAAAATGCTAAATAGCGGTAAAGGTCCTGCTGTTCGGGCTTTAAGAGCACAAGCAGATAAAATTACATATCCACAAGAAATGTTAAAAGAATTACAAAATACTGAAAATCTTAGTCTTATTGAAGGTATGGTTGAAGATTTAATAGTAGAAGAAAATCAAGTTAAAGGGGTTATTTTAGAAGATGGCACTAAATATTTTTGCAATGCTGTTATCTTAACTACCGGAACATATCTTCGTGGAAGCATTCTTTGCGGTGCTGAAAAACATCCAGGTGGCCCTCATGGTGAACGTCGTAGTGAATCATTGAGCACTAATATGAAAAAATATGGTTTTACTATTCAACGCTTAAAGACTGGTACTCCTCAAAGAATTAAAAAATCTTCAATTGATTTTACCAAAATGCACCCGGAATGCGGAGATGATAGGTATTGGACTTTTTCTAATGACTTACCAGCAACATATAATCTAGAAAATCAACAAAAATGTTATCTCCTTTACACAACCTTAGAAACTAAAAAATTAATTGAAGATAACTTAGATAAATCAAGTATGTATGGTGGTTATGTTGAAGGAATTGGCCCAAGATACTGTCCTTCGATTGAAGATAAAATAGTTCGCTTTCACGATAAAGACCGACATCAACTTTTCCTAGAGCCAGAATCTTTATACTATGATGATTGGTATCTTCAAGGTTTTTCAACTTCTATGCCCCATGATATTCAAGATAAAATGGTTCATTCTCTTCCAGGTCTTGAAAATGCTGTTATTTCTAAATATGCTTATGCTATTGAGTACGATGCCATAGATCCATTACAAATAAAACCATCTTTAGAATCAAAAGTTGTTTCGAATATCTTTACTGCCGGTCAAATTAACGGTACTAGCGGTTATGAAGAAGCTGCCGGTCAGGGCTTAATTGCTGGTATCAATGCGGCCTTAAAATTAGAAAATAAAGATCCATTAATTCTTAAAAGAAATGAAGCATACATCGGCGTTTTAATTGATGATTTAGTTACTAAGGGTACTAATGAACCCTATCGTATGCTAACTTCAAGAGCTGAATTTAGACTTATTTTAAGACATGATAATGCAGATCTTCGTTTACGTGGACTAGCCCATAATGTAAATTCTATTACGGACAAACAGTATCAAAATTATCTAACTAAAAAAGACCAAATTAACAAGTTAACAACTTATTTAAAAGATACAAAATTAAAAATAACTGATGAGATTAGAGACCACTTTACAGAAAATAATATCCAAGTTCCTAATTTCTCCCAATCTTTATATGAATTAATAAAAAGACCAGAAATAACAATCAACTTCTTATCCACTTTAATTCCAATTGACTACCCAGATAATGTTAAAGAACAAGTTGAAATCAGTATCAAATATGAAGGATATATTGCCAAAACATATAAAGAAGTAGAAAAAATGTTGAAATTAGAATCCAAAGAAATACCGGAAGACATTGATTATGAAAAAGTTATCAATTTAGCTAGTGAAGCACGTCAAAAATTAGAAAAAGTCCGTCCTAAGACTATCGCTCAAGCTATGCGTATAAGTGGCGTTAATCCTGCTGATATCTCTATTCTTTCTATTTATTTACGAAAGGAATACAATAAATAATGACTGAAGAGGAATTTATTACTGAATTAACTAAATTAAATATTGAAGTAACTCCAGAAAAGCTAGACCAATTAAAAGAATATGCTTCTTTTCTTTTAGAATATAACCAACATACTAATTTAACGGCAATTAGGAACATAAATGAAGTCTATTTAAAACACTTTTATGACTCCTTAACTATTGTCAAAGCCATTAATTTAAAAGAAGTAAATACTTTATTAGATATTGGTACTGGTCCTGGTTTTCCTGGGATGGTTTTAAAAATTATTTATCCACATTTACAAATAACTTTAATGGATTCTAATAATAAAAAGATTAACTTTTTAAAGGCTTTAGCTCAAGAATTAAATCTTAATGTTGAAATAATTTATGGTCGTGCTGAAGAATTTATTGTTAATCGTCGTGAATATTATGATGTTGTTACTTCACGTGCGGTTGCTAGTTTGGATATTTTAGCTGAACTATCTATTCCTTATGTTAAAACAAATGGCTTATTTGTTGCCATGAAGTCTAATTATCAAGAAGAACTTCAAGCAACCTTACCTATTCTAAAAAAGTTAGATTCTAAAGTCGAAAAAATTGAAAAATTCTCCTTACCAAAGATTGAAGCTAACCGTGCCATCATCTGTATAAGAAAAGAAAAAGCTACTAATCACAAGTATCCACGAAACTATAACCAAATTAAAAATGCAAGTAAATTAAGTTGCAAAAAGTAAAATAATAAGGTATTATTAATATAGATTATAATAGTAAAGGGGCCACTCAAAATGAAAATGGAAGAAAATGTTTTACAAGTTAATATTGATGATATAATTCCTAATCGCTTTCAACCTCGCCTATCTTTTGACGAGCAAGGTTTAAAAGAATTAGCATCTTCAATAAAAGAACATGGTATTATTCAACCACTAGTCCTAAGAAAATTAGGAAATAAATATGAAATAATTGCTGGTGAACGCCGTTATAAGGCCTCTGTTATGGCTGGCCTTACCAAGGTTCCTGCTGTTATTTCTAATATCGATGATAATTCTTCAGCAGAAATAGCTCTTGTCGAAAATATTCAAAGAAGAAACTTAACTCCTATTGAAGAAGCTAGAAGTTATAAAAATCTTTTAGATAAGGGTTATACTCAAGAACAATTAGCTCAAAAAATGGGAATTTCTCAAAGTTCGGTTGCCAACAAATTACGTCTTTTGAACCTTGATGAGTCCGTTCAACAAGCTCTTTTAGAGGGAAAAATAAGTGAACGTCATGCTAGAAGTCTTCTTATTTTAGATGATAAAAACCAAGAAAAAGAATGGCTAGCTAGAATTATTAATGAGCGTTTAACAGTTCGTCAATTAGATCAAGAGTTAAAAAAACTAAAACAATCCGAACAAAGTAATGATATTCCTCTAGTTGATATTAATCCTAATGTTGATGATATCAAAAAAGAGGCTGTTGATATCAATAAGAAAAATCCTAAATTAGTTAATAAAGCTGATGATATTTTAACTGATTATAGTGAAGAAACTTCCAGTAATGCAGGTACTACTCCTAAAGTTGAAATTATTGATGAACTTGAAGAGACACCAAAAACTAATGATATTTTAACTAATCCCTATGAAGATAAACAAAAAACAACTTTTTTTGAAACTTTGGAGCCTTTAAGTACCGAAGACCAAGCTAAACAAAATATTGGTAATAAAGGTTACTTCTCTTTTGACTTTTTGCAACCAGAAGAAGAAGTCCCAGCTAAAAAGGATTTAGAAGTCTTAAACTCTGATACTGAGACATCTTCCAAACCTCAACCAAATGATACCTCTTATGATAATCATAACCCTGTTACTGGTGATATAACTTCTCTAAATCCTAATAATAAATTTTTTACTCCTTTTAATCCAAGTAATAATAATGATATAAAGACTACAAAAAATCAGGTAGAACCTGAAGAACTATTTGATCCTATGAGTTTATTAGATGGTTATGTTCCTGATAATTCTGTCTCTAAAGAAAACATTAATGATGTCAAAAAAGATATTGAAGACATTATTAATAACTTGAAAAGTCAAGGCTTCTTAGTTGACTACAATTTTGAAAATAAAGATAATGGTTGCAAAATTACCATTGATATTAATATGTAAAATAAACCTATAATGTTTAAGATAGACACTATAGGTTTTTAAATTTAAAAAAATTAATTTTCCTACCAAAATGTGATTTAAAAGTTTCTTTTTTATTTGGTGATTAAGGTGATTAAAATCATAACTAACTTAATTTATTCTAACTTTTGTTTTTCTTCAGAAGAGTCATTACTTACGACAATATCGCTTCCTTTAACATAATAGTAAATAAAAGATTTATTAATATCCGTAACATCTTTTCCCGTTACAGCATCTCTTGGAATACCAACCACATTATCTGGTTTTTCATACCAGGTACTTTCCTTGTTCTTTAAATACTCCTCGACTGTTTCAACCCAAATATTTTTACTAATATTACTGTTCGTACCATTTAATTCTCGGTTATCATCATAACCATTCCAAACTAACATTAAAACGTCTGGATTATAGCCAATCATCCAACAATCAGTTCCTGTCGAACCCGTTTTCATAGCGTATTTTCGGCTTATTTTCGAAGCTAAATTAATTATCGTTGGATTATTATAATCTTTAAAAGCACTATCATAAGTCGAAGTCAGTAAATTATTTAAGATATAAGTATAACTGGTATTTAGAACTTGGGTACTTTTATCTTTCTTTTCATAAAGAATATTACCATTTATATCCGTTACTTTCTTTATAAAAGTTAAATCTTTTTTGTAACCACCACTTGCTAAGGTTGTATAAGCATTAGCAAAATCTAACATTGATAGCTCTATTGTTCCTAAAGGAAGAGAGGCAATACTAGGTAAATACTCATTAATACCCATCCGGTGTGAAATATTAACTAAAGTATCAGTTCCTAAAAACAAATGTGTTTTTACTGCGTAAATATTGTCGCTATAACTTAAAGCGGCCGCCATAGTTATCTCTTTGTTTGCATATCTTTGGTTAAAATTTTGGGGTGAATAAGTATCATTTTGAGAAAAAACAAAGGTAGTTTCTTGACTTAAAAAGGTCGAAGATGAAGTCATACCATTTTCTAAGGCTGCATAGTATAAAAGAGGTTTCATAGTACTACCTACTTGTCTTTTCATCGTTGAAACCCTGTTAAACTGACTTTTTGTATAGTCTCTACCTCCTGCTAAAGCCATGACATTACCAGTTTTTGGGTCAATAACTACACTTGCTACTTGTAAATCATTATCAGTCATATTTTTATTAATGCTATTTTCTAAAGTAGTCTGTAAATTCTTATCAAACGAAGTATAAATTTTTAAACCGCCAGTATCAATCAAAGAATTGGGAATACTACTAATTTTCTCTAGCTCTTTCATAACTAAATCTTGATAATACATAATAGTATTTAAATTATTCTCCGTTCTTTTCCCGTAAATATTTAATTTTTCTTGAAAAAGATTGTCCTTAGTAGTTTCATCAATTTTATTATTATTAACCATCGCTGTTGCGACGACTTTTGCTCTTTTTATCGCATTATCATAGTTACTTAATGGATTATAGTAGCTAGGACCCTTGGGAATTCCTGATAAAATAATACTTTCTTCTAAATTTAAATCTTTAGCATGCTTATTAAAATAAAAACTAGCTGCGTCTTCTATCCCATAATTTCCTTGTCCAAAATTAATTGTATTTATATAACCCTCTAAAATATCATCTTTAGAATAATGTACTTCCAATTTTAAAGTGAGCCAAGCTTCTTCTAATTTCCGTTCCCATGTTTTATCAAAATCTAAATATAAATTCTTAACATATTGTTGTGATATTGTGGAAGCTCCCCCAACAATTGCTCCTTTTTTCATATTAACAAATAAGGTTTTTATAATTCTTAAATAATCAAAACCATTATGTTTATAAAAGTTTTTATCTTCAGTACTTATTATAGCATCAATAAAGTAAGGAGATACATCACTTAAAGAAACCCATTTGGAGTTGCCACTACCTTGGAAAAGTAAGGAATTATCATTGTCATAAATATAATACTGACCAGTATTTTTAATGTCTAAAACTGGTGAAAAGTAGGCCACAACATATAAACTAATAATGCCAAGTATCCCTAAAATACTAAAAATTAATCCCAGCTTTAAAGTTTTCTTGATAAACTTCATATCATCACCATTTCTATTATGGAAAAAAATATGTAATTTATGTAGTTATTTTAAAAGACCTATGTTATAATGTTTTAGAAAAAAACGGAGGTAATGTTTTTTGAATAATTTCTTAAGTTTAAAATTATATAAAAATAATGATTTATTTATAGAAAGACTACAACTAGACTATAAGAAAACTGATAATAAATATGAATTTATTTTAGATAATGTTTCTCATACCATTACTGTTTCTGACGATTCTTTAATCATTATTAGAGACAATGATGAGTCAACTTTAGAAATAACAATCAAAAAAAATGGTAATCACAAATGTCGTTATCTTCTAAAAGAAATAGATGCTTTTGTTGATATAATTGTCGATAGTGCCGAATTTGATATTCAAGATGATAAATTAGATATTTATTATCAGTTAGAAAGCGATGACAAATTTACTAAATTAGAATTAGATTTTAATTAGTACAAAGAAAGGTGTAAGGTATTAGATATGAGTTTTATAAAAGAGGAAGAAGCTTATTTTTTACAACTTCTTAAAGATTGTGGGTTTAATGTTACTAGTGTGACTCTAAGTCCCTCAGCTCGTAAGGAACTGGGAGACTACCAATATAATGGCGCTATGTCTTTAGCTAGTGAGCTTCATCAAAATCCTAGAGAAATTGCTAGTAAGATTGTTGAGGCTTTAAATAAAGATAATCGTTATAATAATGTTAATATTGCTGGTCCGGGATTTATTAATATTACTTTTAAAGATGAAGCTTTAATTGCTTATTTCAATCGTTTGAACAAAAATATTAATTGGAATTACTATACTAATGAGCCCAAAACCATCTTTTTTGATTATGGCGGAGCAAATGTTGCCAAGGCTTTACATGTTGGTCATTTACGCCCAGCTAACATTGGCGAAGCTTTAAAAAGATTAGCGAGCTCTCTAGGTTATAAAACTTATAGTGATGCTCATTTAGGAGACTTTGGACGTCCAATCGGTCTTGTCATGACGGAGATTAAACATCGTTACCCATCTTTACCTTATTTTGATGAAAACTATCAAGGAGAATATCCCCAAGATTTACCAATTACTAATGATGATTTAATTGAAATTTATCCTCTAGCTAGTATTAAGGCTAAAGAAGATGAAAATTATCTTGAAGAAGCTCGTCTAATGACTTTAAAATTTCAAGAAGGAACTCCAGGATTAATGGCCTTATGGAATGCTATTATGAAAATATCTAAAGCTGATATTAAACGTGTTTATGATAGACTTAATACGACCTTTGATATTTGGGAAGGTGAGTCTGATGGTAGTAAATATATTCCGGAAATGACTACCTATTTAAATTCTCTAGGACTTGTTGAAGAATCTAATGGTGCTAAAGTAATTTATGTCAATGAAGAAAATGATGACCATGAAGTTCCCCCATTAATCTTAGAGAAAAGCAATGGTTCCGCATCATACCAAACGACCGACTTAGCTTGCATTTGGGAACGTATGAAAATGTGGAAACCAGATGAAATTTGGTACTTAGCCGATGCCCGTCAAACCTTACATTTTGAACAGGTTTTCCGTGCCGCTAGAAAAGCTAAAATTGTTTCTGAAGATACTAAATTAGAATTTATTCCCTTTGGAACAATGAACGGAGTGGATGGCAAACCATTTAAAACTCGTGATGGTGGTGTCATGAAACTAGAAACTTTATTAGATACGGTTGTTTCTGAGTGTGAGAAAAAAATTATGCCAAACATTACGGGACCTGAAAGAGATAAAATTGCCGAAACTATTGGCATTGCGACCGTCAAATATGCTGATCTTATTCCTTTTCGCGGTAAAGATTATAATTTTGACCCTGTTAAATTTAGCGATTTACAAGGGAAAACTGGCCCATATTTACTTTATTCAAGCATCAGAATGAAGTCTCTACTTCGAAAAGCCGAAGAAAGTAATATTACATATCAAGACTATCATAAGATTACAACTCCTATTGAAAGAGAAATTATTCTTATGACAACAACCTTAAGAAGCATTTTAGAGAAAGCTTTTACAGCTAAATCTTTAAATGATATTACTGATTATTTATATAAAATAACTAACCTTTATAATAACTTTTATTCTTCTAATAAAGTTTTAATTGCTGAAGATAAAAGTATAAGAGAGTCTTGGTTAGTATTGACAAAAATAATTTATGAGAATAATATTAAACTGTTGAATATACTAGGTATAGAAATACCGGAAAAAATGTAGGAGGAATTTATATGAAAATAACTGATTTATCCAAAGAAGAATTAGAGTCAAAAAGTTATGATGACATTGCTTATATGATTTTAGAGTCAACTGGCGAGAAGATTAAAATAACTGACCTTTTCAAGGAAATATGTGATTTACTTGGACTTTCTAATGAAGAATATGAAGCTAAAATTGCTGACTTTTTCCAAGTCTTATCAACTGACCATCGCTTTATTATGTTAGAAAAAGGTTTTTGGGACTTAAAAAGTCGCCATCAAGCTAAAATAATTATGGAAGATGATGATGAAGATATTGATACTGGTTTAGACAATGAAGAAGAAGAACCAGAGGAAGAAGAAGATATTTATTACGATGAAGATGAACCAACCGATGATGATGATGACGATTTACAGGGGTTAGTAGTCGTAAGTGATGATTCTGATGAAGAAAATAGCAATTTAGATTAGCAATTGAAAATAATTGCTTTTTTTCTACTAGTTTTATATAATTAACGAGAAAGGAAAACTTTTTATGATAGAAAGATTACAAAATATTCAAGCTAAATACAAAGAATTGGTTGAAGAATTAACTCATGAAGACGTCTTGCAAGACTACAATAAATTAAGAAAACTTTCTAAAGAAAAAGCTGATTTAGAAGAAATTGTTTTAAAATATCAAGAATTTTTAAAGTGTGATGAAACCATTCTTGAAGCCAAAGAAATGCTTAATGATCCTGATATGAGAGAATTAGCTGAAGAAGAAATTGCTACAGCAACCGAATCAAAGGAACGTTTAGAAAAAGAATTACAACTATTGTTGATTCCCAAAGATCCCAACGATGATAAAAATATTATTATGGAAATAAGAGGCGCTGCTGGCGGCGATGAAGCAAATATTTTTGCGGGCGACTTATATCGAATGTATACCAGATATGCTGAGAAAAATAATTGGAAAATTGAGGTATTACATGAAATAGAAGGTTCAGCCGGCGGTTATTCGCAAATCGAATTTATGATACGTGGTGAAAATGTTTATTCAAAACTAAAATTTGAAAGTGGTTCTCACCGTGTACAAAGAGTACCAGTTACGGAAGCTGGCGGACGTGTTCATACTTCTACTGCAACTGTTTTGGTAATGCCTGAAGTTAATGTCAATGATGTTGAAATCAAAGAAACCGATTTAAAAATTGATGTTTACCATTCTAGTGGAGCTGGCGGTCAATCTGTAAATACCTCTAACTCAGCCGTTCGTATTACGCATATTCCAACCAATACCATCGTTACTTGTCAAGTAGAGCGTTCTCAGTTAAAAAATAAAGAAAAAGCTATGAAAATGTTAGCAGCTAAATTACATGATGCGGCCTTAGCTGAAAAAGAACAACAAGTTGGTGAGTCTCGTAAAAAAATTGGTACCGGTGACCGTAGTGAAAAAATTAGAACCTATAATTATCCTCAAAATCGTGTAACCGACCATCGCATTAACTTCTCAATTATGGAATTAGATCGTGTTATGGAAGGAAATCTGGACCCTATTATTGAAGCTTTAATTACTGAAGATCAGAGATTAAAATTAGCAGGCGAATAATGACTAAAAAAGAAAGATATATTTCTAATACTGATTATGAATTATTAACTAAATTATATCCTCATAATATGGATAAAGTTATCGAAAAAATTAATAATGACTACCCTATTCAGTATTTAATTGGTAATGTTGATTTTTATGGTTATAAAATAAATGTTGATGAAAGAGCTTTAATACCTCGTTTTGAGACTGAGGGACTTGTTGATGAGTTAATTAAGCTTATCAAAAACCAACATTTTCTTGAAGACTTGCAAATTTTAGAAGTTGGCACTGGTAGTGGTTGTATTGCTATTGCTTTGTCTAAAGAACTAAATACTTCCGTTGATACAGTAGACATTTCTAAAAGTGCTATTGATTTAGCTAGTTCTAACGCTGTCTTAAATAAAGCTAGTGTTAATTTTATTCATGGTGACATAAAGAATTGTACTATTTCTAAAAAGTATAATATCTTAGTGAGTAATCCTCCCTATGTTAGATACGATGAGCCAGTTGATCCAGCCACTAAGTATGAGCCCCAAAATGCTTTATTTGCTAAAAATGATGGCTTAGAATTTTATGAAATTATTTTACAGAGAAGTAAAGAGTTTATGACTCCCAAAAATATTATTGCTTTTGAAATTGGTTGTACCCAAGGTGATGCTATTACCAGATTAGCTAAAGAAAATTATCCGGAAGCTTTTATTCAAGTAAAAAAAGACTTAGCTGGTAAAAATCGCTATTTATTTATTATTAATGAATAAAAAATATTAAAACCGCTCAATATTAAATTGGGTGATTTTTTATAAAAAAAGTTATAGTAGTTTTATCATTACTTGCACTCATTTACTTAAATATTAATAAAGAGGAAATAATAATTCCTAATGACTCAATTCGTTTTCGGATAATTGCTAATTCTAATAATATCGAAGACCAATTAACTAAACAACGAATTAAAGAAGACATAATAAAACAAATTTTACCTGAGATAGTTAAAAATCCAGATATTGATACTTCCATAAAAACCAATATTCCGGCCATTAAGAAGATTTTGAATACTTATAAAGTTCCTTATGATATCTCTTATGGTGATAATTATTTCCCTGGAAAAACTTATAAAGGCATTAATTATCCTGCCGGCTATTATAATTCACTTGTCATAACTCTAGGTCAAGGTCTTGGGGAAAATTTTTGGTGTGTTATGTATCCGCCTTTGTGTCTAATTGAAGATAATAAGACTGATAATATTGAATATAAATCATATATCAAAGAAGTCTTATCTAAATATGAATAAAACAAATCATCTATAATATAATTTTATAGGTGTTTTTGTTTGACTTAATGTATTAAATTAGATATAGTTATTATTGTGTAGATGGGGTGTATATATGACCAAACTAATAATTGATGGACCCAATAAACTAAGTGGCACGATTGAAATAAGTGGTGCTAAAAATAGTGTTGTTGCTTTAATACCAGCGGCTATTTTATGCGATGATTATGTTACTATTGACAATGTTCCTGATATAACTGATACGAAAGCTCTTTTAGAAATTTTAAAGGTTTTGAAAGCCACGTATAGTTATAAAAGTAATTTTTTAAAAATAGATGTTTCTAAAGTCGAAAATCAAGTTATAGAAGAGGCTTTAGCTAAGAAATTAAGAGCATCTTACTACTTTATGGGAGCTTTATTGTCTAAATATCATCATGTCGAGATGTTTTTTCCTGGTGGTTGTAAAATCGGCAAAAGACCAATTGACTATCATCTTAAAGGCTTTGAGACTTTAGGAGCTAAAGTAACTATTGATGGTGATAAATATATTATAGATGCCGAAGAACTAAATGGAGCGGATATAACTTTTGATTTTCCTTCCGTTGGCGCTACTATTAACATTATGTTAGCGGCAGTCAAGGCAAACGGACAAACTCGTATTTTTAATGCTGCTAAAGAACCAGAAATTGTCAATGTCGCTGATTTCTTAAAGAGTATGGGAGCTAAAATAAAGGGTGCTGGTACTGATACAATCATAATAACTGGGGTTAAAAAACTAAGTAAAGGTAATATTTATATTATTCCAGACCGTATAGAAGCTGGAACTTATATTATAGCTGGTGCTTTGGCTGGCGAAGACTTAGTCATCGATAAAATTGAACCTAAACACTTAACTAGTCTTTTAGAAACTCTCAAAAATATGAATATCAATTATGTTTTGGAAGAAAACTCAATTATAATTTCTAAACAGACTAATCTTTTACCAGTAAATATTACTTCTAGTGTTTATCCTGGCTTTGTTACCGATTTAGGTCAAACTATGCAGACTTTATTAACCCAAGCTAATGGTATTTCTACTTTTACAGAAACTATTTATGAAACTCGTATGGGGCATATAGAATACTTAAATAAAATGGGCGCTAATATCGCTAATACAAGTAATAAAGCTTTTATTACTGGACCAACTCCGTTAAGTGGTGCTCATGTTAAAGCAAGCGACCTTCGTGCGGGTGCTGCTCTAGTTCTTGCTGGTCTTGTTGCTGATGGAAAAACTACCATTGATGAGGCAGATCATATTTTAAGAGGCTATGAGAATATCAACATTAAATTGTCCAAGGTTGGTGCTAAAATTAGAATTGAAGAATAAATTATACTAAGTAAGAGAGGTCTTATGAAAGTAAAATTATTCTTTTTAACTTTAAGCGCTGTTATATTAACTTATCTTATCTACAATGCCAATCATCATCAAGAAATTAAGATAAGCGCTATTTATGATGATAAAACAACAATAAAAGAAAATTTTAATACTTATCTAAAACCTAATCTTGAAAAGCTATTACCGACAACTTACTATACTTTTAGCCGTGAAAATTTAGAAATCGAAAATGTCATCGATAAAATAAAAAGTAACTATCAAGATATTCAACAAGAACTAAATAGTTCTAATGTCGTAATTGTTTATCTTGGCGACTTTGAACTTCTGTATGAAAAAGAAAGTATAACTAATATTTATACTGATTTAGAAAACCTATTTATAGTTTTACGAAAATATAATTCTAAACAAATAATCTATGTTAGTCCGATTAATCTATCTACTAATTATTTTTTAAAAGATTTAGCTAGAAAATATAAAATTGATTTCTTAAACACTTCTAGTATTTTAGAAAAGACCGGTCGAAAGGACTATCTATTAGATACAAAGGACCATAAAATTCTTAGTAATAAACTCTATAATAAAATTACTTCTACTTGGAAAATTAACACTTAAAAAGAAATTTATTTCTAGATTACCTATTTATCCCACATAAATAGGATTTTTATAGTATAATGAGTTTAAGGTGAAAAAATGAAAAAAGTAATGTTTATAGCTAGTACCGGTGGTCATCTAAGTGAATTGCTTCAATTATCTCCTCTATTTTCTAAGTACGATTATACAATTGTAACTGAGAAGACTAAAAGTAATCTTAATTTAAGAAATAAGTACCCTAATCGTGTCCATTTTATTATCAGTGGAACTTATACTAATCTTAAAGCCAAACTACTCTACCTTTTTAAACTTCTCTTAAATTGTTTTATATCTTTGTATTTAATGCTTAAAATAAGACCTGATGTCGTTGTTACTACGGGGTCTCATAATGCTGGTCCTATGTGTTGTCTAGCTAAAATATTTCATAAAAAAGTGATTTTCATTGAAACCATTGCCAACAGTACTACTCCTACTCGTGCCGGTCGTTTGATTTATAAATTCGCTGATTATTTTATTGTCCAATGGGAAAGTATGTTAGAAGTATACCCTAAAGCCATTTATGGTGGTTGGATTTACTAGAAAGGACACATTATGATTTTAGTAACTTTAGGTACTCAAGATAAAACTTTTATTCGTCTTTTAAAGAAAATTGATGATTTGATAGAAAAAGGTCTTATCAAAGACCAAGTAGTCGTTCAGTCTGGCTATACTAAGTACCACTCTTCAAATATGGAAATTTTTGACTTAATTCCTCAAGATGAATTTAATTCTTTAATGGAAAAAGCCGATATTATAATTACTCATGGTGGCGTTGGAAGTATTATCTCTGCCTTAGAAAAAGGCAAAAAAGTCATTGCTATTCCGCGCCTTGCTAAGTATGGTGAACACATAAATGACCATCAAACGCAAATCGTTAGTAAATTTAATAGTCTTGGTTACTTAATTGGTCTGCAAGAAGTAGATGAATTAGAACCAGCTTTAAAAAAAATAGAAAAATTCAAACCCAAAAAATTTATTCACGACAACAGCAAAATGCTTAACTTAGTTAGTAAACTAATCGATAAATGCTAATTTATTTTAAACATATAATTTAATGATGATTATGATTAATTAAGAAAGAATTGTCATCTTTTTGCCTCTTCTAATTTACTATTATGATTTTATAAAGTAGATAAGAAAGTCAAAATACTGATACTATACGCAATGTTTACACTATCAGAAAACAAAATTTGACAAAGACCAATTCTTATGTTATAATCTCGGCTATGTGTGGTGCATTATTCTAGTCATAACACTATATGAAGATGGGGCTAAAAATCCATCAATTACATTGCCGACACTTCTTATATTTGCTTTTTCGGCCCAAGTTAGGGTGAATATAAGATTTAAAATTTAAGGAAAGTTATAATGGCATATAACCTCCAATCCTTTTATTGCGTCATAACGAAGTACTAGTATGTCGTGCGTGAGTATTAGGGATACTAAGTTGAAATAATACTTGCAAAAGCGAATAAGTATAGTTACTTATGTCAGGGAAAACCTCTAGACTGTCTATATTAAAAGTATTGAAGTGCGGACTAAGTGGCAATCGAGTAATTAATGAAATAAATATTAATTAAATATCCTAAAGACGAAAGTGCCAATGAGTAATCAAGTGGAAGATATTTAGAGAAACTCAACTCGACCTCAAGCCGTAAAATTAACTTTTGATATACCATACAAAAATTAGAATATTACTTTATATAGGAGGAATTATGAATAATAAAACCTGGATATATAAAGTTTTTTTATTGACCTTTATCTTATCATGTCTCTTTAGTATTATCTCAAATATTATTTCAAATTCATTAAGTAGTATCTTTCTATTTATCATTTTGATTTTAATAATTGTAATTGGGATAATCTTTGATATGATTGGAGTGGCCGTTTTAACAAGTAAAGAAAAAACTTTTCTTTCTATTGCTTCCCAAAAGATAAAAGGTGGTAAAGAAACTATCGGGTTACTTAAAAATTCAAGTAAAATATCTAGTATCTGTAATGACGTTATCGGCGATATATGTGGTATCATCAGTGGATCTATCGGGGCTGTCTTAGCTATTCAAGTAAGCATGGCTACCAAAGTATCATTAAGTGTTATTTCTGTTTTGCTGACAGCCTTTATCTCTAGTTTTACTGTTGGAGGAAAAGCTATTTGCAAAGGAATTGCTACTAAGAATAGTGATAAAATATCATTTTTAGTTGGTAAAATCTTAGCTAATTTAAAAATTAAAATTAAATAAACAAGATTATTTTAATAAATAAATATCAAAAAAAGACTAAAATTTCCCAAAATAAACTTATAAGCAATTGCAAAAGTAAAATCTTATGATATAATACATAAGACAAACAAATTTCTATGTCAGGAATATGACATGGCGGAAGGAGAGTAAAAATGAAAAAGGGAATTCATCCAGAAATGCATGAAGTAGAAGTACATTGTGCTTGCGGAAATACATTCACAGTAAAATCTACTAAAGACAGTATCCAATGTGATGTTTGCAGTGCTTGCCATCCATTCTATACAGGTTCACAAGCTCGTGCTAAGAAGACTGGTTCAGTAGAAAAATTCAACCGTAAATACGGCTTTAATCAAGACGAAACTAAAACTGCATAATTGCAGTTTTTTTGTTATAATAATAGTGGAGTTGATTAAAAAATGCCTCAAAATATCTATAAAGTTGCTAAGACTTTATCCAGTCGTACTAATATCAAAACCATTAAGATAATAAATGACTATTTACATACTCATCTTAAATATCATATTTCTCTTTTTGAATATCAATTATTTGATTGTTATAAAATGAGTTCTAGTGAAAAAGAAAATCTTTTGACTAACTATATTAATCAAAAACTCATTAAGACTTATAATAATCAAAGTCTTAAAGAAATAATAACTACAAGACATAAATTCAATAAGAAATTTTATCCTTTTCTTAATTATAAATGGTTGGAACTCAATGGTGATAATATTACTGACTTTTATGAATTTATTGAGAATAAAGAATACATCTATGCTAAATATGATTTAAAGACTAAAAATGATACTAAGAAAATTAAGATTGATCTAAAGAATTATACTCATGTCTATAATGATCTATATCTAAGTAAAATGACTATTCTAGAAAGCGTTATTAAACAAGATGAAGTCTTAGAAAGATTAAATCCTAATAATTTGTCATTTATTCGTTTCATTACTTTTAAAGATGATATTATTTTTTCTTACTTAGTAACTAGTAAAGAAGATTATGAAGTAACTGCTAGTAACCAGATTATTGCTTCCATTAATTTAGATACTGGTCTTATTGATTCACCTTTTTATGACTTAGAAAAGAACATTTATGAAGAACATCCGTTGACTAAATCCCCACTTCTTTGGCTTACTATTCCTAAGTGGCCTCGTACTAAGAGATTAGTTAGTAGAATAAAAGATACTATTCCTGATAATAAATATTTACAAATAGATATTGTAATGACTAGTGATGGGCCAAGTCTTAAAGATATTTCAACGTGTCCAAATTACCAAGAATTTCAGTTATTAAGTCTTTTAAATCATCAAAAATTAATCAAAGACATTTTTAATTAACAAATAGAAAGAAGAATTATTATGAAAATATATATTGCTTGTGATCATCGTGGAGTAGAACTAAAGAAATATCTTATTGACAACTTAAAGAAGTCTTATAAAGTTTATGACTCTTTATTACCTAATTCGAGTGAAGATGATTATCCTGACTTTGCCTTCGACATATGTACCAAGATGGATAAAGAAGCTGACTTAGGTATTCTAATTTGCGGAACCGGAATAGGTATATCAATTGCGGCCAATAAGGTTAAAGGAATTCGTTGTGCCAGAGTAAATAATCTTGAAGATGCTAAAAGTGCTAGAATTCATAATCATGCTAATGTCATTGCTATTCCTGCCTCTCTTGAAGAACCAACTGCTTTAAAAATTATTGAAGATTTTTTAACAACCAAACCAAGTTTAGAAGAACGTCATCAAAGAAGAGTTAATAAAATCATAAATTATGAAAAGGAAGCATATAATGAACTATAAAACTCTATTATATGCTATTAATCTTCTTCTTAGTATGGTTGCGTTGAGTGGGGTTAACTTTGATAAATTTATGAAAAGAAATAAACCCATCGAAGCTCGGATGCTAGTGATTATCTTTGGGATTGCTACTAGTTATTTAGTTACTAACTTTATAATAAGTTTTATATCTTAAGGAGCAATTATGAAAAATAAAATCTTACTAAGTATAATTGTAATTCTTTTACCAATTACCATTTATATGTTTAGTAAGAAAGAAAATATTGAATCTGAAGTAAAAAATTCATCTCAAAAAGATATTTATATTCACTTTTTAATTAATAATGAAATGAAAGAACTTCCTCTTGAGGAGTACTTAGTTAATGTAGTTGGCGCCGAAGTTCCAGCTCTTTTTGATATGGAAGCCCTAAAAGCCCAAGCGATTGCTAGTCGTACTTTTGCACTTTATGAAGAAACAACCCGTGGTTATGTGACAACTGGTGATCAAGCTTATAATTCTTTAGAAACTTTCCAGTCTAAATGGCAAGACAATTATAATACTTATTTAGCTAAAATAAAAAAAGCTGTTTCCACGACTAAAAATCTCATTATGACTTATGAAAATAATTTAATTAAGTCTTATTTTTATGCTATGAGTAATGGCTATACTACTACTTCTTTAAGTGTTTTTAATGAGGAATTACCTTATCTTAATAACATTTTACCAACCTTAGATAGTCCCAATACTAAGTTGTTTCAAGTTACTAAAACTGTTTCCAAAACTCAGTTTTGTGATACTTTAAATATTGATTGTACTCATCTTAAGATTAATAATATTACAACTGATACTTCTAATCGAGTAGAAATTATATCTATTAATGATACTCAATATACTGGTATAGATATTCGAAAGAAATTTAACCTTCGTTCGACCGATTTTACGATAGAAGAAGATAATGATAATATAGTATTTACCACTAAAGGATATGGTCACGGGGTCGGTATGAGTCAATATGGTGCCAATACTATGGCTAAGAATGGCTCTAACTACGAAGAAATTCTTAAATATTATTATCAAGGTGTCGAAATAAAAGAATATAATCAAATATAAAAAGCTTTAAGATAAACTCTGGTAAGGCCTCCATAGTCTCATAGTGTTCTTTAATCATCTTAATTTTATAATATTTTTCCTTAAAAGATATCAGCTTCTCTTCTTTTCGTACAAAATGTACGAAAAATGCAATTTTTGCTTTTTGAAATACTATTTTTGCCAAAGAAAAAGTAATTTAACAAAAATTGTAAATTAAATGTATAAAATATCTTTTTTAGTTCACACTTTTTAATAGAAAGGTGAATTTATGAAAAAAAGAAGAAAATTAAGAAAATTTGTTATTCCAACGATATGCTTAATGTTAGTATGCACTATTCTATTTAGTAGTTACAAAATGTATCAAATTTTAACGGCCGGTGTTCCGATTATTAATCCAACTCCCAAGGATAATACTAGTGAGGTAAATAATAATGATGATACTAATGTAACTCCTACTATCAATGAGACTAAAGCAATTATAAGACCTTATACCAGTAAAGAAGTAAGTGCTACTATTCCTTATTATAATATCGATGGCACTAATGACGAACAAGCTGCTGCTTTAATTTACTATGAAGGCATATATATGCAAAATACTGGGGTCTTATACACTTCTAACAACCAATTTGATGTTGTTTCTATCTTAGATGGTACCGTTAAAAATGTTAAAGAAGATAGTCTAATGGGTAATATTGTGGAAATTGAACATACTAATAATTTAACTACAGTCTATCAAAGCCTTGGTGAAGTTAAAGTTAGTGTTGGCGATAAAGTAAGTCAAGGTGATGTTATTGCTACTAGTGGTCAAAATAAAATAACTACTGATACTAGTAATGCTCTTCATTTTGAAGTCTTCTATAAAGGTGAAGTCTTTAATCCAGAAGAATTCTATCTCCTTGATTATAATGAAGTAATGAATAACAATGACTAAGTTAATACTTTATCTTAATGATAATGAAATTCAAATTATTAAAAATAAACTACTAACTTTTACTACTCCTAGTATAAATAATAGTAATATCGAAGATGAAAATATCTTTCTAAAAGACTTTAAAAAGTTCTTAAAGGTACATAAATTAATATCTTCAATTTGTTATACTCCCATTGACCTTTATTTAAATTATAAAGTCTATCCAAAAGATATAGTTTATTATAACTATCTATTCGATAAATTAGGACTTACTCTTAATAAAGTTATTCCTATCTATGTATTATTATCTCCAGATAAAACATATTTAATTTATAACAAAAACTCTACTTATCTTATAGATAACTTAAATACTTATACAATTAACAATCCTTATTTAGATTATTATTTATCTAGTATACCGAAGTTATTTATCTTTGGTAATAAAGAATTTTCTTATCATAATAAACATATTATCTATAGTAATTCTTCTACTTATATTGTAGATTTAATAAAAACTTCACAATCTATTTTGTGAAGTTTTTATTAAATGTCCATATTTATTTTCTCACCAAAATGATAGCTCTCTTAGAAAAGTAAAACATATAAATCTAACATAAATCTAACATAGAATCCCAACCTATCATTATCCCATTAACAACTAGAAAAACTATCTTTTGAATAGAAAATGACCTCAATATAAAAGACTATTAAGAATTTTACTTATCTTAATAGCCCTTTTTTAATTAAGAACATAATCTTTTAACAATAATTCCTCATTATCTTCATACTTCTTAATAAACTCCGGAATATCCTTATCTACAAACTTAGCTACTTCTAAATAGTTTTCTTCATCAATATAATGAGACTTATAAAGAAAATCATAAAACAATTTAACGCTATTCATTCCAGCTTGCAAATCTTTAAGTAACGACCAAGTTGCCTCTTTTAAAAAGAAATCTGTAAACTTATGAATCTCCTTATATCCTTTAACTGCCGAAATTATCTCATCTTTAGTCAAATAAATATTTATGTAAAAAGCTGCATTAAAGACATTTTTACTAATCTCCGTTTCCGGAAAATCAATACTGCTTAAATACCCTTCAAACTTATTAAGTAACTTCTTATTAACAATCTTATTTTCTTTTAATTGCTTCCTATAATAATCCATACCCTCTCCTTAATTATAATAATTGTACCAAATATGAAGCTCTAAGTCTACTCTACGCCTTTTAATTTATTCTCAATATTATTAAAAAAACTTGCTTTTTTCTCTGGAATTTAGTATCCTACTATATACTTAAGATAATATACTTCTAGGAAAATTTTCTTTATTTATATAGGGTTTCAATTATTCCTAAGGAAAAAAATTTACTTAAATTGTGAATTCAAAAGTCGCTCTAATTTCTCTTGCAAATACTTTGTCCTTTCCTCCTTAGCATTCTCATCTTTTTGATATTTCCCATCTTTAAGAACTAAAATATCATTTTCTTTAACATCAAAGTCTAAATCTTCTTTTTTTAAATAAACTAATTCTTTTGAATTTAAATCCTCTAACTTAATAACATCATCAATAATTTCATCAACACTATATTTCATCTTATCCATTTGTATTAGTCTTTATATTCTCAAAACTAATATTATCTCCTTTAATTTTCATAATTATGGTACCTTCTTGATCTGTACGATGAATAGTCACATTATACTTATTTAAAACATCTAATGTTTTATTAGTTGGATGACCATATTTATTATCTTTACCGACCATTATAATTCCATAAGAAGGTTTAACGGTCTTAATAAACTCATCACTACTAGAATATCTTGAACCATGATGACCAACTTTCAATACTTGACACTGAATATCTTTATTCAATAAGTTCTTTTCGACCGCACTCGAAGCATCTCCCATAAATAAAGTGCATGTTTTATTATAAGTCATTTTAAGAACTACGGAAGTATCATTAAGATCCGTATCATCATCCGAAGTCCCAACACTTAAGACCTCGAAACTAGCCTTATCTAAAGTAAACTTATCACCGATTTTGGGAATATTAGGGCTTACCCTTTTCTCATTTAAAGCATCTAAGACATCTTCAAAAGTCTTACTAGTGCTTATCTTTTTGGGCATTAAATAATTATCAATCGTAAAATTCTTAATAATATCATCCATTCCTCCAATATGATCTTCATGAGCATGGGTTCCTACTGCGAACTTGAATTCATTAACCCCAAGACTTTTTAGATATTTAACTAAAAGAGGACCATCTGTATTATTACCAGCATCAATTAGCATATTACTATTTCCATCCTTGATATAAATACTATCAGCTTGGCCAACATCGATAAAATAGACTAGTAACTCGTTATTTTTATTAGCAGTCTCTTCGTTTTTACTACTCTTATCCAAATTACTAGTAAAATATCCTCCTCCTAAAAGAATTAAAGCAATCACTACATACCATAAATCTTTTAGAGCTTTTTTCTTCTTCTTTGTCATTTTATCTATCCTTTCCATTCTCATTTTATCAAAAAACCTTCATCTAAGGCGAAAAATCTTAGAAAAAAATCTTAAAAAAGGTTATAATTATTATATATACTTATGGAGGATTACAATGTATAAAATAAATGACTATCTTATCTACAAGCGTGAAGTTTGCCAAGTTAAAGCCTTAACTAAAATTAATAACCAGGACTATTATATCCTAGAAAATAAAGCAGACTCTTCTTTGAAGATTAGTGTTCCCTTAAAAGAAGAAAAATCTTTATTAAGACCTTTATCTACTTTTAAAGAAATAACGAAATCTCTTGATAATATAGATAATATTAAACCTTTGAATCTAACAGACCGTAATTTAGAAGAAAAATATAAATCTTTATTACAAGGTAACACTTTAGAAGATTTAATTATTATTATGAAGACTACTTATCTTCGTAATGAAGTTAGAAAATCTAATAAGAAACATCTTGGTGATAAGGATACCTATTATCAAGAATTATCAGAAAAATTTTTATTCAACGAAGTAGCCTATTCTATGCAGATTAGTTATAATGATGCGAAAGAGTTAGTCTTGAATAAATTAGCATCTTCTGTTTACAAAAAAGAAATTTAAAACACAACAACTATTCTTTATGATAATATAATTAAGAAGAGGAATATATATGGAAGATACAGTTAATTTATTAGATATTTATAATGTCTTAAAGAGATATCATCATCATCGTGACAAAATCTATGCTCATCTTTGTAGTTTATTAGCAGAAAGGTTGCATTATAAGACAATGTTAGTTAAAAATATTGATCTCGAGAAGAAAGAAATTACTTTTTATGCCAAAAAATATGAAGAAGTTGGAGACTATGACATCTGGCAAGAGCTAGTGTTACGTAAATCAGGCGATGCTTATCTTTATCGTACTAAAGATGGTAATAATGTTAAGATTAATTGCCTATTTAATAATACTTTTTTTCTTAATTATTTTTTTAATGAGCTTATATCTCTAAGAGAATATTTACTTCTCAATAACTATCTCATCTATGATGTTAGCAGTCTCTATTACCTATCTCTTAGTAGTGATGAGATTAAAATTAGTGAAAAAAATCGTAAAGTCAAAAGAATTCCGGTTAGTTATTCTAAAGATACCAGTGAATATAATGATTATTTAAGCCATATTTACGTGGATAAAACTAGCTTGCCATTATGGCTTCAAGAAGAGTGTGAATTAATTAAACAACCAAAGAGTATCCAAACTTTAAAAAGAATTTGGAAATCCCTGTCTAATTAATTCTTTTTTCATATAATTTTTTATGTACTCATAAGATTAAATGGGTGCAGATATGAATGGATTAACTAATAAAGAAGTAATACAAAGCCGTAATAAGTATGGTCGTAATACTTTAACTAAAGTCAAAAAAAGAAGTCTTTTCTCTTTAATTTTATCTTCTTTAAGTGACCCTATTATCAAAATATTAATTATTGTCTTAGTATTTAAGATTATTTTTTTGTTTAGAAATAATGATTATTTTGAGACCATAGGTATTCTAATCTCTATTATCTTAGCATCGACTATTGGATCTTTTGCTGAATATGGTAGTGAAGAAGCTTTTAATCGTTTAGAAGAAGAAGCATCAAGAACGAATGCTAATGTCTATCGAAATGGTAAAATTACTACTATTCCTGTTACAGATATTGTCGTTGGGGATATCGTTTTAGTTAGTAGCGGGAATGCTATTCCTGCTGATGGTTATATCTTAGAAGGACACTTAAATGTCAATGAAGCTAGTATCAATGGAGAAACTAAAGATAAAGATAAATCTAAAGGAGAATATGTCTATTCCTCGACTATCTGTTACGAGGGTGAAGCCAAGATTAAAATTGATAAAGTTGGAGATAATACTTTAATAGGAGGCCTAGCTAAAGATATCCAAACTCCTCCCATCATCAGTCCCTTAAAATCAAGACTAAGTACGTTAGCTAAAATAATTAGTATCTTTGGCTACATAGGAGCCTTTCTAGCAGCAAGTGTTTATCTTGTGACTACTAAAGACTTTAGTATCAATAATATCCTGTATTCTTTAACTCTTTCGATGACGGTTATCGTTGTTACTGTTCCGGAAGGATTACCTCTAATGGTTACTCTTGTTCTTTCCTCTAATATGAAAAGAATGCTTAAGAGTAATGTCTTAGTTCGTAGATTAATTGGGATTGAGACTAGTGGCAATATCAATTGTCTTTTAACAGATAAAACGGGTACTTTAACTGAAGGTAATCTCAAAGTCACTTCTTATGTTAATTATGCTAATAAGAAAATATCTAATCTTAAGACTTTATCTTCTAGTCTCCAAGAAGAGATAATTAATAACTTGTATTATAATAATTCTTCTATTCTTAATACTTCTGGAGAAATAACGGGTGGTAATCAAACCGATAAAGCTCTTCTAAAGTTTGTTGATAAACCCCTAAAAGAAAGAAAAATAATTACTAAGAAGCTATTTGATAGTAAAGATAAATATAGTTCTGTAACTTTAGATAATGATATTACTTATTACAAGGGAGCTAAAGAAGTCTTATTAGATAAATGTCTCTATTACTTAGATAGTTTTGGTAAAAAGAAACTTCTTTTAAATAAAGATACTATTAGTAAAGAAATAGATAATGAAGCCAAAACTGGTTCTCGGATTATTCTCTTGACCGAAAAAGATAAACTAAGTACCTCTCATACTTACTTAGGATATTTAATTATTAAGGATACCTTAAGGACTACAACTCCTAGTGCCATAAAGACTCTCCATCAAGCCGGTATAAATGTTATTATGATAACTGGAGATAATATTGATACAGCGACTTCAATAGCCAAAGAAGCTGGTATTATTACTAATAAAAATGATTTAGCCTTATCTAGTAGTGAATTTAATTCTCTTACCGATGAAGATATAAGTAACTTGTATACTAGAATCAAGGTTATCGCCAGAGCTCTTCCAAAAGATAAGACTAGGATGGTTAAAATATTGCAAGCCCAAGACCTAGTAGTTGGCATGACAGGGGATGGTATTAATGATGCTGGAGCTTTAAAGTTAGCTGATGTTGGGTTTGCAATGGGTTCTGGGACTGAAGTTGCTAAAGAAGCTGGCGATATTATTATTCTGGATGATAATATTGCTTCTATTACGAAATCAGTCCTTTTCGGCAGAACCATTTTTAAAAGTATTCGAAAGTTTATCATCTTCCAATTAACAGTTAATTTCTGTGCAATGTTAATGGCTATTGTTGGTCCTATTATGGATATAGTAACTCCTGTGACTGTTATTCAGATGTTATGGATTAATATGATTATGGATACTCTTGCTGGCATTGCTTTCGCTAGTGAACCATCTTTAGATGAATATATGAATGAACCTCCTAAAACTAAAAAAGTCCATATAATTAATAGTTATATGTTTAAAGAAATCTTCTTCACTGGATTATATACCTCTCTTTTAGGTATCTTCTTCTTTAAGTCTCCCCTAGTCTATAACTTCATTCGTTATGCTGATGACTATCGTTATTTATATACCGCTTACTTCGCTTTCTTTATCTTCTCTAGTCTTCTTAATGCTCTTAATGCCCGAACTACAAGATTAAATATCTTAGCCAATATCTTAAAGAATAAACCCTTTATCTTGATATTTACCAGTATTTCAATTATTCAAATGTACTTAATTTACTTCGGCGGTGACCTTTTTCGTACATATGGTCTAACTCTTAAAGAATTATTTTTTGTTATTCTCTTATCTTTAAGCGTTATCCCTTTCGATTGGCTCCGTAAACTCTTAATAAGTAAAGAAAGTAAAAAATTATAAAAAAATCTACTCATAACGAATAGATTTTTTTCTAGTCTACAGAACTTACTGGTTCACTTGCTACCCAATAATATTCTCCCGATTTATTTTTCTTATATGTATGTTTATAAGTCTGTTTAAACTTAGCAAGTTCATTCTTATCATATATAGAGCCATTATCTGTAACAATAACTTTTAAAGATTTAATCTTATTTATAAAGTCTTCATCACCATAGAAGTTAAAATATTGTGTTTCTCCAATATTATCATCCATAATTCCTATGACATAAGTATCATAAAGAATAATTTCATCATTAGATTTAACTGCTTTAACAAGATTATTCTCAATCACTGGTTCTAAGCCACCATATCCACAATGCATATCCATATCTAAATAATAATTATCTTTACTTTGAAGTACTACCTTCTCACACCCAGGATTTAACTCTAAAGTCGTTAACATTACATAACTATAATCTTTCGGTAGATTACTACTTTCATTAAAATACTTAATATTATTCTTTTTAACATCATCAACAGTATAATAAGTAACTAAGTCCGTATCATCTTCCCATTTATTCTTTAGACTTATACAAGTATCATATCCATCAATCATATACGGATTACCACTATTCTTTAACTTATCACAGATATCTTTATAATTTAGATTAAAACTTCTCTTCTTAAGACCATCTAAATCTACTCCTAATTTCTTTTGATCACTCAAAGTATCATAGGTAACCTTACTACTTATATGAAAATTAGTCTTCCTACTAAATAATTCCTTGACAATACTATCGGTTAGACTAAGTACTTCATCCTTAGAAGTATTATCATTAACTTCTTCTTTAGAGCTAGCATTATCCTTCTCATCAGGATTATTTTTCTTATCCCCTTCAACAGAAGAATTATTACTATTATCCATCTTCATCTTAAAAAGATAATAACCTCCTACTGTCCCTAGACTAAAAGTAACTATAATAATTAAAATAATTCCTAAGATTTTACTACCCTTCTTCATCTTTCTATCCTTTCTAGAATAATTTTATCATAAAATAAAGACATTTGCTTAAATAATTGATACAATTGCTCTATAAGAATATATATTCTAAGAAAGGACTATTCGTATGAAAATACTTATTAAACACTCTATTATTCTTAGTATCAGCCTCATTATCCTAGAACTTATTATCTTAAATATCCTTTTTCCCTGGTGGTGCTAAATGAAAAAACAAATTAATCTTATAAATTTTATTATCTTTCAGACTAATATAATGCTTCTTATTGGTATTATTTATCTATTTATTGTCCCTAAAATTAAACCTATGTGTAATAGTAATGTAAAATGTGCCAATGCGACAAACTGTTCCTGTAAAGATAAAACTTGTTCTTGTGAAATAATAAACTCTAATGGTGACACCGAGAAAATTGAATGTTATGCCTCCTATGAAGAAATAAAACAATCTTTAAAATAACCTTTTAATAAGTTTATTTTTAACAAGATTTATGCTATTCTATATATAGGATAAGGAATTAATATGAATAAAAAAGGATTTATGTTTGTAGAAACAATTATGGTTATGACAATTCTGACGACCTCTTTAATCACAATATATATTACTTTCTCTAGGGTACTTATAAATGAAAAAAGAAGAGCTATGTTTGATGATACTAGCTATTTATACCGTACTTATCTTTTGGAAGATTACTTAGTCTCTTTAAATCTTAATAACTATATAAAAAAATACTTAGTCGATGCCGGTAAAAAAATAATTGTCTTTAATGCTGAAGATGGCTCCTTGTATAACATTTATGAATATGGATCTCGAAATGATAAAGAAGCTGGTAAACAAGCTTTCAGTAATAAAGTTATTAGTAACGGCGCTGATTATTTACAAATTTCTAGAATTTATATTACTTACTATAATGTTAATGACCTAAAACAGTGTTTAACGAAATCTAATAAGAATAGCTGCACTAATAACGCTAGTATGGAAGCTCTAAATAATATGAGTACAAATGCTATTCTTTATCTTAAGACATTATCAGGTACTGATGATGGTTATCGTCTAATTGTTGAATATCAAGAAGAATATATTGACTATAATAAAAAAGGTAAATTAAAAGATGGTAATTGTACTAATGGTTATGTTAAAGAGAATAATACTTGCTATCGCAAAGTAACCAAAAATTACTATAATAGTACCAAATTATATGCAAAGGAGTAATATGAATAAGAAAGGTATGACTTTAATGGAAGTCTTAGTTAGCTTAGTTCTAATATCCATTGTAATGATATTTGTTGTTAATTTACTATCTGACCTAAAGAATGAAGATGTTTTATCCAATAAAAGAAATGAAGATACCTTGACTAGAGCTTCTCTAATTAATGTTATTCAAAGTGATTTGATTAATTCTGATAATTATTTAGAAACTTTTATTAAGAAGTCTACTGACAGTAGTTATACTAATTGTAGCGCTTTTAAATTTCACGACGGTACCACAAAGTATTTATGTGTCAATGACACTTTTATTGCCTATGGAAGAGCTGGTATGCTCGAAAAATGGGACCTTAATTATGGAAATTATGATGTTCATAATGTTACTTATAAGTATGTTGCTAATGTTAATTCTTACCCATCTCCAACTTTACTAGTCATTCACATTCCCGTAACTGGTGTCGATTCCTCTGCTAAAAATAAATATTCTATTGAACTAACTGCTCTTAGTCCCCATGCTAGATTCACTTGTCAAGATTGTTAATAATCTCCAGTTTATCTTTATAATTCTTTAAGAGTTCTATAACAAAAATTGAAGCCTTTTTCTTCGGTGTAAATAAATAAACATTCTTCTTTGCTCTAGTTAATCCCACATAAAATAGCCTTCTTTCTTCTTCTAAGAAGTCTTTTTTTGTATCCTTTCTAATGTAGTTTAATATCTTATCAGCCTCTACCTGTGAAGGAAATCCAAACGTATCATCTCTTAAGTTAATAATAACTACATCATCACACTCCAGTCCTTTAGACCTATGCATAGTCATATAATTTATCTTCATAATATTATCATTCCCCAGATTAATAACCCCATCATTAAAAGTAACCTCTTTACTCATATACCCTTTTATATCGTTGTTATTCCTCCCTAAGACTAATATATTATAACTACCCTTTCTTTTTAAATATGAACATAATCTATAAAAATCCTTTTCTTTAGAATCATAATAAACAATCTTAACTGGTTTCTTAATATGGATATTAGACCTCATCTCTTTTCTTAGTTGTATCTTATTCTTCATAATAAAATCCCCAGCAATATCAACTAGTTCCTGACTATTCCGATAAGTAGTCTGTATCTTTAGAACTTTCCCTTTCTTAAAATAATCCTTAAAATTAATAAATAACCCAATATCACTCCCTGAGAACTTATATATCGACTGAAAATCATCTCCTACGGCCATAAAATAAGCTTCATTAATATTAACTATCTCTTTAATTAAATTAAACCTAATAAAAGAACTATCCTGGTACTCATCAATAATAATATATTTAAATTTCCTAGTATAAGAACTATCCTTAACTATCTTAGTAGCCTCCATAATTAAATCATCAAAGTCATATTCTCCATTCTCTTCTAAATAAATTTTATACTTCACATAGATATTAAGAATTATTAAGATATAATAACACTCTATTCTCTTGAATATATTCTTCCCTAGTCTCTTTAATATCTCTTGTAATAAAGAAATATCTTTTCCATTACACTTCATTAATCTAATAAAAGTTGCTACTACCTTGATAAACTTATCTATCTCTTCCTTATGACTATCCAAAATCTTAAGATATTCTTCCGTACTATGCCAATTAATCTTTAGGATAAATCTTAAATACTTAAGTTGTTCTGGATATAGAAGAATATCTATTCTTAAATACTCCTCAATAATAAGCTCTAAAGAGTCTGGACTAGCAATCTTAAAATAAATATTACTATTCTTTAAGATATTAATAGAAAGCTTATGAAAAGTATAAACACTCATTAAAATATTAAACTCTTTAAGTAATTTATTTCTTAAACTACTTGCAGCATCCTTAGTATAAGAAATACATAATATCTCTTCCGGATTTACTTTTTCTATATTAATTAAATACCAGATGCGCCCTACGATTGTAAAAGTTTTCCCTGACCCTGCTCCTGCTACTACCAGAACCTCTTTTTCTTTAGTTGTTGCTATTCTTAGTTGTTCTTTATCTAAAGGATATCCCCCTATCTTAATATCCATATCACCTTTCTAGTAAGTTTTAAAATCTAAATCGGTTGTTATTCTATCACATAAATATTCTTTCTAGTCTAAAAAGTTTATAAATAATTATTTTTTAGTTAAATAAGTTTTCTAAAGATGGAAAATGTTAAAAAATTGCAATTTTTTGCAACTTTTTTGCAATTTATGAACAAAAATTGACTTCGACCGCCAATATATATATATAGAAGGATAATTTTTCGGCCGAAGTTATTCTTCTTGGAAAAGGAGGTCAAAATGAAAACAAAAATGAATAATGCCGCTATCAAAGCATATGAAGTCGAAGATGGACCTATTAAAAAGTTTGTTATCAATATCGACATTGATGAATTAGATAAACATCCTGAAATTTTAGGCCAAGAAACCACTAATGGCTTAAAGATTTTAAATTTAATGAGTTATTGTAGTGTTGATTTAAAAACGGCTTATGAATATGCCAAAGGTAGCGAATCATTAACCGCCGTGGTAGATAATATTTATGAAACTTTTAAAAATCTTTTAGGATACGATGTTGCAGAATCTGCCAAGCGCCTAGGAGTAGATGGTTATGTCATGGCTCTAAATCGTAAGGAAAGATTAATTGCTAACGAACTAGCAAGATTTACCAATGATGATCCCGCTACTTTAAAAGATAAATTAAATGATATCGTTAATCTCTTAGCAGCTGGCGCTTCCATTCCCGAAATGGCTAAAAAAACTCATACTCCAGAAAGTATGATAAAAATCTACTTACAAGAATTAAAGAAGTAGAAAGAAGGAAATAATATATCAAAGAATAATATCCGGATTAATCCTCTTCCTAAAGGAAAATTAATTCCTTTAAAAATAGATTTTCTTTTCACACAAATCTTAGGCGACTTTTATTTATCATTGTACCTTAGAACAATTGTTATCAGATGTTCTAAATATTAAGAAAGATATCCTTGAAGGTAAAATTGAATATCTTAATCGAGATCTAAAAATAATGAATAAAAGAAAAATGCTAAATAAAGTAGATTTACTAATTAAACATGAAATCTTTAAGACTCCTAAAAGAGATGAATATATCAATGTTGAACTAAATTCCCAACTACCAATGTTAAATCGCAATAAAGTTTATACTAATATAATTGGGGCGAATACCTTAACTGTTGGTAACAATAAGTATAAGAATATTGCCCGTCTGGTTCAAGTAAATTTTAATTTCTTTGATGATTTAGATAACGATACGAAAAGATTAGTAGCCATTTATCAGATGCGTGATCAAGATGGCAAGGTTGCTTACGGCTGGGATGATAAAATCTATAATATTTTTGTTAACTTAAGCAAAGATCCGTGTTACAATCTAATTAACGAATATGAAAGAAGAGTTGCCAATTGGTGTTTGTTAATAGATACTGATGATGAAGAAGTCTTCTTAAGAAAGGCTATAGAGATTATGGGTGAAGAAGAAGGAACTAAACTATTTGATCGCGTAAAAGAATTATCAGCTGATGAAGACAACATTGCTCTTTATACGGAGTATTCAAACCAAGAAATGCTTATGAATACAATAATATCTGATGCCGAAGATATTAAAGCCGAAGCCAGACAAATTAGGGCTGAAGCCAAACAAATCAAGGACGAAGCTAAAGAAATTAGAAAGCAAGCGGAAGCTGATATTGCTAAAGCTTCTAAGATATTTGCTGAAAGCGAAAAAATGGCCGCCAAAAAAGAAAAGATGGTTGCCGAAAAAGAAAAGATGGTCGCTGAAAACGAAAAGATAGTCGCTGAAAACGAAAAAATGGTTGCTGAAAACGAAAAGATGGTCGCTGAAAACGAAAAAATAGCATCCGAAAATAGGAAACTAAGGGAAGATAATGAGAATAAATCCAAAGAGATAGTTAAAAATATGTTAGCTAATAATTTATCCAAAGATTTAATTGCTAATGTTACTGGTTTATCATTAGAAGAAATTAATTCTTTAGAATAATAAAAAGAATATCCTACGTACTAAGATTAAACTTGATACTAGGATATCTTTTTTATTTAGTATTTTGACTTTTATAGTATTCATATAACTCTTTAAAACGATTATAATGTACAACTTCCCTTTGTCTTAAGAACAACAAAGGTCCGATTAAATCCTCATCCGTAGCCAGACTAAGCATATTCTCATACCCTGCTCTCGCCTTCTCTTCTGCTGCCATATCTTCACATAAATCAACGATTGGATCCCCTGTCGAAGCAAAATAACTAGCGGTAAACGGTACTCCCGAAGGATTCACCGGATAAACCCCTCTACCATGATCCATATAATATTCGGAAAGACCAGCTGCTTCTAATTCCTCAACCGTTGCTCCTTTAATTAATTGTCTAAACATCGTCGCAATCATCTCACAATGTCCCAGCTCTTCTGTAGCAATCATATTAAGTAAAGCTTTACCCTTCGCATCAGGCATTGAAAAACTCTGTGAAAAATATCTTAAAGCGGCCGCAAGTTCCCCAGCATATCCCCCTAAACCAGCAATAATATATTTAGCCATTCTTAAATCTTTCTTCTTAATATTAACCGGATACGCTAAATGTTTCTCATACTTATACATACTTAATACCCCCATCATTATCCCAAGGCCAAGGATTTTTATAATAATCATATGAATCTGTGTAAGTGCTAGTGAGTTCTAAAGGACGATACATCCTCTCATATCTATCTAAATAATCTTTATACTTCTTAACCTCTTCCCTAAACTTTCTATACATTTCCTTATCTTCAGGATGTAAATCTAAATAAAGACTAATATCATTTAAAGCAAACTCACTCTCATTTATCTTTAAAAGCAAGGCCTCTTCTTCCGTCTGAGGTATAACTTCTTTTGCTTTATAATTCTTATAGGGAATATACTCATCTCTAAACATATTTCCTCTAGCATATCCAATCTTACAGTCTACTAACCTACTTTGATTATAATTATCACTATTAGGTAAATTCCCGGTAATTAAAAAATCAATATCATCAAAAAACATATTTCTTCCTCCCTAAAATAAACTATGTCTAAATGTTCTAATTGTCTATGCTAAAACCCATTTTTAATAGATAAATAACAATCTATGATGTATAAAAGCCCTAAGATGAAAGTTAATCTGTGAGGCATTTTATCTATACTTTTATTTATTCTTTTTAATAAGAATTTATCATATATTAAGGCACCAGTTGCCCATCCTAGGGATACTAAAGGATTAATGTATTTTCCTATACTTAAAGGCCAAGATTCATAAGACCATTTATTATGCCCGATAATAAAGTGTGATAAATGTCCTCCAATATACTCAACAAGTGTTAACATAATAAAACTTAAAAAGAAGAAAACTATATCTCTAAACTTCTTATTCTCCTGTTTCTTAAGTAACTTATCTAAGAACATAATAATCAAAAAACCAAAGAAATATATAGGAGTAAAAGGTCCAAAAAGAATTCCACTTGAATAATTACTTCTTATAAAAACATTACAACAAGTCTCAAATAAAAATCCTAGAATACTATAATATATATAATAATTAATCCATTTCATACTAGTAGCATAACCATTCTTTAAGAAATTATGTATTTTCTAATCAAAAAAATTATGTTATACTCTAAATAAGAAAGTAGTTGATTATTATGACTAAAAAGAAGTTACCAAGTAAGTATCAGAGATATACTATTCTTATTGTTGGTATTCTTGGTTTATTCATTATTTCCTTTTTGATATATAACTTTGTTCAAGGAATAAATATAAATAAGCTTCACTCTTCTTACTTAGTTAAACATAAACTAGTCACTAAGTCTTATAATATCTCTGAGGATTTAAGTGAGTTAAAGAATAATAAAGGAACTTATTTTATCTATATAGCTTCTACTGGTAGTAAAGAAATATATGATCTAGAGAAAGATTTAAAGTCTTTAATTAAACAATATAAACTAAAAGATAAGTTTTATTATGTTAATATTGACTCTTTAAAAGATGATGGTACTAGAATAAGTGCTGTTAATGAACTCTTAGGGCTTACCAATGTCCAAGTAACTAAAGTTCCAACGATTATTTATGTTACTAATGGTGAGATTAAGAAAGGCAATATAATTACGAGATTAGATGATAATTTGTTTGAAAAAGGTGATTTTCAACAGTTATTAGATATCAATGACCTATAATGGGTCTTTTTTTATTAAAATATTGTAAGTTTTGTTTGACTTTAAGAGGGACTTACTATATACTTTTAAATGGTACATTTTATTTATACAAAAATTATTAGATGTGGGAAGTCGAAATGATTAGTAGTATAATTGAAAGGGAAAAAATTATGAATACATTCATGCAAAAAAAAGAAACTGTAGACCGTAAATGGTATGTTATCGATGCAGAAGGACAAACACTAGGACGTCTTGCAACTAAGGTTGCTACTGTACTTAAGGGAAAACATAAACCAACATACACACCTCATGTTGATTGTGGTGATTATGTTATCGTTATTAATGCTAGTAAAGTTGTTTTAACAGGTAATAAATTAAACGATAAGATGTATTACAATCATAGTAGATATGCTGGTGGCTTAAGAGAAAGAACTGCTAAAGAAATGATTACTAAATATCCAGAAGAAATGGTTGAAAGAGCTATTAAAGGTATGTTACCAAAAGGACCTTTAGGAAGACAAATGTATAGAAAATTATTTGTTTATGCTGGTTCTGAATATGAACAAACTGCTCAAAAACCAGAAGTATTAGAAGTTAAGTAGGAGGATAATATATGACAGATAAAAAAGTATGGACTGGTACTGGTCGTAGAAAAAGATCAAGTGCTCAAGCAAGATTAACATTAGGAAAAGGTAAAATCGTTGTTAATGGTGTACTTGTTGATGAATATATGCCTTATGCAACTTTAGTTATGGATATTAAACAACCACTTGTTGCTACTGGTAACGAAGAAAAATTCGATATCGAAGTAACTGTTAAGGGTGGTGGCTTCTCAGGACAAGCTGGCGCTATTCGTCATGCTATTACAAGAGCATTAATTGAATTTGATGCTAATGCTGATCAAACAAGAGAAGATTCTTATCGTAAGATTCTTAAAAAAGCAGGTTTTGTTACTAGAGACCCAAGAGTTAAAGAACGTAAGAAATACGGACTTAAAAAAGCCCGTCGTGCTCCACAATTCTCTAAGAGATAATATATTAAAAGTTTCATTCCTCATAAACTTAAGTGTTTATGGGGTTTTTTGCTTTCTTAAGACCATTTAAAATGATACGTAGGCAACAGGTAGGCAACAAATAGGCAACACTTAAAGTATCTTTAGAATAATTCTTTTTTAAAATAACTTTAGTAGTATAATATACTTATCAAAAGAGTTTTTATTGTAAATAAATTGATTTAATAGGGAGAAAATATATAATGAATGCTGAAAATATAGGAAAATATCTAAAGGATTTAAGAATAAAACATAACTACACCCAAGAAGAACTGGCTAATAAATTACATATAACAAGACAGGCCATTTCATCGTGGGAAAATGGTCGCTTTATCCCAGACATCGAAAAAATATATGATTTAGCTAATCTTTATGATGTAACTATCGAAGAAATATATGCTTGTGGGAAGTTAAAAAGCAATTCTAAATCCAATGAAATATTTATTGATAAAATACATACTCAGAAGAAAAAATCTTTGATAACTATATTAATGATAGTAATTGCTTTTATATTTATATTTTTCGTTTACTATTTTTTAAATTCATATAAGAAAACGAGAATATATACAATAGGAACAGAAGATAGTTCTTATAAAATAAATGGTGATATCTTAAAGATTAATAAAACAATTTATTTTAATTTGATGATTAATAAAGAAAATCTAAAAGAAGTATGCTTATATTATGGTGATGACAAAATCCTATGTACAGATGATTCTAATGTTCTTACATTTAAAGAAAAATTAGGCTATGGAGAATATATCCTAGATAATAATTTCCATAACTTCATAAATAATTTATTTATTGAAATTAATTCTACAAAAATCAAATTAAGTATAAGTGAATACTTTGTAAATGATAACTTAGTATTTGATAATTCTAAAAACGTAGCTGATACTTCAAAGGATGAACTTAAACATTTTTGTTCAGAGATACCAGCTTATATTAAGAAAAATTTTAATTATAATGATGAAACAGAAATTTATTCTAAAGATGAAAAAATTAAAGGTAATACTTACATTATTAAATATAATTGTAATAATGAAATAATCAGTATCACTTATGAAAAAGATAATATTTTTAAAGTCTGGCATTATAATTTAGATACAAATAATTTTCTAGATTATATGGAATATGACGATATTAAGAAGTTACATAGTTTCAATGAAACTGAGATTAAAAAGTTAGATAATCAAACATTTAATAAATATTTTAAAGATATTTTAGATTTCATAAATAAGATAAAAAATAATTAAATTAAGCCTCCGCAAGTTAGACTTTCTTTTCTTAAAATCTAAAATATAGTATTCTTATATTATAAGAAAGGAATTTATTAATGAAAAAAAGAACTAAAATTATAATTGGTACAATACTAATTACAATTATCCTTGTATCAGGAGTAATCATACTTTGGAAGAAAGTACCTAAAAATCTAGAAACCCCAAGTGATAATAACAATGAAATAGAGAAAACTTCTGATAAAACACTACCTTTATCTCCAGAAAAAGTTTACTTTTCGGTTTCTAAGATTGATAAATTAAGTAATTATGTTAGTAAACATAAAGAGGCTGACGATATTACCGCCTTAAAAGTTGAGAAAAATAAATTCATTCTCGAATTAAATGATTGTATTACCAACGACATAACCTTTATAACTAAGTATTTACTTATTTACGACCTAGATAAAGATACTGTTGAAGAAATAAAATACACTGGCGATGACCGTATTTGGAGCGTTTCCCTTTTTAATAATAAAATTTACTATACTGCTATCAACTATGATTATAAGAAAGAGAAAGTTGATTTCAAAGTAATTGAAGCTGACAAAAATCTTAAAACCAGAAAAATTTTAGACCAAGGTCAAGTTAACGACGTAATGTTTTCTCCAAAGTTTCAAGCCTCCGATAATAATCTGTTTTACGTATATGTAGATAACTATAAAGACAGTACTAGCAATTACTCTAAATTCTCCGTTAAAATGATAGAAAAAGATGATAATATTACTGAGATTACTTCTGGCTTTTATGATTATGGTAATCAAACAGGAACGACATTTGTTAGTATAGATTCCTTAAAAATATATAATAATAATTTGTATTTTGAAACATATAGTAATAATTATGCCAGAGAAAATAAATACGATATAGCTAATAAAACTCTAAAAGAGATATATTCTTACGAAGTTAAAGATGATAATTATGTTATAAATGATTTTTATGAAGGTAAAGATTATAATTTTTATACTTACTTGTTACCTAAAAAAACATATGACGGTGGTGCCAGATACTACAACGATACTACTAAAGTCGAAGTTCCTATTTCTGAATACAAAAATATAACTAGACTTAATGATAATCTTTATGTAATAAGTTCTATGTCTCAATTTTATCTATTAAATCTTAACACTCAAAAATTAAACCGATTGGCTTCTTATTACGTTATAAATACTATATATGGTGTCTATGGGGATAAACTTATAGGATGGAATTACACTAGTCACGATTATTTTATTATTAATATTAATCAGTAAAATATAAAAATATTAATAAATAATTAATAATATGGAGGAAATATATGAAAAATAAATTACTAATAATAATGTTATGTTTATCTTTAGTACTCATTACTTCTGGGTGTGGAAATACTACTAGACCTACGACTTTAGAAGATACCTATAAAGTAGTTGGAAATTATTTTGGCAATGAGAAAGTAGATAGATCCAATCTAAGTCTTTACTACCTAGATGAGAAAAATAATGTCATAGTAGTAGAATTAATCAATAATAGTAAAGAAAAACAAGACGCATTTTTATCTAAAGCCAATGTTGATTCCAAATATGTTAAATTTGAACAAGGTAAGAAGAACTACACTTATGAGTTAGATGTAGATATAGAAAAATCTTTTGATGTAACTTGTGGTAATATTGAATTCAATAAATACTTAGATGTTGAAGATAGAACTATCTATTTAGAAGAAAATCTTGAGGATATGTATGTCATTGATAATAAAAATAAAATGACACTTAAATATTACTTAAGTAATGTCAATCAGTCTGTTGATAATAGTCTAAAAGATATAACAAGTGGCTTTGAAAAAGAAGAAATTAAGGATGGAGGTACTATAATCTACAAGAATAAAGATAAAGACATCACTATTGTAGCTTGCAATACTCTAAAAGGAGTAAAAGATATTTATATTGGCGATTATGGTCTAACTTTAAAAGAAAGTATGTGTAAATAACAGATTACATAATTGACTGAACCAGAAACTATTGTTATAATAAAGAAACCAAAAAGAAGTGACTAAGTATGGAAAATAAATATTATAAAATAATGGTTGATGATTTATTTAATGCAAGGTATTATGGGATAAAAAAAGATTCTACTGCCTTCGCTCATCCTGAAAATTTTCAAAGTTTAGAATATTTATATAAAATTAGATATCCAATATTAATGCAAAAGGTCTCTGATTTAGAATATATGAATTATAGGACTCAAGAAAATAATGATATTTCACCAAGTGAAAGAAATTTTTACAATGTGCCATATTACTTTTTAGTTACTGACGTACAACCAAATGGATACTTTGAATATAAGGAATTACTAACCGGTATATCATTCTTAATACCCTCAGAAGTTTATGCGAAATCCTTTGGATATCCACTAAATTTAAGAAAAGAAATTACTTATGAAGAACTAGTTAAGTTATATAATGCTGATTACATTAACAGAATTTGCAGCTTATTTGGTTTAAATCTTGCTAAAAATGAAATCAAAGAAAAAAAACGTAAGTTAGTAAAAAATAACTGATATATAATAAGTAAACAAATTTATAACGGCAAAAGTTATAAAATAGAATTCTAACTAAAATAAATTAAACATAAATTTTAATATGAAAAAGTTATTTATATTAAGTTTATGTTTTTTATTATCTTTAACCTGCGTTAGAGCCTCCCTCCCTCTAACCGGAAAGACCATTATTTTAGATATTGGTCATGGCGGTGATGACCCAGGAACTAGTTATCAGAATATCTTAGAAAAAGATTTAAATCTCGCCATCGGCTTAGAACTAGAAAAAGAATTATCACGTAACGGTGCTAGTGTTATCCTAACTCGTGAAGGTGACTATGACCTAGCTAGTCCGAATGCTCCTAGACGTAAAAAAAGTGACTTTGATAACCGTATAGACTTAATAAATAAATCAAAAGCTAATGTCTATCTTTCTATTCATATTAATTACTTAGAAGATACTAGTTATTATGGCGGTCAAATCTTTTATTACGGTGAAGAAAACAAAAAATTAGCTGAGTTTTTACAGTCTGAATTTAATACCATAAGTTATCCCCGAAGTATTAAACCAATGCCTAATATTTATATGTATCGCCGTCTAAAAATACCCGGTGTTCTTGTTGAATGTGGCTTTATCTCCAATAAAAAAGAAAGACAAAAATTAATTACCCCTGCTTATCAAAAAGAAATAGCTAAAAGTTTAACTCAAGGATTAGTTAACTATTTCACCTAAACTTCACAAATCAATTACAAAAATACCACTTAATTTAGATATCATTTGACTGTCAGGTGTGATATAATTTAATAATAGGTGAATTGTATGGCGTCCAGACAAAAGACATTTAAAACTATAGACGAACAAATTGATATCTTAAAAGAAAAGGGCTTAATCATCGATGATATAGATTATGCCAAAGATGTCCTTCTCCGTGAAAATTATTTCTTTCTAATGGGATATCGTCATTTGTTTATACGAAGTGAAAGAGACAGAACCTTTATTAATGGTACTAACTTTCGAGAACTTTATGCTATGTTTAACTTTGATAGACAAATTCGTAATATTATTTTTAAAAATATCTTAATAGTAGAAAATAATGCTAAAAGTATTATGTCTTATCAATTATCTAGAAAATATGGTATTAAAGAAAAACACTATCTTAATCCCAAGAACTTTAATACTGATCCTACTAAGAGAAAACAGGTTAATGATTTATTAAAGAAAATGCAGCGACAGATTAGAGTCAATGGAGGACAACATGCCGCTACTCAGCATTATATGTCTAACTATGGGTATGTTCCTTTATGGATAGTAGTAAAAGTCTTATCTTTTGGTATTATTTCTGAATTATTTAGTATATTAAAACCAGAAGACCAAAGGGATATTGCTTCAATATATAATTTATCTCCCGAAGATTTATGTCAATACTTTCCTATAATGTCTAATTATCGTAATCTCTGTGCTCATGAAGATATTTTATTTAATCATCGATCTCAAAGAGTTATTGAAGATAATAAGTATCATTATTATTTAGATATTCCTAAGATGAATGGTGAATATATCTATGGAAAAGATGATTTATTTGCATTAATTATAATCTTAAGACAAATACTAAGAAATGAAGATTTTAGATTATTAGTAAATGAAATATCATATGAACTAGATATTTTAGAGGGAAAATTACAACATATTAAAATAGCTAAAGTAATGGATGCTATAGGTTTTCCCAAAAATTATAAAGAAATAGTAAGGATGGATATATAATGAACGAAAAAAGAGTTGTTAATGCTAAAGTTGTTGGTGAAAAAAATAATATCTGGAATAAAATATTACTTGCTCTTGTTCTAGTATGTGTTGGTGCTGCCGGAATGTATGGAATTATTAAGTTAAATCCTGGTACCACAGTGGTCAATAAATTAGAAAAAGAAGTAACAGTTAATGAAAACGGAATCGCTGATGCCGTTGAAAAAGTATATAATTCTGTTGTTGTAGTAGAAAACTATCGTAGCAATAAACTACAGGCTACAGGTACGGGTTTTATCTTTAAGAAAGATGGCAATAAATATTATGTGATGACTAATTATCATGTTATTGAAAGCTCATCAAAAGTAAAAATAGTTTTAACCGATAATACTAATACAGAAGTTGAAGTGGTTGGTGGAGATAAATATGCCGATATTGCTGTTTTATCATTTACTTCTTCAAGCGATTTAACTGTAGCCGAAATAGGTTCAAGTACTGATGGCCGGGTTGGTGATACTACCTTTGCTGTTGGAGCTCCATTAGATAGCTCTACTTATTCTTGGACTGTAACAAGAGGTATATTATCAGGCAAAGATAGAATGGTTGCGGTTTCCACTACTAATAGTACTTCTAGTGATTACATTATGCGTGTTTTACAAACAGATGCCGCTATTAACAGTGGTAACTCAGGTGGACCTTTATGCAATAGCAATGGTCAAGTAATAGGTGTAACCAATATGAAATTAGTATCAAGTGGTGTTGAAGGAATGGGTTTTGCTATTCCTATCGAAGATGCTATGGATTTTGCTAATAAGATTATTAATGGTGATGATATTACTCGCCCAAGACTTGGTATTAGTATGATTGAACTAACTGTAGCTGAAAATTATTATCGTATGAATATTCCTGATAATGTATCAAATGGTGTAGTTGTCTATGAAGTAGAAAGTGGTTCTTCTGCAGATGCTGCTGGTTTAAAATCTCAAGATATTATCTTAGAATTTGATAATGTTAAAGTAAAAAGTTCAGCCGAATTAAAATATGAACTATATCGTCATAACGTTGGTGATACTGTAACAATTAAAGTAAACCGTAATGGTTTTGAAAAAGAATTAAAAATAACTCTAAAAAAATAATAAATAAAGGAACTCTGGTATAAAATTGAGCTCCTTTTCTTATCGCCTAAAAAATAATTAAAAATTTTATGGTACGTCGATTTTAAACGTATAAAAAGTCCATCAATCCTTTATAATTACTAGGATTGAAAGACTTTAACTTTTAAAAACTGTCAAACTATAACAATTATTTATATAACACATCTAAATCAACAAAGCTATTTATTCCCTCAACTACCCCTTTATCACTAAACTGCCACATAACATAATCTTTGTTATAATTAGTCTTACTAGTATAATGTGCAAGCCAAATATCCTTATCTTCTGTCTTCCAAATATTGTTTAAGTAAAACTTACTCCCATATAACATAGCCTTATAACCATTATCTTCTAAAACTTTTTTAAAACTATTATACATATTATCTAAATCATAAAGATTAACATGATAATCCTTAAAATTATTCCAATTCTCCCAGTCAAAAGTAACTCCTAAGTCTAATTTTTCTTTCCTAAGATTATCCACAATAAACTGAGCTTGGCTTTTAACCTCTTCTATCTCATTAGCATAGCTATAAAAATAAACACCTACTTGAATACCATTATCTTTAGCACCTTTTAAATTCTCTTGAAAATATTTATCCAATACTAATTCCATATTAACTGTATAACCAAATCCCAGTCTTATAATAGCAAATTCTACTCCCGCATCTTTAACTTTTTCCCAATCAATTTCTCCTTGAAAACTAGATACGTCTATTCCTAACATTGTCTTATCATTCTTATAATTAGTAATTGCTTCTTTAAAATCATATCCTTCTGGCATTGTTGTATTATTATTACTATTAAACTTCTCAATCATATGTAAAGTAAAATTCTGTCGATTTTCATTGCCACTTTGATCTTTAACTACTAATTCTAACGTATAATTACCTATCTTATTCTTATCATAATCTCCATTAATAAAACATTCTAGGTCTCTATCATAATTATCTGCATAAAAAGCACTACTACATAAATCAAAATCACTATTTACTATTTTATAGACATTACTACTCATACTAAGAAAAGGAGTCTCTTTATCATAAGCATTAACACTTACTTCAACACTTCCTTTATGTTTCTTATAATCTTGATAATCAACAGTAATCTTATTCTCCCCTACTTTATCTAATAGAACTTCTTTATCCTCGCTAATAAAACCATCATTAACACTTATTAATTCCTTTAAATTAACTTTTGAATACACTGGATATTCTAAATCATTTTTAACCTCAACTGTCGCTTTTATCTTCCCACAACCACAAAAACTGGTAATTATTAAACTTCCTAGAATCAAAGATTTCATTAATTTCATTACAATACCACCTATATTATATATATCATATTTATAATAAAATACAAAGACTATTTCTCTGATTTTCCTTCTTTCTCTTATTTAGAAAATCTTTTGCATTACCACCTCTCCTGTGTTATGATATAAGTATAAGAATATAAAGAGGTTATATATGCAAAATACGAATAATCCTTATAATAAGTCCTATTTAGTAGCGGGAATAACTACTGTTATTATTGGCATAGTCCTAGGTATAGGAGCTATAATGTTCAATTTGAACAAATATCTCACCGATGTAAATAAATATACATATAACGATAAAATAGCACTCGAAAGAAAAATGACTTCTAATGATACTGAATATGATAACTATGTTACTAAAATAGAAAGTTTAAAAATAGAAAAACAAACTCTTCAAAAAGAACTATCTGAACTTCCTAAGACTTCTAATAACTCTACTAAATATTTAGAATTAGAGAAAAAAATAGATACTATCAATAGTGGTTTAGAAGAATTAGAAAAACTTAAATATTCAAGCTTAACTGAGAAGAATAATCTTCGAAAAAACTATAATGAAGTTCTAGATTATTTAGAAAGAAAAGATAGTCCTAAAGGAATAATAAAATGTTATCTAGCAGGTTTTGCTATTATTATAGTTTCTATAACTACCAGTGCTTATCTAATTCATTTAGCTTTTCAACCTGATACCGATGATTTAATCTTAAAAAAACAATTAGAAATTGATAATGCTAATAAAAAGAATACTAGCGAAGTCTTAGAAGAAGCTACTAATAAAGTCTTAGCCGAAATGTCTAGTACCAAAGAAGTATTCCAGGAAACGAAAAAAACTTTATCATCCGTTTCTAACTCTTCAAGTAAATTAAAAACAAATACCTCTAAGAATCATAACAATTATAAAAATAATAAGACCACATCTAAGAATAATAATTATCACCGCTCTAATCAAAATAAAAAGAAATTATCTAACTCTAAGAAAGTTAATAATCCTAAGAATACTACAGGTTCTAAAACCGCCTAGTAGTATTTTTTCTTTGTCTTTCCCTTTTAACTAGTACACTATTTTCTAAAAAGATTAAAAAATTCTTATTACTTCTTGTCTTTTAGAATAACATTAGATATCATACTATATACTTAAGATAATATGCATCTAGGAATATTTTCCTTACTTATATAGGGACTTTTTTTAAAATGAAAAAGACTACTTCTTTAAAAACAGCCATATCTTATTAACTAAATCTTTTAAAACCATTCTATATATTTTTGATATCCATACTAATCATCTGATTTACATTTTTGTTGTTTAGCATCTCCTTAACCATCCCTTTAATAAACTCCCCAATATCATCTAGAGAACATTTTAATTCCCCCATAAAATATCTAACAAACAAATTAACAATTCCGTAAGTAAAGAAAGTTACTATTAGATCGTTGTAATCCCCTTCTTGAAACATATGAAAATCCATCAATCTCTTGTTAATCATATTACTTAATTTTTCAATGAATAGCAGAGGTTCCCTACTTCGAAGAAGGGTACTATACATATCCTCATTTTCTTTTAGATTATTAATAACTCGGTCAATATACTTATCTAAATCTTTAATACTACGTATATCCTTGTCATAAATTGATATCAATTCTAACGTTTCATCCTGTAAGTCTTTAGCAACATCATAAATAGAATCATAATGTGTATAGAAAGTTGAACGGGTGATATCAGCTAATTTTACTAACTCAGTAACACTCATATTAGATAATTCATTTTTTTCTTTTAACAACTCGGCAAATGCTTCTCTGATTTTTTGTCTTGTTTTGATTGAGGAACGATTTTTATTCTTGACTTTCATTTAAACCACCTTTAAACTAGATAAATTATATCACATAAATGCGACAAAATGCAAACACTTGTAAAAATTTAGACACTATCCATAAAAGTGTGCTTTATAATTTATACCTATTTGCATATAATTTGTTGTGCGTCCCAGAAAAATGGGGGTTAAAGGGAGGAAAAAATTATGCGAAAAGTTACTGATTTCATTATTGAAAAAAGAAATTATGTTCTAACTATTTTTATAATTTTATCTGTAGTTTGTTTGTATCTTTCCACTAAAGTTCATATCAACTATGATTTAACTGAGTACTTACCAAGTACTTCCGAGACTAGAATCGGGATGGATATTATGAATGATGAGTTCCCAGAACTAGATACTAGTGCTTTAAATGTTATGTTCAAAGATTTAAGTACCGAAGATAAAAACAAAATTAAAGATGAATTAGAAAACATAGAGGGAGTTTCATCTGTTGCTTATGATGATTCTGATAAATATAATAAGGATGAATATACTCTCTATGAAATAACAGTCGATGGTGCGGACGACTCGAAAAATGCCGCTAATGTCTATAAGAGTGTTAAAGATAACTATAAAGACTATGAGGTCTATACTTCGGGAGAGGTAGCAACTCGTAATGCTCCTGTTCTTAATATTGCCGTAATTGCTCTTGCAATATTCTGTGCAATGATTATTCTAATTATTATGTGTGATAGTTATGTTGAACCATTCTTATTTCTATTTGTTATTGGTTTAGCTGTTTTCCTAAATAAAGGAACCAATATTATTTTTAGTAGTGTCTCTAATATTACTACTTCGATTTGTGCTATCTTACAAATGGCTTTATCTATGGATTATTCTATCATGTTAATGAATAGATATACTCAAGAAAAAGAACATACTAAAAATAAGGAAGAGGCCATGAAAAATGCTTTATACCATTCTTTTGGCTCTATTTCTAGTAGTTCAGTTACTACTATTGTCGGATTACTTGCCTTAGTATTTATGAGCTTTACTATCGGTCGTGATTTAGGAATTGTTCTTGCTAAAGGAGTAATATTCAGTTTAATAAGTATCTTCTTAGCCCTACCAGCCTTAATCTTAATGTTTGATTCACTAATTGAGAAAACTCAAAAGAAACATTTCTCTATGAAATTAGATTGGTTAGGAAACTTTAGTTTTGGCATTCGTCATATGGCAATTTTCTTATTTATTATTATCTTTGCGCTAAGTTATTTCTTAAAAGGCAATCTACAATACGAATTTACTTCTAATGAACAAGATGATATCGCCAGAGTTTTTAAAGAAAATAACCAAATCGCTCTTATCTATCCAAGTAATGAGGAAGATTATGTTGGGGCTTATTGTCGTTCTTTAGAAGGTACTGAGAAAATCGACCAAATCTTATGTTATGGTAATACTATTAACGAGCCTTTAAAATACGATGAACTAAAAAATAAATTTAGTGATTTAGGTCAAGATGTCGATATTGATGATTATGTCCTTAAATTAATCTATTTCAATTACTACAATAAGCAAGAAACCACTATGACTTTTAATGACTTAGTTACTTTTATTGAAACCAAAGTTTATCCGAACGCTGAACTTTCTAAAGAAATAACTCCAGAAATAAGACAAAACATTACTAAACTTAAAAACTTTACTAGTATTGATGCTTTAAATAAGAAGAGAACATCTAGGGAAATTGCTAGCATCTTAGGAGTATCTAAAGACCAAGTCGACCAATTATTTATTCTTTATAATGCTACTAATCCCAATACCAAAATAACTTTACCTGAACTTGCTAACTTTATAAATAATTATGTCTTAAAAAATGATACTTATAAAGCTTATATTTCCAAAGACCAAAAAGCTTTATTGAAAGAAGCTAAACCATTCTTAAGTAAGAATAATATTACTACGAAGAAAAACTCTAGTGAAATAGCTAATATGTTTGAATTATCAAAAGATGATGTTGATAAGCTATTCATGTACTATGAGTCTTTACAAGATATTAATGAAAAATTAACTATTAATGAATTTGTTAACTTTACTTTAGATAAAGTTTATACTAATCCAGAATATCAAGCTCTATTTACTGATAATACTGTTGCTTCCTTAAAATTATTAAAAGTTTTAAGTAATAAAGAAATTATTAATACTAAGATGGACATTGATGGATTAGCTAAAATTTTTGACTTATCTAAAGATGATGTTAACTCTATTTTAGATTTAAAAAATGTTACTATTAACGGTTACACACCAGCTGAAATTAAAGAATTATTAACTAAATATAAAGATATTATTGAAGAAAAAACAGGTCTTGATGTTGATAAATTACTGGCTAAGTTAGAAGAAGCTCTTAAAAATGCTGAAATAACAGATGAAGAAGTAGTAACCTTAAAGAAAATTGCTAGTATCTTTGGTATTCCGGAAGAAAAAATTGATGAAGTTGTTGGTCTAATTAAAAATAAAGAAATTTATTTAACTCCATATGAATTTGTTAATCTAATTTTAGAAAATAAAGATAATGCTATTCTTAGTAAAATTTTAGATGAGAAAACCATCGAGACTTTAAATTTAGCTAAGAATATTATGGAATCAACTAACAATGGTACTAAATATAATTATAGTGATATGGCTAAGCTTATTGGTACAGAGGATGCTATGGTAAAACAAATTTATACCCTATATCATATTATGAATACTAATACAATGATTACACCAATGGAATTTGCAAAGTTCTTACTTAATCATCAAAATGATGAGATGCTAAAAGGGTCTCTTGATAATAATTCTCTAAGTAAATTAACCCTTGTTAATACTGTTATGGACTCTGTTTATAATAATACTAAATATAGTTATTATGATATGGCTAACTTAATTAATGCCTCTAAAGATGATTTGAAACTATTATACTCCCTATATGAAGTTCAAAATGGTAAAAAAGTTACTTTATCTTTAGATACCTTTGTTAATTATTTATTAGATAATGTTGTAAACGATAGAAAATATGCTCCTATGTTTACTGATGATATGAAGAGTCAACTAAATACTGTTCGTGCGATTATGGAATCAGTTAAGAAAAATACTAAATTCAATCTAACTGAAATGTTAGCACTTATTAATCCCTTAGCTGATAATATTGATAAGAATACTATGGACTTATTATTCATCTATTATGGAAGTGTTAATCATTATAATGAAGATTGGACTTTAACTGTTGAAGAATTTGTTCGTTATATTAATGATGATATCTTAACGGATAGTCGTTTTGATGATTTTATAGATAAGGAGATGCGTGCTAAAGTTAGTGATGCTAAAACTACTATTGGTGATGCTAAAGAATTATTAGTAGGAAAAGATTATAATCGTGCTATCTTTAATACAACCTTAGAAGCTGAAGGAGAGGAAACGTACAACTTCATTACTGCTGTTAAAGATCATATGAATGGTAAAAATGCTTATGTTATAGGAGACTCGCCAATGGCTCTGGAAATGAGTAAATCATTTGATGGGGAAATGAACCTAATAACTGTTTTGACAATGATTTTTATCTTTGTTGTTGTAGCCTTTACCTTTAAATCAATTTTAATTCCCATTATTTTAGTATTCTTAATCCAATGTGCCGTTTACATTACGATGGATACTCTAACTTTTGCTGGGGGCTCTGTATATTTTATTGCCTTACTAATTGTTCAAAGTATCTTAATGGGCGCTACTATTGATTATGCTATCCTTTATACTTCATATTATTTAGAATCAAGAAGAACTATGGATATTAAAGAGGCCTTAATTAACTCTTATAATAAATCTATTCATACGATATTAACAAGTGCTTCTATTTTAATTATTGTAACTTTAATAGTGGGTAAATTTGCTTCCCATATTGCAGCAATGATATGTAAGACTATTTCGATTGGTACTTTGTGTTCAATGTTGTTAATGCTTATTATTTTACCTAGTATGCTTGCTTGTGCCGATAAGTTAATAATTAAAAATAAGAAAGTAAATTAAAGACTAAAAAGCTCCTAAAAAGTTTTCTTTTAGGGCTTTTTATTTTCCAATAAATATTGTATAATCAAGACACTTTTAAATACTAATTAAAAGGCAAAGTTTAGGAGAATGAAATATGAAAACAATTGGTATAATTTTTGCAATGAATGAGGAATTAAGCGCTTTAAAAAAGTATTTATCTCTTCAAAGAGTAAATAAAATATATGATTTAATATTCTATGAATCAGAATTAAATAATAAAAGAATAATCTTAGTAGAAAGTGGGGTTGGTAAAGTAAATGCTGGTCGCACTACTCAAATATTAATTGATAATTATCATCCCGATACTATCTATAATATTGGGGTGGCCGGAGGCATTGATGAATCCCTAGCCGTTGGTGATGTTGTAATTTCAACTTCTTTAGTTCAACACGATTTTGATATTACGGCGTTTAATCATAAAAAAGGTTATATTCCTAATGTTGGTGATACTATACCTGTTGATAACTCTTTAGTTATCAACACCCAAAGAATATTAGAGCCAAAAAAGCTTTCTTATAAACTAGGAATAATTGCATCAGGAGATATATTTTGTACATCTAAAGATATGGCTACTAAAATTAACCAGAAATTTCACGCCTTGTGTGTAGAAATGGAAGGAGCTGCTATCGGTCAAGTATGCTTCTTATGTCAAGTTCCTTGCCTAGTGTTAAGAAGTATATCCGACTGTCCAAATAATAATAATCGTATTACTTATGATGAATTTCTACCCAGTGCTTGCTCTAAGATAGCAGATATTATGTATACAATTTTAACTGACAAGAATGAGTAAAGAAATTACTTAAATATTTACTAAATACTCTAAAACTGCTAAAATTTTAATATAAGGAGACTAGAATAATGATTAAATTAAGTATAAAATCAATCGAGCCATATGCTTATATTTTAGAAAATGACCAAAAAGAATATCGTATGCACTTGAACTTTAAAGGTATCGAGAAGAAGCCAAAAGTTGGTGATTACCTTTATATGCCAGATAATTTAGTAGTTGAACTTGGTGATTATACCTTTGGTCTTATCGGGGGAGTATATGCTAAGAAAAAAGATATTAAAGATGATATTATCAAAATAGTTGGTCAAGACTATGAATATTATTTACAAAGATACTATGGATAGGAGTTTTTAAATGAATAGTGAATTAAAGAAAATAAAAAAAATCTATGGTGAAGAAACAATGCACTTATGTCGTAGCCTTTTTCCTACTATCCTAGAACACGAAGGTCTACTTTTAAGTATTTTGGAAGAACATTTTGCTCCAACTAAATTTTTAGCCGCAGAAATAAAATCTCAGAATAAAGAATGTAATTTTAAAAACTTTATTTATAGTTTTATCGACGTTGAATCTGAGATAATAACGGTAAATAAGAGTGCTGAAGAGCTTATGAAAATGGCAGGCTATACTTTATATGAATGTCATACAGAGAAAGAAATTCAAGAATTTAAGAAATATTATGCTCCAAGAGAAAAATTATGCACTTTTGATGGTGGACGATTAAATACCCATTATGTCTTTTTTGCTGTTAAAGATAATGTTGATGAAATTAAGAGAGAAAACTTTAGTAAACCACAACGTGAAGATGAGTATGGCACCAGTGTAATTAGTATTCAATTTTCTCGTGATAAAGCCAATACTTTATCTATAAAAAATAGATATAATCATACTGTTAATAATCCCGATAATACTTTTTACAATAATTTAGACAATATTATCTCTGGTCTTACTCATGCTTTTGAGACTACCTATAATCTGAATATTAACTCCAATGCTTTTAATGTCTTAGAATTGGACAACTTTGTGAGAGGAAATGACCGTAGATATTATCATTATAACATTGAAAATAATAATATTTACTTTTGTGAAAATAACTATATAATTAGAAATCATCAAATTGATGCCACTTATGCTTTAGAAAAAGAACGCTATATATTAATGGACACTTATGTTTTAGATTTATCCACTAAAAAAATAATCAATCTTCTTCCTAAATTTGCTGGTGCATTTGATGAAATGCTAAGTGATATTAAAGAAATAACTGTTACTAAAATTTCTCAGAAAGAAAGATTAATTAAATTTGTAACGGCACTTTATCCATCAATTGAAGTTATCGTTGACCAAGGTGGCAATATTATTAGCTTTTCAAATGCTGATATAAAAAGTATAGGTAAAAACTTCTTAAGAACTAATGTCGGCTTAAGTCAAATAAATATTCCTAATGTTAAGCAAATTGGTAGCGGCTTCTTGATACTTAATGAGAAATTATCGGTTATTAATCTTCCAAATGTTCTATATATAGGGGACTCGTTTCTTGCTCAAAATAAAGTTCTTGCTCATTTTAATGCCCCAGAGTTAAAAGAAATAGGTAACGATTTTTTATGTAATAATTTATCATTAGAAAGTCTAAACCTTCCTAAATTAAATTATATTGGAAAAGCTTTTATTGCCGAAGGAGATAACTTAAAAGAATTAAATGTTCCTGAATTACAAGATGTTAGTAACTATTTTCTTTTAAGAAATACCACTCTCGAAAAAGGTTACTTTCCTAATCTAAGTCTAAATGACAATGGAGATTCAATGCGTTACTTCGGTTTTCTTCGGGATAATAGAAGACTAGAATATCTTTATATTCCTAAAAGTGACAAAGATACCACAAAAAGACTTTTTCAAAAAAGTCCATGGCTGCTAAAACCATATATGAATAGTCAAAAATATTTTTTAGAGGACAATACTATAAAAGAAAGTTCTAAGCAGTCTTTGTAAATAATGTATTTTATTACCATATATTAAGACAATTGGGTTTAAAAACATGGTGAAAACTTTCCTGTAAGCAATAGAATATAATCGTTATATGGTTAGCAAATTTCTTGACTATAAAGTTAACTATAAGGCTAAAAAAAGTCTAAGTAGAAATCATTCATTTTTTACTTAGACTCTTTTCTTATAATCTGATATAATTCCTCAATAAACGGACTTCTTAAAGAAGAATCATTATTAACCAGTAAAAACACATGATTTTTGGTTCTTGTTAATGCAACATAAAAGACTCTTCGCTCCTCTGCATAGGCATACCTTTCTTCATTATCTTTTGGTCTAAATAATTCCTCTATCCAGAAATTACTTCTATTTCCAATCGGAAAATCTCTATCTAAACCAATAATAATAACTTCATCATAAGTAAGACCCTTAGACTTATGAATACTCATCGCATCTATTTTAATATCTTCAAATCCTGCTAAAGTAACTTTAGTGCCGACGCTATCTCTAAAATTCTCATCATTAAACAGTTCCTTAATATTTTTATTCTTTCTTGCTAAAATTAAGACTTTATAATCTGGATGTTTTAAATAAATATTAATTATTAATTCTTTAACCTTATTAACTTCATCATCAAATTCTATAAATCTAATTGGATTTTCAATACTTTTACTAGAAATTAGGTCTTTCTTAATCTGCATAGGATTCTTCATAACAAACTTACCACTATAACGAATAAGCTCTTTACTATTCCGATAAGTCCTTGAAATATATAATATCTTAGCATAAGGAAAATACTTCTGGAAATTATAAATATATCCTATCTTTGACCCATTAAACGTATAAATAGACTGCCAATCATCACCGACCGCCACAATCTTTGCATGATTCTTTATAATAATATTATTTACTAAAGTATACTTATCCTGGGAAATATCCTGATACTCATCAATTACTAAATATTTAAAATTTAACTCTTTATCATTAGCCCTGCTAATATACTTATTAGCATAATAGATCATATCAGGAAAATCAAATTTATATTCGCTGGGACTACTAAACAAGAATTTTTGATAATACTTATAAAAATCCCAAATAAAACGATATTGTATCTCACTAATTTCCTTTTCATCTGGATTAAGTAAATCATTTAAATAATTTTTAATAATCGTATCAGCAAGATTTCTATTAACCGAGGATTTAATCTTTTCTATACAATTAAAATATAAGTTTCTCAAAGAATAAACTTGTCCTAAAGAATGTCTATCTAAAAGTTTACTTATTATCTCTCTATTATCTATTTTTTCTAAATTAAATCCTAGATGCTCTAATGATGTTCTTAAATTACTAAGTAAGTTTTGTCCTTCATTATAATCAAGACCAATGAATTTATTATGATGAATTCTATGATATTTAATTTTTTCTATCATATTCTTTTTGTAACAATTATACTTACCATCATCAACTTCTGATAGCCCAAAATATTCGATATAAATTTCTTCACTACCAAGATAAACAGTAAAATCAGGGTGATAAGGTTTATTATTATCTAATAACTCTGGATATACTTTTTCATAGTCATAGGAGATATTATGCATAAAAAGAAAATTAGCAATCATTGCCTCTCCTTTAGACTTAACTAACTCATTCTTAATAGTATATATATTTTCTTGATTATAATCATGATCCAATTGCATTTTTATATGACTATCTAAATCCGTAATCTGTGAAATACGAAATTCTTTATAAGCTTTAAAAAATTCCTCATAAGTATTATAATTCATATAATTTTTCTTAAAAAAATCTCCAAACTTAACTAGATTATCCTGACTAAAAACTTCTATTAACTTTTTTAAACTTTCTTTTTTGGCAAATAATCTCTCCGTTAAATATTGTAAAAATATTTTATTTTTAACGTTATCATCAACCACACTACATTTTCTATCTTTAAAAATGGAACGAATATACATAAGCCCAAGCGAGTGAAAAGTAGTAACATTTACAGGAATACCAAAATCTAGTCTAATTCTTTTATCTAGTTCTTCTGTAGCTTTCTTCGTATAACTCATAACCAATATTTCTTGCGGATTAACATTACAAATATCAACTAAGTACCTGACTTTGGCAGCCATCGTCGTTGTCTTTCCAGTACCAGCCCCTGCTATAATAAGAGAATAATCTTCATCGCTTATAATTGCTTTTATTTGTTCTTCATCTAACTTAATATTATCATCGATACCACTATACATAGTATCAAAATATGATTTGTATTTATAATAATTTTTTTCTAATACCGTAGCATTATACTTCTCTAAATCAAAATTTTCTGGTTTAATCTTACCATCAGTAGTCTTATCAAGGTATCTAGAAATATATTCTTTCTTTAGATATTTCTCTTTAAAAAGATAATTACTGCTCTCCATATATACTTCCTATTCTAAAAATATCCTACCATATATTATTGATTTATACTAGAGCATGTTATGATATTTACGGAAATGGAGCATCTATGGAAGTTAAAATTTAAATAATATTTCTAAAAATAATGGCTTTTTTATCTTTTGAACATACAATATTTTAGGTGATAAATATGTCTAAAAAGATTGTGATAGATAGTGGACACGGTGGTGAAGATGGTGGTGCGAGCGGCAATGGGATTATTGAAAAAGATTTAACGTTGAAAATTTCTAAATATATGCAACAAAGGTTTGATGAATTAGGTATCCCTAATCAAATGACTAGAACTGAAGATATAACGTTGAATCCAACTGATAGGATTAATAAAGTTTTAAGTTTTTATGGCGATGGTAAAGATGTTATCGTTTTATCGAATCATATTAATGCCGGTGGTGGTGATGGTTTTGAAATCGTTTATGCTCTGCGTAATAACGATACTTTAGCACGAAAAATAACCCAAGAAATTGAAAATACAGGTCAAAACGTGCGCAAATATTACCAGCGCCGTCTACCTAGTAATTCTTCTAAAGACTATTACTATATAATAAGAGAAACTCCCAATACTGAAGCTCTATTAGTAGAGTATGGCTTTCTAGATTCCACCGGTGATGATGTATCTCAGTTAAAAAATAATTATGAAGAATTAGCCGAGGCTGTTGTCAAAGCAGTTGCCTCATATATTGATGTACCTTATACTCCTAAGACTGATGAGTATTATACGGTGGAAAAAGGTGATTCCTTATGGAGTATTGCTAATAAATTTAATACGACTGTTGCCAACTTAAAATCATTAAATAACCTTTCCTCTAACCTTTTACAAATAGGTCAAAAGTTAAAAATAAACGCTACTAAAGTAGATCAACCTAATGAATATTACAGCGTTAAGAAAGGTGATACCTTATATTCGATAGCCACTAAAAATAATTTAACAGTCCCAGAACTAAAAAAATTAAATAACCTAAAATCTGATAACTTGTCCATTGGTCAAAACTTGTTAATCAAGAAAACCCCAAAAGAAAATACTAATATTACTACTTATACCGTTAAGAAAGGTGATACTTTGTATTCTATTGCAAAGAAATATAATACCACTGTAAATGCTATAACTACTCTAAATAATCTAACTTCTAATAACCTCTCTATCGGTCAAACCTTAAAAATTCCTGGATCGACGCAAAACACTATTGAAAAGACTTATACGGTAAAATCTGGCGATACTCTATATTCAATAGCCAAAAAATATAATACCACGGTAAGTGAATTGATTAATCGTAATAACTTAAAAACATCTAATCTCTCTGTTGGCCAAGAATTAATAATTCCTTATATTAACTAACTAAAAAACGTTTAAATAGTAATTATTTAGACGTTTAATTCTTGCTGACTTTAAAGATTAATATAACTCTACACATACTCCTCTATCAGGTTTATAAAAACAATGGTTCTTGTATCTTCCTGATAGAGCCTGATCATACCATTTATTTTTGCAAGAATCGCCAGTTTTCGGAGCATAAAACCATAACGCATGAGTCGCAGGATAGAAATATTCTCCCCTTAAAACTCTTTTAGCTAAATCCTTCTCTTTAGTCGTCGCACTTCCTTGGAACAAACTAGATTTCGTTCCGCTAAACTGATTTTTTTGATAAATAGCATCGGTAATAGTTCGAATATCTTTAAAAGTTAGACAATTGGCAATTGCTCGGTTAACAACAACATTACCAACCATCAACATCCCAAGATTACCCTCCGCTAAAGCCTCAGCTCGCATAATTCTAGCTAGTAAATCTAGTTCTTTCGTCGTATAATTTATTAACATAAAAAAATCACCTATAAAATTATATGCTTTAAAATAAAACTCATTATCTTTTAATTACTATCTTTTTTTACCTATCTATGCTAAAATCAAGATAAGAAAAAGGAGAACAAATAGTTCTACTTTAAATAAGTTAAAGGAGTGTTTATAATGAATTGGTTTTTAACTTTTATGTTTATTTTTTATATTGGCTGCACTTGTGGTTGGATTATGGAATTGTTTTTTAGACGAGCTGTTTCTGGAAAATGGGTAAATCCTGGATTCTTAGTTGGACCTTACCTACCAATATATGGTTTTGGTCTAACCGCTTTAACCGCTATTTACCTAATATTTCACAACTTAAATGTTCACCCAATTGTTGTTATTCTACTAATGGGGGCTACGATGACCTTTATTGAATTTATTGGGGGTTTGTCATTTGTAGATGGGAAAGGACCAAAACTTTGGGATTATTCCAATGAATGGGGAAACTACAAAGGTATAATCTGTCCATTATTTTCGGCTATCTGGACTGGAATTGCCGCTCTTTATTACTTCTTACTTGCTAAACCTATTCTTAACGGTCTAAAATGGTTTTCTAATAACCTAGCCTTTTCTTTTGTTCTTGGTGTTTTCTTTGGCGTTATTGTTATTGACTATGTTTATTCAACTAACTTATACCATAAGATTAAGAAATATGCTAAAGAAAATGATATTCCGGTTAAATTAGAAGAATTAAAAGTATCTATCCGTGAACATCAAGAAAAAGCAAAAGAGAAATATTCATTTGTCTTACCATTTAATCAAAATATTTCTCTTAAAGAACACTTAGAAAAATATAAAAAGCAAGTATCAGCAAGAGAAAAGAAAACGTTCAAACTATTTAAGAAACAAGAAAAAAAGGAAACTAAAAGTAAAAAATAGGAGACTTATATAAAAAGTAATAAGAGTCATTTAATTAGTAACTTTTGACCAACACGAATGAGATTTGGGTTAGAACCTATAATCTCTTTATTTTTGTTATAAAGTTCTTGCCATGTCATTTTATATTTCCTAGCAATCTTAGTTAAATTATCTCTTTTTTTAACAACATAATAAATATGGTTATCCTTTTCATAGATTAATGAATATTCTTCAGGATTGAGTATTTTATTTGTACTTAAATCTTTTATTCTTAAATGTAGATGAATACCTGTTGCCATTCCTGTCATCCCCGTTGTTCCTAGAACCGTATTTTTATTAACCTTTTGACCTTTTTTAACCTTGATTTTATCTAAATGTAAGTGTAAAAACTCTTTATTTATTCTGGGATACTTAATTTTAACAGTTTTACCACCACTGATAAGTCCCGTCCATGTAACAAAGCCATCTTCAATTGCATATTGGTTAATCTTTTTTCGATAAGTTCCATAGTCAGTAGCTTTGTGCTTATCACTAAAATTTTGAGTTATATAATGTTTTTTATTATGAAAGATTAGATTACTTATTTTGCTCATCATCATCACCTCCCTTCAAATTACTAAATTTATCCTTGATAATATACGGAACCTTAATACCCATAGCACTCCAGTTTTCTAAAATACTTATTCCTTCATTAGCAATAAACATATAAATAATAATATTTCTTAAATAACCGTTGTCTTTAAGCAAAATATCTAAAATTTCGACCACAACAATTAAAACAATATAACCAATCTTCTTAATTATCCCTTTCGCTCCGATTTTACTACTTAATTTTTTGGTATAAATAGCTCGCATAATTCCACTTAAATAGTCTAAGACAATGAATATTAATAAGGCTTTAAAAAGAGTATCGTATCCCGTTAGGATAGATAGAAAAAATGTATCACTCATAATTCACCTCGTTACTTTATTTCTACTATATCTTATGTTCAATCATCAAAACTTCATAATTTCTTCGCCTAATTTTCATCAAAAAATTAGCACTCTCCAATTGACAAGTGCTAAAAAAAGAATTATACTTTATTTAGCATTCAAGAAATATGACTGCTAAAACAAAAAGATGACATTGAATAATGTATTTATATAAAAGGAGATAATATTTATGAAGAAAAAAGCTTTTAAAGCAGAATCTAAAAAACTAATGGATTTAATGATTAATTCTATTTATACAAACAAAGAAATATTTTTAAGAGAGATTATATCTAATGCTAGTGATGCGATTGATAAACTTCACTATATGTCTTTAACTGATAAGGATATAAAAGTAGATACTTCTAAATTTAATATTCATATTACCCCTGATAAAGAGAATAAAACTTTAACTATCAGTGATAATGGTATTGGTATGACTGCTGAAGAATTAGAGAATAACCTAGGTACCATTGCTAAGAGTGGGTCTAGTGACTTCAAAGAAAATAATGAACATAAAGAAAATATTGATATTATTGGTAAATTTGGGGTTGGTTTCTACTCTGCTTTTATGGTTGCTAGTAAAGTAGAAGTTATATCTAAAAAATACGGTAGTGATGCCGCCAATAAATGGACTTCTAGTGGTATAGATGGCTATGAGATTGAACCATGTACTAAAGATGCTTATGGTACTGATATTATTTTGCATCTAAAAGATGATACCGATGAAGAGAAATATTCTAAATACTTAGAAGAATATGAAATTTCAACTTTAATTAAGAAATATAGTGATTATATAACTTATCCAATTACTATGTATGAAACTCATAAACATCTAAAACCTAAAAAAGATGAAAAAGATCCAGATGAATATGAAGAACATACCGAACTTACTACTTTAAACTCATTAATTCCTATTTGGAAGAAAGATAAATCTAAAATAACTGCTGAAGAATATAATACTTTCTATAGTGATAAATTTTTTGATTATGAAGAACCAATCGCTCATATTCATACTAAAGCTGAAGGAACAATCGAATATACTTCTCTAGTCTATATCCCATCTCATGCTCCTTTTGATTACTATACTAAGGAATATGAAAAAGGATTACAACTATATTCTAATGGTGTTTTAATAACCGATAAATGTGCTGATTTACTACCAGACTACTTTAGCTTTGTAAAAGGCGTTGTTGATTCTCCAGACTTATCCTTAAATATTTCTAGAGAAACCTTGCAACAAAACCGTATCTTAAAGACTATTGCTAATTCGATTGAAAGTAAAATTAAAAAAGAATTAGAGACTATGCGTGATGAAGACCGTGCTAAGTATGAAAAGTTCTATACCGCTTTTGGTATGCAGATAAAGTATGCTGTATATAATAATTATGGAATGGATAAAGATAAGGTTAAAGACTTAGTAATGTTCATTTCATCTAATGATAAGAAATATACAACTTTAAAAGAATATGTTAGTCGTATGAAAGAAGATCAAAAAGACATTTATTATGCTTGTGGGGAAACTGTTGATAAAATTGACCTATTACCTCAAGTTGAAGCTGCCAAAGAAAAAGGTTATGAAATTCTTTACTGTACTGAATATGTTGATGAATTTGCTCTTATGACTTTAAGAAGTTATGAAGAAAAAGAATTTAAAAATGTTTGTAGTGAAAATGCTAATTTAGAGACTGAAGAAGAAAAGAAAGAATTGGAAGCCAAAAATAATGAGTCTAAGGAAATGTTTACTTTCATGCAAGAAGCAATTCCAGATGTCAAAGCTATTAAATTTACTAATAGATTGAAAAATCATCCTGTATGTTTGTCAAGTGAAGGCGATATCTCAGTTGAAATGGAAAAGACTATGAAAAATATGCCATTTGATAATGGGGTAACTGCTAATAAAGTTTTGGAGATTAATGAAAAACATGAGATAGCTAAAAAAATCAAAGACTTGTATGCTAATGATAAAGAAGAATTAAAGAATTATACAAAGATTTTATATGCTGAAGCAAGATTAATCGAAGGTTTAAGTATTGAAAATCCAACGGAAATAAGTAATTTGATTTGTGAATATCTAGCTAAATAAAGGAGGATACGTGTCTTATAAAGATTTAATTAATCGCAGTATGCCTGGTCGAAATGGCTTTGATGACTTGTTTAATTTCAACTTAGTTGTCATCGTTATTTTGACTATTATGGATATCTTTATTAATAATATTTATTTAAGTTTAGCCTTAGTCCTTAGTATTACTATTCTAATATTTAGAGTAATATCTAAGAATGTTAAACAAAGAAGAAAAGAAAATGCTATCTATGTAAAGATTATAAGTTATCCTAAAAAGAAATTTAAGTTATATAAGAATATAATTAGAAATTATAATAAAGCCTTATATAAAAGATGCCCAAAGTGTCATCAAGTACTAAAATTACCTTTAAAAAAAGGAACTCATACGGTTAAATGTCCGGAATGTGGAAATTCCTTTACAGTAAAATGTAATCGTAATGAAGTAGTTAAGGCTGAAGTTGTAAAATAAAGAATTGCTAGACCTAATTAATTGAGGTCTAACAATTTTTTAATATTAAGAGACATGCTACCAAATAAGAGGTAAAAGTTATGAATAAGCAAGAACAGTTAGAATTCAAAATTTAAAAAGAATTGAAAAAGTATATAAAAGCAGAAAGAAAACTCTAAATAATTTTGAACTTAAAGAAAATCCAACTTTTGAAAGATTATCAACATCAATCTAACATCATAGATGTTTTCTTTTATAAAAAAATTAGCACTCATACTTGACAAGTGCTAATAAATGAGTATAATTAGTACTCGAAAGGGGAAATGTATATGTTTAATAATAATCCAGAAGAAAATGAAAACGTATTAGAAAAATATGGTCGTAATATAAATGAAGAGGTCAAGAAAAGAAAAGTTGACCCTGTAATTGGTCGTGATGAAGAAATTAGAAGTATAACTAAAGTCTTATCGCGTAAAACCAAGAACAATCCTGTCTTAATCGGTGAACCCGGTGTTGGTAAAACAGCTATTGTCGAAGGACTAGCGCAAAGAATCGTTAAAGGCGATGTACCAAGTACCCTAAAAGATAAAACTATTTGGGAACTTAACATGGCTTCTTTAATAGCAGGGGCTAAATATCGTGGAGAATTCGAAGAGAGATTAAAGAAAGTCTTAGATGAAATTAAGAAAAGTGAAGGCAACATCATCATGTTTATCGATGAAATTCATATGATTGTCGGCACGGGAGCGATTGAAGGCGCCATGGATACAGGAAATATCTTAAAACCAATGCTTGCACGTGGAGAGATTCATGTTATTGGTGCTACTACCTTAAATGAATATCGTAAATATATTGAAAAAGATGGGGCCTTAGAACGTCGTTTCCAAAAGATAATTGTTCATGAACCAACACTTGAAGATACGATAACTATTTTAAGAGGTTTAAAGGAAAGATTTGAAATCCATCATGGGGTTACCATTCAAGATAAAGCTTTAGTGGCAGCGGCTACTTTATCTAACCGTTATATAACTGATCGTTATTTACCAGATAAAGCCTTGGACTTAGTAGATGAAGCTTGTGCTACTATTAGAGTTCAAATGGATAGTGTTCCAACTAACTTAGATGAACTTACGAGAAAGATTATGCGTCTAGAAATCGAAAGGGAAGCTATTAAGAAAGAAAAGGATGAATTATCACTTCGTCGTAAGGATGAAATCGATAAAGAATTATATGACTTAAAACTTCAAGAACAAGATTTAAGAAGTGCCTGGGAGAAAGAAAAAAGTCTTAATGAAAATATTAAGAATAAAAAACAAGAAATATCTAAAGCTAGATTTGATTTAGAAACGGCTGAAAATCGTTATGATTTAGAGACAGCTGCACGCCTTCGTCATGGTACTATTCCAAGATTAGAAAAAGAACTAGAAGAACTAAATAGCAAAGAAAAATCTCGTATTTTAAGTGATGTTGTAACCTCTGATGATATAGCAAATGTCATTAGTAAATGGACTAATATTCCTATTGCCAAATTAATAAGTAGTGAAAAAGAAAAACTTTTACACTTAGAAGAAAATTTAGGTAAAAGAGTTAAAGGTCAAAAAGAAGCTTTAAGACTAGTAAGTGAAGCTATCATTCGTAGTCGTAGTGGTATTAAAGATCCTAACCGTCCTATTGGTTCCTTTATTTTCCTAGGACCAACTGGTGTTGGTAAAACCGAAGTAGCTAAAGCTCTTGCTTATGAGTTGTTTGATGATGAAAAACATATGATAAGAATTGATATGAGTGAATATATGGAAAAATATTCTGTATCTCGTCTAGTTGGTGCTGCTCCTGGTTATGTTGGGTATGAAGAAGGCGGTCAATTAACCGAGGCTGTTCGTCGTAATCCTTATAGTATTGTTCTATTTGATGAAATCGAAAAAGCCCATCCTGATGTCTTAAACTTACTTTTACAAATTTTAGATGATGGTAGATTAACTGATTCTAATGGTCGTACTGTTGACTTTAAAAATACTATAATTATTATGACTTCTAATGTTGGTAGTGAATATATCTTAAATAATGAACCTGAAAAGGTCGAACAAGAACTTCATAAGTACTTTAAACCAGAATTTATTAACCGTATCGATGAAGTAATAATGTTTAATAAATTAACTAAAGAAGTATTATCTAGTATTTTAGATAAATTAATCAAAGAAATAGAAACTCGTCTAAAAGACTTAAACCTTACTATTACTTTGACTCCAGCGGCTAGAAATTACTTTGTTGAAAATGGTTATGATGAGTACTATGGTGCCAGACCATTAAAGCGTCTAGTAAGTAGAGAACTAGAAACTGTCCTTGCTAAACAATTAATCGAAAATACTGTTAAACCTAATGCTAAATTAGAAGTTGACTATCAAGATAATAAGATAATAATTAATCAAAAATAGTAAAAATATATTGTAACTAGAGTAGAGTATAATCTCTACTTTTTTGGTTATCCTATAAATGGTGATTATATGAAATTATTATTTATATTTATACTATCATCTCTTATTTTGACTAATCATGTTTTTGCTTATGAAGTAAAAGAAAGTACGGATAAATATACCTATAAAATAGATATTTATGAAACGCCTTTTTTTCATGTTAATAAAAAGATTAAAGATTGGTTAGATGAAAAGTTAGAAGAATTTAAACAGTATGAAAACTATAATGACATTAAAAATGACTTTTATACTGATTATGAATTACATGAATATAATGGTATATATTTTTTACAATATACTATTTCTAGTTATACTGGTGGCGTTCATTATTTTCAAATAAATAACCAATTTACTTATAATAAGAGTGGTGAAATTTTAGAATTAAAAGATTTCTTTAATAATGATAATTACTTAGAAATACTTTCTAAACTAAGTTATGAAGAATTAATAAAAATAGGCGCTAATGAAGATAAAAATTGGTTAAAGGAAGGGACTAAACCAATGTTAGAAAACTTCTCTTTATATTATTTTGATAAAGAAGGTTTACATTTGACTTTCCCACCATATCAAGTAGCACCTTGGGCTAGTGGCAGTATTAAAATAACCATTCCAATGAATAAACTTAACAAATGGCTGAAATCTGTGGATAACTAGCGACTTATCCACAGGCAAAAAGCAATTTTTCCTTGCTAAAATAATATATTATGTATTATAATGGAAGAGCAAAGGAAAAATTAGGGACATAATATAGTGGTAGTATGACGGTCTCCAAAACCGTTCGCGAGGGTTCAAATCCTTCTGTCCCTGCCAAATAAAAATTAACTCTATGTAGGAGTCTTATATGAAATACATTTAATTTATATAAAAAATTAGATGTATTTTTTTAATACTTTATTAAAGAATTTTGGATAAAAAATTATATGGTATTTTAACTACTTCATTACTACTAAAATAATTAAAGCCCTAGTGTATTCAATTAAATTAAAAATAATATTTCTAAATATGATAATAAGTAATGATGTTTCCAACTTTTTACTTCATTAAACAAGAATATGATATAATAACGCCAAGAAAGGGATTTTAACCGATGAACAAAAAACAAAAGATAATTTTAATTGTCTGTGTTACTCCTGCCATATTAGCCGTTGTTTTTTACTTTTTTGTCTACAATCCTAAAAATAGTTTAGGAGAAAAGTGCCAAACGGCTTACAATCTAAGTCATTATGAGTATAGTGATGGCTTTAAAATTGATATTCCTGAGAATAGTTGCTTTGTAAATACTTGTTGTATGATTGGTCATAGATTTAGAACTCATGAAAATTACGACTCCTTAAATGCTAAACTTCAAAAAATTGTGGATAATTATAATTCTAACAATAACGGGCGTCAGATTTCTTATACGATAGAAAAACATTTATGGTATAACGAGTACACCATAGGATATTAAAATTAAGTAAGGAGCCTATGATATGCTTCTTTTTTCGTTGTTTAGTTGTTTAATAAAAACTACTTAAAGTTATTTTTTTGTGTCACTTTTAGAAATGCCATGAATTATTACAAAAAAGCCAGATTTTAACTAATGTGGCTAATCTCTCCAAAACCGCTCGCGAGGGTTAAAATCCTTCTGTCCATGCCAAGCGTAATTGCGTTTGATTTTTATCAAACTTTAAATAATAAGCTAATAATATAACTGAATTTAGACTGTTAACATATTTAATCTGTTAGCAGTTTTTTTAAAATATTATAAGTTGTTATCAGAAGGTTAATATAATGGTTCAAAGCGCTAAATAAAAAGTTAAGCAAAAAAATTTGCAATTTATAAATTTTTATACTATAATAACTGTCCAAATGAAAGAGGGGATAATATGTCATACTTTCAAGATATAGACTATTCATATTATGGCGATCGTGAAGATCCAGAAGTTAATGTCCGTTACTTTATGAATCACATCATAATGATAATTGATAGCACTAAAAAAGAGGAAGAACTACTTCGTTATGATTTAAGGCGACTTTATAATTTATATAACAGTTTATTTATTATTTTTTCTCAACAAGCCACTTTGGCACGCACTAATCCAGAATTACAACATCAAGTAAGTCGTAAATTAAAAGAAATTGTTAAATTAAAGAATAGAATTGTCGATAATGATGGGTATCCATTAGATTATGAAAATTTATATAAAAAATTCGAAAGTACTAATAAAAGTATTTCTAATGCTTATAATCGCACAATAAAATTGATGCTTAATACTTCAATAAAGTCTTGATACATTATCAAGTTCTTTTTTTTCATCTAAATATTTATCAAATGCCTTTTCATATCGTTCTTCCAAAATATTTAACTCTTTTTGCCATTTTAAATAAGCATCTTTATATTCTACTCGTGGTTTTATTCTCCTTAAATTATTAATTTGTCTTTTTAAAACTATACATTGTTTTTCGTATAACCTCATTGTTAGATAAGTAATATTTTTTAACTCAGTGACATTTTTCTTTATATATAGATCTAATGTATCAAATGAGTTGCCTGTTTTATTTACTTCTTTTCCAATTCTTTTTTCTTTATTTTCCATTTTAACCTCCCAAAAGTTTGTTAAAGATATTACTATTTTTAACAATAATTGGTACTTTATACGCGTTTTTTTCTTTCTTAAGTAAATTATATCACATAATTTCGCAATTTTTTATATAAAGTGGCCATATCTGACTACATACTAATTTTTTGAAAAATGGGAAAATTATTAATAGGTGGATGGAAATGACAATAAATGATAAAAATTTTAAATTTAATAAGAATATTAAGGCAACAATAGCTAAAAATATTCGTAAGTATCGCATTGAAAAAGGTTATACTCAAGAACAATTAGCTGTTTATACTGACCGTTCTTTTGAATTCTTAAGAAGAATAGAATCAGAACACGGAGCAAGAGGATTTTCAATTGAAACTTTGTATCGAATATCAGTAGTTCTTGAAAAAGATGTCGGAGAGTTCTTTAAAGAAGAAGTTTAGCCCATATTTCTGGGCTTTTTTCTATTTTAGTGGTCAAAATTCACTTTTATTTTATTACAGTTTTATTACAGTTTCTTTACAGTTTTTGCATTAAAAAATGTGTCATAATATAAGTATGTTAAACGAAGGGAGAGTAAATATGGAAAGTAAAGTAAAATGGTTTAACAATGAGAAGGGTTTTGGATTTTTGGAGAATAATAAAAATGAAAAGGAAGATATTTTTGTTCACTATACTCAAATCATTATGGATGGTTACAAAACATTAAAAGAAGGTGATCATGTAAGCTTTAATTTAGTTGAGACTCCTAAGGGTTTGCAAGCTAAAAATGTAGAGGCAATCAAAGAATATAAGGTGGTAAACGGTGGCTGTTAAAGTAATAAGTGAAGAGAATATTGTTTATTATAAAACAATTCCTAAAAAGGATTTAAATTCTAATATATTTTTAATTGGTGGTCATCCTGGTTTAATATACAATGCGTAACTTATGGTTATTGCATTTTTTATACGAAAAAAAGAGCCTTTCGACTCTTAGTTAGCTTTTTTAGAATTTTCGATTTTTTTATTTCTTTTTTTCTCATCTAAATATAATTTGTTAATTAGTTTTACTTTAACACCTTTTTCATAAGCAAAGCATTTTTTTACACCTTCTGGTAAATTTTTCTTATATACTTTCATTCTTTTCACCTCACAAACAACACAAATTTCTAAAGTATTATACCATAATTATTTTAATATTGGCAATTTTCTTTCACTAATTTTCTTTTTTTACTTTTTTGAATATAATTCAAGTGTAGTTTATATTCATCTATTGTATATAATTCTTTATTAACATCCAAAACTGCTAACTTAATATCATTAATATCTTTAGTATTAAAATAATTCATTCCTTGTTCCCAGATTGGATTTTGCATCATTCCATCAAAATTTTCTGTATGAATAAAGTCTGTAATTAAATCTTTCTTAGAACTATAAACTTTTCTTAACGTTAATATCCATCTTTTTATCTTCAATAATAATTTTTTCTTCATTAATTAATCTCCACCAAAGGTGGTCCTTTCTTTTGATAAATTATATTGTATCATATTGCTATTTTTTCGTAAATAAATTAAAATAAAATTAGAAAGGATAAGATTTCTTCTCTATTAACATATTTTTCTTTTTGGCATATTATTTATTAGACTATAACATTTTAAAGGAGGTATTGTATGCAAAATTTTCCTCCTAATATCAATCCTGAATTATTTTCTATTCTTGGTGCTATAACTGGTCTCATTGTTGAAGGTGATTATACAGCCAACGAATTAAACTCTATTGGTAACTGGATTATTTTAGTCGGTCAGTTCATGCTAACAACAGCTGCCCAACAACAACTTATCAATGGACGTTACCAAAATAATAATGGAAATCGTATTAAAAGTGGGGCTAATAATCATAGCCTTAATAATAAAGAATATTCTACTAAAGAAGACTTGAACAATCTCATCAATTATTTAAAAAAATTAGAATCTAAATTAGAAGAAATCAAGGGTTAAAATGAAAATAATTATCAAAATGATTAATACTTTAGTCGCCATTTTTCTTATTATCAACATCGTTGGTCTTTTCTTAGTAAATGTCCATTTTGCAGGTCTTCATTTTGTTAAAAGCGCAACCAACGAACTAACACCTCTTATAAATAATAACGACTTAGTATTATATCAGAAACAGGATAACTATCAAGAAAATGACATTATAATATATAATATTGAAAATAAGTATTCGATTGCTAAAGTAAAATCACGTAGCGAGTATTTAACTTATATTAAGGATAATACTGATAATGAATACAATCCAATTAGTAATGCCGACATTCGGGGAAAGGCTATTAAAATCTTTTCGTCTCAAAGTGTCATTATGTATTACAGTATTGTTATTATTTGTTTAATTTACTTGACTGTTCTTATTATTTTAAACTTAAATGCATTAAAAAAGAATTCTTAAAGTTATTTTGATTTAGAATTCTTTTTTTCAGTTTTATCCTCGATAACAACAGCCTCTACTACTTCTTTTTTGTCTCGTTTCTTCTTTTTTTCTTCTTTACTAACACTTTCTTTTGTTACTCTGCGATTGGTTAGCCAGCCAAATATTTCTAAAGCAGCATAAACCATTAAGACAATTCCTATCGTTTGGAATGCTAGATTAGCTTCCAAAATAGTATAAAGTCCAGCCAGAACTAATAACAACGCAATAATCAAAAGACTAATAAATTTTGAAGTATCTTTCTTATTCATTTCCATCGCATTCGCAAATCTCATGATTCCGCTAATCAAAATCCAACCACCAATTATGAAACGAAATAAAGCTTCTACAAAGCCCGCCGCAAAGAAGAATACAGTTCCGAAAGCAACCGACGTAAGCCCCATAATCATCGGTAATGATGAAGTATTGCCATCTTCTTTGACCAAAATATAATTCTTAATACAAGAATAAAGTCCAAAAAGAATTAAAATTCCTCCAAATATTTTTGATACCGCAATTACCATAGTATCAGGATTAGTAAACATAATTGCTCCTAGTATAAAGAACAAAACCGCACTCACTAGTGAGCTATTATTAGCATAAGATTTAATTTCTATTTTCATAAATTCCCTCGTTACTAAGATTATACAATAAAACTCTCTATCTGACTATAAAAAGTTCTCTAAGATTAAAAAATTTCAGCAAAAAAACTTATATAAATAATGAAAAGATTCATATGACTTATTATATCTTTAAGAATATTATAGCTATCATAATAAATAATACAAGTAAAAAATTCATGCAAAGACATATTGCTATTCAAATCCTTTTAGTGTATTATACCTGTAGGTGATTTAATGGATAAAGCTTTATCTTATCTAAAAACTTTTTTAAGACCAAACGATACCATTGTAATTGGTGTATCCACCGGTCCTGATTCTATGTGTTTATTAACTCTTTTAGAAAAATTACAGAGTATTTTATCTTTAAAAATTATTGTTGCTCACATTAATCATCAAGTTCGTAAAGAGTCAACTGAAGAAGAAAATTTTATTAAAGATTATTGTCATCAGCATAGCTTAATCTGCGAAGTCTATCATCTTCCAGCCATAACTGGTAACTTTGAAGCCAAGGCACATCAAGCAAGATATCATTTTTTTCAAAAGTTGGTTTCTAAGTATCAGGCTCAATATCTTATGACCGCTCATCATGGTGATGACTTAATCGAAACGATTTTAATGCGAGAGATAAGAGGTTCCAACTTAAAAGGCTACGCTGGTATCGAATTAGTAAGTGATTATGAGACTTATAAACTAGTTAGACCTTTACTTTTCTACTCAAAAGCCGAAATTCTAAATTATCTCGAAGAAGAACATATTCCATATTACATTGATAATACAAATTTTTCTGATAAACACTTTCGTAACCGCTTGCGAATGGATGTTTTACCTCTTTTAAAAAAAGAAAACCCTAAAGTCCATTTAAAATATTTAGAGTATAGTGAAGAACTACTAGCAACCGACAAATTTTTACAGAAGTTTACTAATGAAATAAAAAAAGAAGTATATAATAATAATAGGTTGCTGATACCGCATATTTTAAAACAAGATAAGGTGATTCAAAAGAGAGTTATAGAGTCTATTTTAAAGGATTTATATCAAGACGATATTGATAAGATAAGTAATAATCAGACCAAGGCTATTATGGGACTTATGGAAAGAAATAATCCTAATGAAGTTTTAAACTTACCAGGAGAATATCATGTGACACGTAATTACGATGGCTTAATCTTTTCAGTTGCTAATAATAGTTCAACTTATGTACCAGTATTTAAAGAGTTAAAAAAAATAAATAATTATAATCATCAAACTATTAAAGAAGTAGAAGACAGCAATGATCATTCTAACTATACAATAAGATTAAATTCTAAGGAATTAACGCTTCCTTTATATGTAGCAACTAGACTTCCTGGTGATAAAATATCTGTAAAGAATATGATTGGTACTAAAAAAGTAAAAGAAATATTCATTGATATGAAAATACCCAAAGATAAAAGAGATAGCTGGCTTCTGTTAAAAGATGCAACTGGAGAAGTAATTTGGGTTCCTGGTCTAAAAAAATCAAAATTTGATAAAGAAAATAACGAAAAGTATGATATAATACTTGTGTTTGCAAAAGAAGGAGAATAAATATGAATAAAAAAAGACAAAATGCAATCAAACAATTTACGCCTTACTTAGTTCTTTTTGTTATCATTGCTGCGATGTTATTCTTATATAGTGGCAGTGCAACAAAAGTTCATGAATTAAAAACAGGTGAATTTTTAAAATATATAAATGAAAATAAAGTAACGGAGATGACAATAACTCCTAAAAGTGATGAGTCTATCTACTATATTACTGGTAAAATTGAAGGGTATAGTGATAAAGAAACATTTAGTGTTAAAGTTGTTTCTGAACAGCTAAATACTGTTACTAAATATGCTGAAAGTCATAATTTAAATCTTTATGATACTAATAAGGATCCTGGTAGCAGCCTACTTCCTTATATTGTTATGAATGTTTTACCAATCGTTATTATTGTTGCTGGTGGATACGTTTTATTTATGAAAATGTCTGCAGGAAATAATAAATCAATGGACTTTGGTCGTTCACGTGCTAAGTTAAGTGAAGATGGTGGTAAAGTAAGATTTACAGATGTTGCCGGTCTTGATGAAGAAAAAGAAGAAGTTTCTGAGTTAATTGACTTCTTAAAAAATCCTAAGAAATTTCAAAAATTAGGAGCAAGAATTCCTAAAGGCGTTCTTTTAGTTGGGCCTCCCGGAACCGGTAAAACTTTGTTAGCAAAAGCTGTTGCGGGGGAAGCTAATGTTCCATTCTATTATATTTCTGGTTCTGATTTCGTTGAACTATTCGTTGGTGTTGGTGCTTCTCGTGTCCGTGATATGTTTAAACAAGCTAAACAATCAGCACCTTGTCTAATATTCATCGATGAAATTGATGCTGTTGGTCGTCAAAGAGGTTCTGGCATCGGTGGCGGTCACGATGAGCGTGAGCAAACTTTAAATCAATTATTAACCGAGATGGATGGATTTGGTGCTAATGAAGGTATCATTATTATTGCGGCTACTAACCGCCCAGATGTCTTAGACCCTGCTTTATTAAGACCAGGTCGTTTCGATAGACAAGTAACAGTTAGTTTACCTGATGCTAAGGCTCGTGAGGAAATATTGAATGTTCACGCCCGCAATAAAGTCTTTGGCGATGATGTTAATCTTAAAGCATTATCTTTAAGGACACCAGGATTTAGTGGCGCTGACTTAGAAAATCTTTTAAATGAAGCTGCCTTGCTTGCTGTTCGCCGTAATAAAGAAGCTATTACAATGGATGAAATTGATGAGGCTACTGACCGTGTTCTAATGGGACCAGCTAAAACTTCGCGTAAGATATCCGATAAAGAAAAGAGACTTGTTGCTATTCATGAATCTGGTCATGCTGTTATCGGCATTAAATTACCAGATGCTCAAGAAGTTCATAAGATTACTATCATTCCAAGAGGAATGGCTGGTGGTTATACCATGATGCTTCCAAAAGAAGAAAAAATGGGTATTATGACAAAAGAAGAATTAGAAAGTCAAATTATTGGTTTAATGGGTGGTCGTGCTGCTGAAAGATTATTTTTAGATGCTACAACTACTGGGGCTTCTGATGACTTTAAAAAAGCTACTCGTATTGCCAGAAGTATGGTAACTAAATATGGTATGTCTGATTTAGGACCAATGCAATTAGAAGAGGAACAAGAAGGCGTTTTCTTAGGCAGAGACTATAATAAGACTAAAAATTTCTCTGATCAAGTTGCTTTAGAAATCGATAAAGCTGTTCGTAAAATTGTTGATGACTGTTACGATAAAGCTGTTGAAATTCTAAAGAAAAATGAAAAATTAGTTCATCTCCTAGCTGATGCTTTAGTTGAGAATGAAACTTTAACTAAAGAACAAATTGAATGCTTAGTAGAAACTGGTAAAATGTGTCCGGCTGACCCCAAACCAACTAGTGAACCTACTATGGTTAAATTAAAAGAAATAGCTAAATCTAAAAATATCAAAGGTTATGCTAAAATGACTAGAGAAGAGTTAGAAGCTGCTCTTGAAGAAGCTGATAAATAAAAAGACAAACGATGTGAAGATGAAACTTTATGTCGTTTTTTTCTTGCAAAACTATAGAAAAAAGCTAAGACCTTAATTTACATATATTAAGAGAAATGTTATACTCTTATTAGAAAAAGGAAAGCTGGGATAAGATGTTAAAAAAAATTAATAATAATAAAATTTTGATTATTAGTCATTATGCTGATATAGATGGAATGGGCTCTATAATATTAGGAAAATACTATTTTAAAGAATTTGATTATTTATTAGCGGATAATAATCATGATTTTGACTTAGAGACTGATATTGACTACCATAATTATGATACAATTTATATTTGTGATTTAGGGTTTAATGATAAAAATTTGAAGTATTGTTTAGATCATCCAGACTTAGCATTAAAAATTAAGAACTTCGATCACCATGAATCGGAAGTAGAAAAGAATAAATATCCATTCGTTAATGAGGTTATTACTTGGGATGGGCATTTAACTAGTGCTACAGAATTATTCTATAATTATTTATTAACTTTACCTAATAGTGACTTCTTAAATAGTCTTTTCTTTCAAAAGTTAGTAGAAGCCATTAGACGTCAAGATACTTGGACCTTTGAAGAAACTAATAATACTCTTGGACCTGATTTAGCTACATTACATGCTTTTTTAGGAGCAGAGTCTTTCATTGATTTATTAAGTTCGTTAGATTATACAAAGGATTTTCATTTGCCTAAAGAGTATTTAGATATCGTTAATAAGCAAAATCAAGATAAAGAGATGGCTGTAAAAAATTATTTAGAAAAATCTAGATTAATTGAGTATCAAAATTACAAGATAGCAGTATCTATTGGGGAAAAATATCGCTCAACAGTAGGCCACGAATTAATGTTAAAATATCCAGAGGCTTCTTTTGCCTTGATTATTAACTTTTATCGGATGACTTGTTCGTTAAGAATAAATAACGATAATTATGATCTTGGTCTTGTTGCTCAAGAATTTGAACCAACTGGTGGTGGTCATAAAAGAGCAGCTGGCTTTAGAATTGATGGATTATCAATCCCTAAAATTAATGAGATAATTACTAAATATTTAGAAGCTTTAAAAACTGGCGATTAGGGTAATAAAATTAAAAATATAAGACAAAATAATATTTATATGATAAAATGAAATAGCAGAATTATTGACAAAGGTGGTATTAGAATGACAAAAATTATTGCATTAGTTAATCAAAAAGGAGGCGTTGGCAAAACAACTTCCAGTATAAATTTATCCGCAGCCCTTGGAAAAGAAGGTAAAAACACTTTACTAATCGACTTAGACCCTCAAGGAAATGCAACTACGGGGTTAGGTATAAATAATAGTGATATTAAGCACGATATTTATGATGTTATGACTGGAGCTTGCGATGTTAAAAGTGCGGTTATTAAAACGAAATTTAAAAATCTTTCGATGATTCCCGCAACATTGAATTTAGCTGGTGTTGATGTCGAATTTGTTAAAGCTATGCTTGAAGATTCTAATTTTCGTCAGAACGAACAGCTTAAATTAAGCCTAGAACCATTAATGAATCTTTATGATTATATAATAATAGATTGTCAGCCATCTTTAGGAATTACTACTATGAATGCTTTAGTTGCTAGCAACTCGGTTATTATTCCCGTTCAATGTGAATTTTTTGCTTTAGAGGGGATTACGCAGTTGCTTAACTCTATTATAATGGTTCAATCAAATATGAACCCTGGTTTAAGAATAGAAGGAGTCTTACTTACTATGCTTGATGGTCGTACTAATATCGGTTTAGAAGTAATTGAAGAAATTAGAGGCTATTTTAAGAATAAAGTCTTTAATACCATTATTCCCAGATTAGTAAGATTAGTTGAAGCCCCAAGTCATGGGAAACCAATTAGTGATTATGATCCAGATAGCAGAGCAACACTTGCTTATCAAAACTTAGCAAAGGAGGTTATTAGTAGAGATGGAAACTAAGAGAAAAGCTTTAGGAAAAGGTTTAGAACAATTATTTACTAATGAACGCATTGACTTTGACAATTTTGAAAAAGGACTAGTAGAAGAAGCTAAACCAAATGAGATAGTTCAAATAAAAATTACTGATATCCGTTCTAATCCTTATCAACCTCGTAAAATTTTTGACGAAGAAGCCTTAAATGAATTAGCATCTTCTATTAAAGAACATGGTATCGTTCAACCAATTATAGTTAAGAAAAGTATTAAGGGTTATGAGTTAGTAGCCGGTGAGCGTCGTACTAAAGCCGCTAAGATTGCCGGATTAGAAACTGTCCCAGCAATAGTTAAAGACTTTGATGATGAAGAAATGATGGAAATTGCTTTGATTGAAAACATTCAAAGAGAAAACTTAAATCCCATTGAAGAGGCGATGGCTTACGATAGTATTCTAAGAAGTAGTAATATTACCCAAGAAGAACTAGCTAAAAAATTTGGTAAAAGTCGTAGTTATATTACTAATAGTCTTGGCTTATTAAGACTTCCTGATGATACTAAAAAGTATGTGGAAGATAATAAACTATCTATGTCTCATGCTAGAGCTTTATCCAAGTTAGAAGATAATAATCAAATCAATCGTCTGGCTAACAAAATAGTTACCGAAGGACTAAATGTTCGTGCCATTGAAAACATAACTAGAGATATCCATGAACAAGAAGAAAAACAAAACTTACAAAATGATGATAATTTCTTTAAACAATATGATACTATAAATCCAAATCATATCTATGAGGATGCTATGCGTGAAAAGTTAGGGACTAAAGTTAAAATTACTAATAAAAAGATAGAAATACCTTTTTCTTCGCAATTAGAACTTCAAAGAATTTTAGAATTATTGGATATCAGAATTGAAGGATAATACTTATGAAAATATTAGAAACAATTTTTAAATTTTTCGCTGCTAAACAAGTTTATACTCCTATTATCTCCATTTTCTTAGGAGTCTTAGCTTGCCATGGTGTTAACAATGCCTTAAAAAGACTAATGAAATTTAAAGAAAATAAAAATACTTATGATCAGAAAAAGAAAAGAACTATTATTGATTTAGTATCTAACATCTTTAAATACATTATAATTGTTATAGTTATTGTTATTATTTTAGAAGCTTATGGAATAGATACAAAATCTATTATTGCCGGCTTAGGAGTTTTATCAGCTGTTATCGGCTTGGCTTTCCAAGATACACTTAAGGATTTTATCGGTGGAATTTGTATTATTTTAGAAAATTACTATGTAGTTGGAGATATGGTTACTTATGGCGATTTTACCGGTGAAGTCATTGAACTAGGCTTAAAAAGTACCAAAATAAAAAAGTATACGGGAGAAATATTAATTATTGCTAACCGCAATGTTAATCAGATAATCAATATGTCTCAGGCTAAGCAAAATGTTTACTTAGAATTAAATGTTGCTTATGAAGAACCAACTGAAAAAGTAGAAGCCACCATCGCTAAAATTTTACCAGAATTAGAAAAGATTAATTATGCGATTAAAAAATCAGCTAGTTACTTAGGCGTTAGTTCTCTAGGCGATAGTTCAGTTGTTTACTTAGTAAAGGTTGATTGTCAACCTGATAAGCAATGGCAAGTGAAAAGAGACGCTTTGAGAATAGTTAAAAATGCCTTTGAAAAAGATAATATTAAGATACCATATCCACAAATAGAGGTGCATAATGGACAAAACATATAAATTAAATGATCAAGTTGTGATGAAAAAACAACACGCTTGCGGGACTAATCTCTTTAAGGTAACTAGAGTTGGTGTCGATATCAAAATAAAATGTGTTAACTGCGGTCATGAAATTATGATGGACCGTTTGGAATTTAATAAAAAACTGAAGAAAGTATTAGGTGATAGCGATGTCAAATAAGAAAAATAAAGTTTCCTTAAATCCCATAATGACTTTGATGATTTTAATAGTAGTAACAATCGTTTTAAGTGGTGTTCTTGCTTTATTTGGAGTAGGTGCTTCTTATGATACTATTAAAAATAGTACTTATGAATCGAACTGGGTTGCTGTTGAATCTTTGTTTAATCTTCGTGGCATTAAATATATTTTCCAATCAACTGTTTCTAACTTTGCAGCCTTTACTCCTTTATCAATGTTAATTATCATTTTGATTGGTATCGGTATTATGGATAAGAGTGGTTTCCTTAAGACAACTTTTTCTCTAATAACTAGAAAATGTCAAAAGAAAACGCTTACTTTTGTTCTAGCCTTAATCTGTATTATCCTTTCTATTGGTGGTGATTTGGCTTATGTGGTTATGATACCTTTAAGTGCATTGCTATTCTACTACGGAAGGAGAAATCCTCTTCTAGGTATTGTCATCAGCTTTGCCGCGTTAACTTGTGGCACAGGGTTAAGCTTCTTTAAGACTAGTATCGATTCTAGTTTAGATGCTTTGACTTTGGAGTCATCACGTATTTTAGACTCTTCTTATACTTTCACCTATTTAGGCTATTTTATTATTATGGTTGTTGCTATCTTGGCAATTGCCGCTTTGATAACCTATATATCTGAACGTTTCAGTGTCAATGAATTACCTAAGTATGAGTTTAAAGATGATAAAAAGGACTTCAAGTTAGCTAAAAGAGATATAAGAGGATTGATTTTTGCTGGAACTTTTGGAATTATTTACTTGCTAATCTTTATCTACAATATTATTCCTGGTCTTCCGTTAAGCGGTAATCTTCTTGATTATTCACAGAAACTTTATATTGATAAATTATTTAATCCAGACTCTTTCTTCTCACAAGGATTTGTCTTCATCGTAACAATTCTCTTTGTGATTCTTGGCTTATTTTATGGCTTGGGATCTCGTAGTATTAAGAATAGTAATGACTTCTGTGATTATTTAACCCATTCCTTAGATGGCATTGGCCGTACAATTATTTTGATATTATTATCATCAATCCTAGTCAATGTCTTTAAAAAGTCCAATATCGGTACCGTTATTACAGCACTTATTGGAAACCTAATAACTAATTGTAAATTTACAGGAATACCTTTATTAGTCTTGTTCTTTATTGGAACAGCAGTGGCAACTTTTTTCTTGCCAAATACAGTAAACAAATGGACCATTCTTTCCGCAAGTTGTGTCCCTACTTTGATGAATGTTGGTTTCAGCGCTGAATTTATCCAAGTGATTTTTCGATTTGCTGAAGGTATGACTTATGGACTTACTCCTATTATGGCTTACTTTGTTATTTATCTTGCTTACATGGAAAAATATAATACTGCTGATAATCCAATTGGAGTCTTTAAGATTTTAAATTATCAAAAGAAATATGCTTTAGCAACTGGGGTTATCTTATTAATTATCTTAATAATTTGGTACTTAGTTGGTTTACCAATTGGTATAGGGGTTATGCCTACGATTTAGATTTAGCATCAAAGCTAAGTCTTTTTTATAAAAACATGACCAAAACTATCACAAGAAGACTTAGAAATTTTAAAAGCTAAAAACCATATTATTTAGAAATAATCATTATGATTAGTAATACGTTTGCAAGAAAACATTATCAGTCATTCGGTTATGCAGACTAAGTCATAACCATACAAAAAAGTGTTAAAAATAGATAAAATCTCTAAAATAACAAATATTAGCGATTATTTATTAGCCAGATTATTAAAACTCTTTGAGTTAGTAAATAATTTTAGAAAAAGCCTTAAATCATTTGCCTTTTTATCTTATTTTAATTATAATTATCAAGAAGGAAGTGTTATTATGTCTTTAAAAGCTGGCATTGTTGGATTACCAAATGTTGGTAAATCAACCTTATTTAATGCTATTACGAAAAAAAATATCTTAGCTGCTAACTATCCGTTTGCAACCATTGAACCTAATGTTGGAGTGGTAACGGTCCCTGATACAAGATTAGAATTCTTAGAAAATATGTATCTCCCAACCAGAACTATTCCCACTACTTTTGAGTTTACCGATATAGCGGGACTTGTAAAAGGAGCTGCTAAAGGTGAAGGCCTTGGCAATAAGTTTCTTTCCCATATCCGTGAATGCGATTGTCTTGTTGAAGTTGTTCGTTGCTTTGATGATACCGATATTATTCATGTTGAAGGTAAGACTGACTCTATCCGTGATATCGAAATCATTAATGTAGAATTAATTTTATCTGATTTAGAAATTATCACTAGTCGCATTGGTAAAATTGAAAAGAAAGCCATGACTACTAAAGACAAAGAAAGTCTTATGGAATATAATACCTTAAAGAAATGTGAAGAAAATTTAATGAATAATATTCCTTTAAGAAGAGTTGAATTTGATGAAGATGAATTATTAGTCCTAAAAAACTTTAATCTTATTACCTTAAAACCAATCATTTATGCCGCTAATGTTTCTGAAGATGATGCTGTTGTTGGTAAAAATGTGTATACAAATCAAGTAGAAGAGTATGCTAAAAATGATGATGCTAGTGTCGTTGTTATGTGTGCTAAAATGGAAAGCGAATTAGCAGAGTATAATGATGATGATAAAAAGGCTTTTCTAGCTGAATTAGGAATCGCTAGTAGTGGTTTAGATAAACTAATCTTTGCTACTTACCATCTTCTAGGACTTCAAACCTTCTTTACAGTTGGTAAAGACGAATGCCGTGCGTGGACATTTAAAAAAGGTATGAAAGCTCCGGAATGTGCTGGTTTAATTCATAGTGATTTCCAAAGAGGATTTATCAAAGCAGAAGTTACAAGTTTTGATGACCTAGAAGCTTTAGGAAGTGAAAAAGCCGTTCAAGAAGCCGGAAAATTACGCTTAGAAGGTAAAGAATACATTATGCAAGATGGCGATATCGTTTTATTCCGTTTCAATGTCTAAAGGAGAGAGTAATTTGTTATTTAAAGTAATTGAAGAAAAAGAATTTCAAAAAATTGTCAAAGAATTTAATTATAACTTTTATCAGAACGCCGCTTGGGCTCAAGTAAAAGAAGCCAATGGGTGGATTCATCTTTATACAGCAGTTTATCAAGATAATAAACCTATCTTAGCCAGTTTGATTCTAGGAAAGAAAATTTTTAATAAGTATCTTTATTACGCACCTAGAGGACCACTTGTTAAAGAAGAAGTTGATATTAAAGAAGTTTTTGCTTTTTATCTTCGAGAAGTAAAAAAATATCTAAAGACTCAAAAAGGATTTACTTTTAAATTTGACCCGATGATAACTTACCAAGACCATGATAAAGATGGTAATGTCGTTAGTGAAAATAATAACCAAGAATTTATTGATTTTCTAAAGAAGCAAGGCGCTAAACACCGTGGCTTTACAATTGGTTATACCAATGAAGCTCAATTCCGTTGGTCTTATGCTTTAGATATAAAAGATAAAGAATTCAATGATTTAATGACTGATATGAATAGTCGCTGCAAAAGAAGTCTTAAAAAAGCGGATAAATATCCTTTGATTTTAAAAGATGTTGATGATATTTCAATTAAAGATTTCAAGGATATTATGGAGAGTACTGCCGAAAGGCAACACCACGGTGATCGTACATTAAAATATTATGAGAACTTAAAAACTGAGTTAAAAAGCATTATTCGTATGTGTCTAATCTATTTAGATAAGGAAAAACTTTTGGAAGGGCTTGCTACTGGGACTTATAAATTAGATGAAGACATGGTAGCTGATATTAAAAATGACAAAAGAGCTTTAATACCATTAAGTGCCGGGGTTTTCATTGAAGATAAAGACCGTTTAAATTATGTTTATGGTGGTACTTATTCGAAATATTTTCCTTTTATGGCTCCTTATAAGATGCAAGAAGAAATGATAAAGTATGCCATCGAAAAGAAAAAAGACTTTTATGACTTTGGTGGTATTTCGGGTGATTTTAAACCAGGCTCTAAAGAATATGGGGTTTATGAATATAAGCGTGGTTATGGTGGCTTTGTAATCGAATATATTGGGGAATTTGATTTAGTTATAGACTATCCATTTTTCCTTTTCTACAAGTACGGTTTTGCTATTTATCGTAACTTTAAAAAAATTATTTATGGACTTCGTAAGTAAAGTGTTATCATACCGAATTTTGGGTATAAATAACACTTTTTCTTTTAAATTTCATAAAATAATGGTATGATTGACCTAAGAAAAAAGAAAGAAGGAGATTTTATGCGTATATATAATTCCTTAACTGATAAATTAGAAGAATTTAAGCCTCTAAAAGAAGGCCAAGTAAGCATGTATGTTTGTGGACCAACCGTTTATAATTATGTTCATATTGGCAATATGCGACCTGTAATTACCTTTGATATGATAAGAAATTATCTAGAATATTTAGGATACAAAGTAACATATGCCTCTAATTTTACTGATATTAACCCTAAGATTATTGCTGCTGCGAAGACTTTAGAAATTACCGAAAGAGAAGTTGCTAACAAATTTATCCAAGCTTACCTTGATGATTTGGCAGCTTATGAGTGTGGCCGTATTGACTATCACCCAACTGTTTTAGAAAATCTTAACAATATTTATGATTTTATTACTAAACTTTTGGAAAAAGGTTATGCTTATGAAGTTGATGGTGATGTATATTTTCGGGTTAGTAAAATCAAAGACTATGGGTGCCTATCTAATAATTCTTTAGAAGAGTTAGAAAGTGGTGCGCGTGTGGAAGTTGATGAAAAAAAAGAAGACCCTCTTGACTTTGCGTTATGGCGTAAATCTCTTGATGGTGAACATTTTGACTCACCTTGGGGACCCGGAATCCCTGGTTGGCATACTGAATGTGTTGTTATGATAAATAGTCTTTTCGGTTCTAAAATCGATATTCACGGTGGCGGAGTTGATTTGAAATTTCCTCATCACGAGAATGAAATTGCTCAAAGTATGGCTCTAAACGATAATCACCTAGCTAACTATTGGATACATAATGGTCATATTAATGTCGAAGGTGTTAAGATGAGCAAATCTCTAGGAAACTTTATTTTAGCTAAAGACTTTATTAAAAATCATAAGCCAAATGTTATTAAATTAGCTATGTTTAAAACTCATTACCGTCTACCATTTAATATTAAAGAAGAACTTTTAAATGAATGTAATCTTATTAACGATAAAATTTATAATTCTTTAAAACAAGCTAATCTCTTAATTCAAATTAAGAACTTAGAAGCAAATAAAATAATTAAAGATGATAACATTAATAAGATAATGGATGAAGACTTTAATACTCCTAACTTAATAACTTATCTTTTAGAATTAGTAAAAGAACTTAATAGCAACATTAGAAGTAATAAAGACATAACAACTACTTATGATAAAATCCTTCTTATTACCAAAATTTTAGGTCTTCATTATGAATTTACAACCTTAACCGTTAGCGATAAAACATTATATCAAAATTGGTTAGAAGCTAAGAAAAATAAGGATTTTAATACCGCCGATACCATTCGCGAAGATTTAATTAATAGAAATATTATCTAGAAATAAAGGAGTACAATGGATACAATACTAATTTTATTAATAATTATTATTCCTCTACTAGCTCAGTTAAAAATTCAAAGTAGCTATAATCGTTATAAGAGAGTAGAAAATAATAAGAAGAAATCTGGCTTTGAAGTGGCAAGAGAAATATTAGATAAAAATGGCTTAGAAGATATTTATATTGTTGAAATAAAAGGGGAATTAACTGATCATTATGACCCTACTAAAAAAGTTGTTCGCTTATCGACTGATATTTTCCATGGTGAAACTATAGCAGCGGCTGCTGTGGCTGCTCATGAATGTGGACATGCTATTCAAGACAAAGAATCTTATACGTTCTTAAAAATTAGAAGTGCCATATATCCAGTCGTAAACGTGGCTACAAGTATTTCTTACTATATCATTTTAATAGGCTTTTTAATGCAGGCTTTCCAACTTATCTACCTAGGAATCGCCCTAACCTGTTGTGGTTTATTATTTCAAGTTGTAACTTTGCCTGTCGAGTTTGATGCTTCCCGTAGAGCATTAGAAAAGTTGCAAGATTACAAAATCGTTGATAATTCTGAGTTTGCCGGCGCTAAAGAAGTTCTAACTGCAGCAGCTTTAACCTATGTTGCCGGAGTTTTAGCTTCAATGTTGCAGATATTTAGACTAATCTTGGCAGCAAAAGACCGTGAAGATAGATAAATTTCTGTTGATTATTACTCAAAAAGAAAAATATACTTTGGAATAGTGTTGGTAATTAGTATTATCAATGCTATTTTTTATCTTTACAATATAAAAAGTAAGTTGCTGTTCCTGGAAAAGAAAAAAACAATAATAGATTAAATTAATTGAAAGTAATATAAATTTAAATGTAAACATGAAATAAAAAATCTTCTATTTACTCCTTGTAATTTAGAAAAAAATGTAGTAATATCTTAAAAGTATTAAAAGGAAGTGGGTTTTTATTATGGATAAAATTATTAATATTGCCGTTGTAGCACACGTTGATGCTGGTAAGAGTACATTGGTTGATGCTTTACTCCAACAAAACGGTGTCTTTAGAGAAAATGAAGTAGTTCATGAACAAGTAATGGATAGTAATGACTTAGAAAGAGAAAGAGGAATTACTATTTATTCTAAAAACTGTGCAATTAGATATAAGGATTACAAAATTAATATTGTAGATACTCCAGGTCATGCCGATTTTTCTAGTGAAGTAGAAAGAATTATGCGTACCGTTGATACGGTTATTCTAATTGTCGATGCGAAAGAAGGCCCAATGCCTCAAACTAGATTTGTACTTAAGAAAGCTTTAGAACAAAATTTAAGACCAATTCTTTTCATTAATAAGATTGATAAAAAGGATGCAAGACCTGAAGAAGTAGTTAATATGACATTTGATTTATTTATGGAATTGAATGCTACTGATGAACAATTAGATTTCCCAATTGTTTATGGTGTTGCTAGAGATGGTAAAGCTACTTTAGATTTAAATCATTTAGAAGATGATATTTCACCATTACTTGATACTGTTTTAAAACAAGTAAAACCTTATGAAGGTAGTGTTAAAGATAATCTTCAGCTTCAAGTGTCTCAATTAGACTATGACTCTTTTATTGGTCGTTTAGGTATTGGTCGTGTTAGTAAGGGCGTAGTTAAAACTGGAGAAATGGTAACTTTATGCCGTAATACTGGTGCGGTTGAGTCCTTTAGAATTTCTAAACTATTTGTTAACGAAGGCATTAAACGTAAAGAAGTAAATGAAGCTTATTATGGTGATATTGTAACTGTAGCAGGTTGCAAAGATATTTCTATCGGTGATACTTTATGTCCTCAAGGAATAACTGATCCCCTTCCACCAATTGTTATTGAAAGACCAACTCTATCAATGAATTTTATGGTAAACTCATCTCCTTTTGCTGGTCAAAGTGGTAAATTCTTAACTTCTCGTCATATTAAAGAAAGATTAGAAAAAGAATTAGAGACCAATGTTGGTTTAGAAGTTGAAGAATTACCTGGTACAGATGGTTTCAAAGTTTCTGGTCGTGGCGAACTTCATTTATCGGTATTATTAGAGGAAATGCGTCGTGAAGGCTATGAATTATGTGTTTCTAAGCCAGAAGTTTTATTTGAAGAAGTAGATGGTCGTAAGTGTGAACCATATGAAACTGTTATTGTTAATACTCCAAGCGAGTATGCTTCCACAATTATTTCTGATTTACAAGAAAGAAAAGCTACCTTACTTGTTATGTCTAATGGTGAAGAAGGCTATACTCATTTAGAATTTAGTGCTCCAACTCGTGGCTTGATTGGTTATCGTAGTGCATTCATTACCAATACTAAGGGTGAAGGTATTATGGTTCGTTCCTTTGATGAATATAAACCATATGCTGGTGAAATCAGAGGTCGTAAAAATGGTGTTCTTGTTTCTATGGAAACCGGTAAGGCTTTAGGATACTCTCTATATAATCTACAAGACAGAGGTCAAATGATTGTTGGACCAGGAGCAGATATTTACATCGGTATGATTGTAGGTATTCATAATAGAGATAATGATTTAAACGTTAATCCTTGCAAGAATAAAGAAATGTCTAATACCAGAAGTAAATCTGCTGATGATGCAATTGCTTTAGTTACTCCTAAGACATTTAGCTTAGAAGAAGCTTTAGAGTTTATTGAAGAAGATGAATATGTAGAAGTTACTCCTGCTATAATTAGACTTCGTAAAAAGATTTTAGATCCTAATGAAAGATTTAGAGTAAATAGAAAGTAATAAAAAGATTAGTATTTCTTAAAGATTTACTAATTTTTTTTGATGTTAAAATTGGCCAATTTGCAATCGAATGCAAATTAGTCATTGTCGATAATTGGCAACAATATTTATAATACTTGAAATTAACCATTATATTGCCAATGGGCATAATAAGTTACATTATCAGTTACAACTGTACTACTAGAAATTTTATCTCCATCAATAGGGTGAGTATACCATCCCAAAAAAGTATATCCATCTCTACTAGGACTAGCTAAATTCCCTAAACTATCATATTCTTTTAAAGTTACTTTTGAATAATTATCATATTTTCCCTCTTGCAATGATAAATTTCTTACTTCTAATATCCTACTCTCAGCACCGTTTAACCAGCCATAAATAGAAAAAGCGTAATAATTACTAGAACTAGCTACAAAAGTATCAGTATATTTTTGCCATACTGTAGCTATATGCCGTGCTTTGTTATACAAATCATTTTGCTCTGAATTGATATATGCTATAAAATCAGTATTTCCCTTTGCTTCAAACTGTAAAGTATAAGTATTTCCAGGAGTTAACTTTTCGTTTTTAGGATAATTAAAAAATCCGGCGGCCATATCAACTGCAGTTTCATCGCTCCCAGAACTGAATACATAATATTTTGAATCATTATAATCAGAAATAGTGTATTTTGTTTTAGAACTCGTAATAACATTACTATTAAACCAAGTGGCAACATAAGTATCATAAAAGATATTATTTTTCACATAATTATTATCATAAATAACCGTTACATCTTTTTTACTTCGAAAATGCAGTTTGCAATTGCTTTTTTTGGAAAGATTAGTTACTAATAGGCTCCAATTTACATTGTCCCATGTTCCTGCAGCATCATTATCGCAAACTATTTTATCTATAATATAATTAGAATTTCTATCTGGAATAGAAGTACTTTCTATATTATCAAGGTATACTGCAATTGAAGAATTATCAATGAAATTATATTTTATTAGTATGAATATCGCCACAGAAATAAAAAGAAACAACATTATAAATTTATTTTGCTTCATAACTATTTTCTCCTATCATAAATAATATACACTCAGAAAGATGTATAGTCAATACACCCAATATAATGTATGAGATTATTTCTTTAGAATTAGATATTTTAAGGAAGATAAAAATGAAAATAGAAAGATTAAGAGAAATAAGAGAAGATAGAGACTATAAACAAAGTGATATTGCTAGTGTTTTAGGAACGACCCAACAACAATATTCTAAGTATGAATTAGGCATTCAAGTAATATCAATTGAAAGACTAGTAAAACTAGCTAAATTTTATAATACAAGTGTCGATTACCTACTTAGTCTTACTAACGAGCGAAAAGCTTATCCTCGTATAAAGTAATGTTTCAAGTAAAATATTAAAAATATTCTTTATATTTCTATGAATAGTTTACCTATTGTGATAATTAACCGTATTTAATCTTTTGTGAAGAAACATTTCACCTAAAAACACTTGGCAAGTGCCTGATTTGTGCTATAATTTAGATGGAGGTAAAGAAAATGGAAAAGAAAAGTGGAAAAAAGAAAACTTCTACTAAGACTACAAAAACAGCTCCTAAAAAAGAGAATGTAGTAGAACCTGTTGTAGAAGAAACTAAAACTGAAAAAGTAGTTTCCAAAAAAGAAGTAGTAAACGATAAAAAACAACCCACAAAGACTAATCATTTCTTGTTTAAAGCTTTAGCCATTTGTATTCTTGTTGGTATCGTCATCAGTTGGATTATTCCAGCTGGAACCTTTAGTTCTTCAAACTTAACGACTACAGAACCAGCTAGAACTGGTATTAATGAAATGTTCTTATCAATGTTCTATGCATCAAATTATTACTTACTTCAAGTAGTATTAGTGCTAATAGTTGGTTTATTCTACGGTGTTATTTCAAAGACTAATGGTTATAAAGCTCTAATCAATAAAGCTGTCGAATTCTGGAAACCAAGAAAAAAATGGTTTGCACTCGTTCATACTTTAGTTATTGCTTTATATGTATCTATGGCAACTCAAAGTCTACCAATTCTCTTCTTCATTCCGATGATAATTAGTATTGCTAGTCGTCTAGGATATGGTAAGATAAGTAGCGTTGTAATGACATTTGGGGCAATGTTAGTGGGACTTATTGGTCAAACTACAGCAACTTTAGGACTTGATTACTTAGTAAGTACAATGAACGTTAAAATTACAACTAATTTAGGTGTGAGATTTGGTATTCTTGCGGTAAGTTATATTCTTTTAAACTTCTTCTTAATTAAAATGCATAAGAAGGAAAAGAGCGATTCGGTTGAACCAATTGACTTACTAGAATTAACTGGTGATGAGAAAAAAGGAAAAGTATGGCCTTATGTCTTAGTCTTCATCGTGTTATTTGTCTTTATGATTTTAGGCTATATGCCTTGGAACTCTGCTTTTGAAATTACAGCTTTTGATACATTCCATACTTGGTTAATCACAAAAGTAACAATGACAATTGGTGGCAAAGAACATGCAATCTTTGGTTACATTCTTGGCAAGGTTAGTGCGCTTGGCTCATGGGATATGTTTACAATTTGCTATATCGCTATGATTATTCTAATCTTTGTTAAACTATTTACAAAGATTAAAATGGATGATTGCTTAGATGGCGTAGTCGCTGGGATGCAAAAAATGTTGAAACCTGCTTTATTTATTGTTCTTGCTTATACAATGTTTGTTATCTCATACTGGAGTGGCTATACTAATACGATGGTTGATAAAATTGTTGGAACTAACTTTAATCCGTTCAGTGCTAGTGTTGCCAATGCTATCGCAACATTCTTCAATGTTGACTTTGGTTTTAGTGGTTATTCCTTAGGAAGCGTTTACGCTGCAAGATTTGCTGATTATACTGGTACGATGATGACAATTATGACATCCATTAATGGTTTAGTTTCCTTAGTAGCCCCAACTAGTGTCTTACTAGTAACAGGATTATCAATGTATGATGTATCTTATAAAAAATGGTTAAAAGCTATTTGGAAATTTGCCGTAATTGTTTTAGTTATTTTGTTAATTTTATTTACCATTATGACTTATGCTTAAGACTTCTTTTAAAGAGGTCTTTTTCTATGCCTTTTGCATATATATATTTTATCGAGTCTGTCCTTTTATCTTTTAAAAATGTTTGGCGTATTAGAATTGAAATTTTATCGTCAAAAAACGCTTGACAATTTCTTCCTCAGAATGCTATAGTATTACTGAATTTTAATTATGGTTCTATTTCGATGGAGCCTAATTTAAATAATAAGATTGATACACCAGGATGTGTGTTAATGGAAGGAGGAATTTTATGACAACTATTAACCAATTAGTTAGAAAAGGAAGAAGTAAGAAAACCAAAAAGAGTAAGAGCCCAGTATTAAATGTTGGCTTCAATTCTATGGAAAGAAAAGAAACTGAAACAAATAGTCCACAAAAACGTGGTGTTTGTACAAGAGTTGCTACTCGTACACCAAAGAAACCAAACTCAGCATTAAGAAAATATGCTCGTGTTAGATTATCAAATGGTCGTGAAGTTGATACTTATATTCCAGGTGAAGGTCATAACTTACAAGAACATAGCGTAGTATTAATTCGTGGTGGTCGTGTTAAGGACCTTATCGGTGTTAGATATCACATTGTACGTGGTACACTTGATACTCAAGGCGTTAATAATAGAAAACAAGGTCGTAGTAAATACGGTACTAAAAAACCAAAAACTAAATAATAATTAAAGGAAGGAGAAGATAATTATGCGTAAAAGACGTGCTGTAAAAAGAGATGTATTACCTGATCCAATATACAATTCAAAAGTCGTTACTAAACTAGTAAACGCTCTTATGATTGGTGGTAAAAAAGGTACTGCACAAAAAATTCTTTATGATGCATTTGCCATTGTAGAAAAGCAAACAAAAAAAGACCCAATGGAAGTTTACAATGAAGCTATGAAGAATATTATGCCTGCTCTAGAAGTTAAATCTAGACGTGTTGGTGGTTCTAATGTTCAAGTTCCACTAGAAGTAAGCCCAGAAAGAGCTCAATCACTAGCTCTAAGATGGTTAGTAAATTATGCTAAAAATGGACGTGGAAAAACAATGTCTGAAAAATTAGCAAACGAAATTATGGATGCTGCAAAAGGCGTTGGTGGAGCTGTTAAGAAACGTGAAGATACTCACAAAATGGCTGAAGCTAATAAAGCATTTGCTCATTATAGATGGTAGGAGAAATATATGGCAAGAGATGTCTCAATTGACAAAGTAAGAAACATCGGTATCATGGCTCACATTGATGCCGGAAAAACAACTACTACTGAACGTGTATTATTCCACACTGGAGTAACACATAAAATTGGTGAAACTCATGATGGTGAGTCGCAAATGGACTGGATGGAACAAGAAAAAGAAAGAGGTATTACAATTACTTCCGCTGCAACAACTGCACACTGGAAGGGATACCGTTTCAATATTATTGATACCCCAGGTCACGTAGACTTTACTGTAGAAGTTTCACGTAGTTTAAGAGTTCTAGATGGTGCTGTAGCATTAATTGATGCTCAAGCTGGTGTAGAACCACAAACTGAAACTGTATGGCGTCAAGCAACTGAATTCAAAGTTCCAAGAATTATTTTTGCTAATAAAATGGATAAAATGGGTGCAGACTTCGTTTACAGTTTAGATACAATTGACAAAAGATTAGGTGTTAATGCTAAACCTATCGAATGGCCAATTGGACAAGAATCTGAATTCAATGGAATCATTGATTTAGTAACTATGAAAGCTTATCATTATGATGGACAACAAGCTGAAAATCCTGTAGAAATTGAAATTCCTGCAGAATTAAAAGCTGAAGCAGAAAAGAGACGTTCTGATTTAGTTGAAACTGTTGTTGAATTTGATGATGAGTTAATGGAAAAATACCTTGGCGGTGAAGAATTAACTATTGAAGAAATTAAGCATTGTATTCGTAAGGGTACACTTGCTGCTGAATTCTTCCCAGTTATGTGCGGAACTGCTCTAGGAAATATTGGTGTAAAATTATTACTAGATGCTGTTATCGATTATTTACCAGCTCCAACTGACGTTCCATCAATTGAATGTTATAATCCAAAGACTGGTGAAGATATAATGCGTCATCCAAGTGATAATGAACCATTTACAGCTTTAGCATTTAAGATTATGACAGACCCATTTGTAGGTAGATTAGCATTCTTCCGCGTTTACTCTGGTAAATTAACAAGTGGTTCATACGTTTTAAATAGTACTAAGGGTGAAAAAGAAAGAATTGGTCGTATCCTACAGATGCATGCCAATACTCGTAAAGAAATTTCTGAAGTATACTGTGGAGAAATTGCTGCTGCTGTTGGTTTGAAAAATACCACTACTGCTGATACATTATGTGATGAAAAGAACCCAGTCATCATGAAAGGTATGGAATTCCCATTACCAGTTATTGATGAAGCAATCGAACCAAAGAGTAAAAATGACCAAGATAAAATGGCCCTTGCTCTTCAAAAACTTGCAGAAGAAGACCCAACATTCAAATACAAGACTGACCATGAAACAGGCCAAACTGTTATCAGTGGTATGGGTGAATTACACTTGGATGTTCTTGTTGATAGAATGCGTAGAGAATTTAATGTTGAATGCAACATCGGTAAACCACAAGTTGCTTATCGTGAAACAATCACTCAAGTTGGTGAATGTGAAGGACGTTATATTAAGCAATCTGGTGGTCGTGGACAATACGGTCATGTTTGGGTTAGATTTGAACCAAATCCAGGTAAAGGTTATGAATTTGTTGATGCTATCGTTGGTGGTGTAGTTCCTCGTGAATATATTCCGGTAACTGATAAAGGTTTACAAGAAGCCCTTGCTGGTGGCGTTTTGGCAGGATACCCAATGGTTGATGTTAAAGCTACATTATATGATGGCTCATACCATGATGTCGATTCATCAGAAATGGCCTTCAAAATTGCTGCTTCTCTAGCAGTTAAAGAAACTAAGAATAAATGTAAACCAGTTATTCTAGAACCAATTATGAAAGTCGCTGTAACAGTTCCAGAAGAATATATGGGGAATGTTATGGGTGACTTAACAAGTCGTAGAGGCCGTCCACTAGGTCAAGAATCTCGTGGTAATGCTCTACAAATCTTAGCAATGGTTCCACTAGCTGAAATGTTTGGTTATGCTACTTCTCTAAGAAGTAATACCCAAGGTCGTGGAAACTTTGTAATGGAGCTAGATCACTATGATGAAGTTCCAAAATCTATCGCTGAAGATATCATAAAGAAAAACAGCGCTAACTAAAAATAATACTTGAAAAAACATCAAGCATTAGATAAAATAAATATGTAATTAAAAAGAAGGAGAATATTTAATATGGCAAAAGAAAAATTTGACAGAAGTAAAGAGCATTTAAATATTGGTACTATCGGTCATGTAGACCATGGTAAAACTACTTTAACTGCTGCTATTACTAAATATTTCAGTAAAGAGTTCAAAGATTATTCAGAAATCGATGCAGCTCCTGAAGAAAGAGAAAGAGGTATTACAATTAATACCGCTCACGTTGAGTATGAAACTGCAACTCGTCACTATGCTCACGTAGATTGCCCAGGTCATGCTGACTACGTTAAAAACATGATTACTGGTGCAGCCCAAATGGATGGTGCTATCCTAGTTGTTTCAGCAACAGATGGTCCTATGCCTCAAACTAGAGAACATATTTTACTTGCTCGTCAAGTAGGTGTTCCTAAAATTCTTGTATTTATCAACAAATGCGATATGGTTGAAGATCCTGAATTATTAGACTTAGTAGAAATGGAAATCCGTGAATTATTAGGAGAATATGGTTTTGATGCTAATTGTCCTATCATCCGTGGATCTGCTCTTAAGGCTCTTGAGGGTGATGAATCTGATATGGGTGCTGGCGCAATTAAGAAATTAATGGAAGCTTGCGATACATATTTTGATGTTCCTGTAAGAGACTTAGATAAACCATTCTTAATGAGTATCGAAGATGTATTTACTATTTCTGGACGTGGTACAGTTGTTACTGGTCGTGTAGAACGTGGTAAATTACAACTTAACGATGAAGTTGAAATCGTTGGTCTTAAACCTACAAGAAAGACTGTTGTTACTGGTATCGAAATGTTTAGAAAATCTCTAGACTTCGCTCAAGCTGGTGATAATGCTGGTGCATTACTTCGTGGTATTAACCGTGATGAAGTAGAACGTGGACAAGTTCTTGCTAAACCAGGTTCAGTTACTCCTCATCATAAATTTACTGCTAAAGTTTATGTATTAAGCAAAGAAGAAGGCGGACGTCATACTCCATTCTTCTCAAACTACAGACCTCAATTCTATTTCAGAACAACTGATGTTACAGGTGTTATTGAATTACCAGCAGGTGTTGAAATGGTTATGCCAGGCGACAATGTTGATATGACAGTAGAATTAATTGCACCAATTGCCTTAGAAAAAGGTACTAAGTTCTCTATCCGTGAAGGTGGACGTACTGTAGGTGCTGGTTCTGTTACTGACATTCTTGAGTAATTAAACTGAGAAGATTAAGTGAAACTTTAATGTTTCGCTTTTTTTTTGCCTAAAATTGGATATAATATACTTAAGTGGGTGTCATTATGGCGAAAAAAAGAAGAAAAAGAAGAAAATTAAAAAAAGCTCCGCGAACGATTTTGCTAATTATTATTTTAGTTGTATTATTTTTGATTTTAAAAAATTCCTTTAATAATTATGAAGAAACTTTTAACAGTACTTATGATTATTTAAAAGAAAAAATTGAAGCGGTAAAGTCAAAACAAGATAAAAAAGCTGAATTAGAGAAAAAATATAATGATTGCTTAGCTCAAGAATATACAGAAGAAGAAAAAACGGGAAATTTAGAGCAGAAAGAAATTGAATTAACAACATATTTAAAAAAATATAGCGTTAGTGTAAAATTTGTGGATATTAAAACTAACTATACTTATGTGTATAATCAGGATAAAATTTATTATGCTGCCAGTACTATTAAAATACTTGATGCCTTATATATCTATGAAGAAGCTGCTAAAGGAAATATTAACTTGGATGAAACTGTAAAATACTTAGCTAAGTTCAAGTCTAGTTATTCAGCTGGTATGATCAAACATAAAATCAATGATATGGTAAGTTTACGAGACCTTGTTAAATATGCAATTACTGTTAGTGATAATACGGCACATCATATGCTTGTTAACTATATTGGTTACGATAATTTAAAAGCTTTTGGTAATTCTTTGGGTGCTACCTCAACTTTAAATCATTCTGTTCTTGGAAAAGATAATTTTGGCGACATGAATGTCAACGATGCCATAATATATGTAAAAGAATTGTATAATTTTATAAATAATAATTCTACATTAGGCAAAGAATTAAAATCATACTTCACTTCTAGTCAGGATAATTACTTAAAAGATGAAGATAGAAAAATAGAAGCTGCCACTAAGTATGGCCAATATAATAGTTATTTTCATAATAATGGGATTGTTTATTATACCAATCCTTATTATGCGAGTATCCTAACCGAGCTCGGCAATAGTAATTATAAAGAGATAATTTCTAATATTAATAAGAAATATCAAGAGCTAGAGGATACTTTATATAGTAATAGAATCAATTATTGTCAAGAACAAATTTATGGCTCGGAATAGTTTGACAATTAAAAGTTAAAATCTTACAATATTGTTGGAAAGGTAATTTATGAAAGAAAAGAAAAAATTATTTAATATTGCCACTTACGGTCAAATGGTAATTGACATTTTACTATTTGCTTTAGGTGTGTATTTTGCTAGTAATCCTAGTAGTTCAACAACGGTGTTAGGAGTAGGGTTTGGTATTACACTAGTTATCATTGGTATTTATAACATCATCAAGTACATTATTAATATGCAACATAGTCCTTTCTTTGTTGCTGAAGTAACTTATGGTATTTTAAGCGCAATCGCTGGTATTTTTATGATTATTAATCCTTTATCTTTATCAGGAATAATAACTATTGGTCTTGGCATTTGGCTAATTTTATCAGCATCCTTTAAGTTTGCCTTAGCTTTACAATTAAAGAAATTTAAAGAGGAGACATGGTTATTTTCTTTAGTGACTTCTATATTGACCTTAATTATTGGTATTGTTGTAATCATTAATCCTTTTAAAACGGCTTTAGTTTTAACTACATTCGTTGGGATAATTACTTGCGTTTATGCCGCTATTGATTTTCTACAACAAATATTATTTAGACAAAGAGTTAAAGAAATAGTTAAAATACTTTTTGAATAAAATTGCTTTAATAGCAGTTTTTTTCTTGGAAATAATTAATTATTTATTAAAAACGATATAATCAATTCCAAAATAGCTTGAAAGATTGTGATATTTAAAAGAGACATAATCATCTGATTTTTCAGAGGATTTTATTGCTAAAAAAAATAAAAAGATGTATACTATAAAAGTACAAAATGAAGGTGGTAATTATATGAAAATAAAGAAAATATTTGCAAGAGAAATCCTTGATTCAAGAGGAAATCCTACTGTTGAATGCGATTGTGAATTAGAAAATGGCATTATTGCAACTGCTTCTGTTCCATCTGGAGCTTCAACTGGATCTAGAGAAGCACTTGAACTAAGAGATGGTGACAAAAATCGTTATAGTGGCAAAGGAGTATTAAAAGCTGTATCTAATGTTAATGATATTATTGCCAAAGAATTAGAAGGAAAAGAACTAATTCAAAATGAAATTGATGCGACTTTATTAAAATTAGATGGAACTGAATTTAAAACTAAATTAGGAGCCAATGCTACTTTAGCTGTTTCACTAGCTTGTTTAAAAGCTGCTGCCCAAGCTGCTAATAAAGAATTATACGAATTTGTTTCTAATGGAAATGTTGGCTTACCTATTCCTATGATGAATATCGTTAATGGTGGCAAACATGCTAATAATGATTTAGATATTCAAGAATTTATGATTGTTCCTGTTATTAAACCATTCAAAGAAAGATTAAGAGCGGGTGCTGAAGTATTTCATACACTAAAAAAAATCCTTGATGGTATGGGTTTATCAACAGGTGTTGGTGATGAAGGCGGTTTTGCTCCAAACTTAAAAAATAATGAGGAAGCTTTAGAACTTATCGTTAAAGCTATAACTGAAGCTGGCTATAAACCAGGTGAAGAGGTATTTATCGCTCTAGATGCTGCTTCAAGTGAAATGTATGATGATGCAACTAAGACTTATAGTGTTGATAAGAAAAACTTAACTAGTGAAGATTTAACGAATTATTATTTAGGTTTAATCGCTAAGTATCCAATTATTAGCATTGAAGATGCTTTCATGGAAGATGATTTTGAATCATTAGCAAAATTAACAGCCAAGATAGGTGAAAAGATTATGCTAGTTGGTGATGATTACTTCGTAACCAATAAGAAATTCTTACAAAAAGCTATCGATATGCATGCTGGTAATGCCATTCTGTTAAAAGCAAACCAAATTGGTACTGTTTCGGAAATGATGCAAACAATTTTACTTGCTAGACAAAATAATTATAAAATGGTAATTTCTCATCGTAGTGGTGAAACCGAAGATACCTTTATTGCTGATTTAGCAGTTGGTTTAGATATTCCATATATTAAAACTGGTTCTCTATCACGCGGAGAAAGAATAGCTAAATATAATCGCTTATTAAGAATTGAAGAAAAACTAACTGAAAAATAGGAAATCAAACTTATAATTTCTGTTAATTCTTGAAATTGATGGGTAAGTATGATATAGTTTTACAAGAAATGGAAGTGGCAATCATGGAAACTGCATTATTAGTTGTATCAATATTTTTAATTGCTATAGTCTTATTACAAAGCAATAAAGCAAGCGATGCTGGACAAATTATATCTGGCGGGAATGAAGCTTTGTTTACTCATCAAAAAGAAAGAGGATTAGAGTTACTCATTAGTCGTTTAACTTTAATACTAGGAATTCTTTTCTTCGTAATAGCGTTGATTATATTTTTACAAAAATAAAAGTCTTACAATTAAAAGACTTTTTTTTAAACTAAATATGTCTTATAATGGAATTAGAGGTAAAAAATGAATAATAAAGGTTTTACATTAATCGAATTGATTGCAACCATTCTCTTAATTGTTCTGTCATCAACTGTGGTTGTTATTAATTTAGGCGGTAGTACTAGTAAACAAGAACAAACTCTGGCTGAAAAAAATAATAAAAGAATAACCGATGTTGCCTGTAATGCCGTTGACAGCATAAATATTAAAACAATTGCTGGTTTTACACGTGATGAATGTATGGCAAAAAGTGCCGGGCAATGCCATATAACACTAAAACAATTAATAGACAATGGTTTAATTGATGCCTATACAACCTATGATGATACTGGTCTTGATATTAAAACTAGGTTAAAAGAATATGGCAGTTATGTGATTATACGTTGGAATAATGATAATGGTTACCTTGTAAAAGACTGTGAATTTCACCAAGAATTAAATGGTTAATATAGAAAGGTTTATATGAAAGAACAAGTTTTAAATACTTTAAAAAATATACATGAAGCGAAGACTTTAATAGAAATAAATGACTTATTAAATTTAAAAACGGCAGAAGAGTTAAAAGAATTACAAGATACTTTGAATGCTTTAATTAACGAGTACCTAGTTTTTTATACAAAGAAAGGTAAATATATTCTTCTAAAAAATTGCCCATCTCTTAAAATAGGTAAATTATCTGTTAATAAAAAAGGCTTTGGATTTGTTATTCTTCCAGAAGAAGATGATATTTATATTGATAAAACTAATCTTAAAGATGCTATCTCCGATGATATTGTTTTATGTGAAGTGACTTCTAAGGGTGATAGACCAGAGGGAAAGATTGTTAAAATAATTAAAAGAGACTTAAAGAATGTAGTCGGTGAAGTCTACGTTAAACAACATAAAATGTACTTGAAACTAGATGATTCTAGTAAAGATATTAGTGTTTTACTAAATCCTGATACAACTCATAACTGTGTTGAAGGCCATAAAGTCTTAGTAGAAATCACGGAACGTCTTAAAAATCATTTATACTTAGGTGATGTCTTAAAGATAATAGGTCATAAAAATGATCCTCAAGTAGATATTTTAAGTATTGCATATAAATATGGGATTTATGAAGATTTTAATCCTAGAGTTATTGAAGAACTTGATGATATTCCTGATGAAGTTGATTCTAGTGAATTAAAGAATCGCCGTGATTTAACTGATAAAGTGATTTTTACCATTGATGGAGATGATACTAAAGATATTGATGATGCTATTAGCTTGGAAAAAGATGGCGATAATTATGTCCTAGGAGTTCACATTGCTGATGTCTCTAATTATGTTAAAGAAAATACGGCTTTGGGTGATGAAGCTTACAATCGGGGGACTTCTTCTTATCTAGCAGATACCGTAATTCCCATGTTACCTCATAAGCTTTCTAATGGAATTTGTTCTTTAAATGAAGGGGTTATACGACTTAGTATGTCTTGCGTGATGACTTATAATCCTGAAGGACAATTGGTATCTTATGATATTTTTCCTAGTTACCTAAAGAGTCGTAAGAAAATGACTTATAAAAATGTTAATAAAATTATTATGGAAAATACTATTCCTGATGGTTATGAGGATTTTGCTGATACTTTAAAAGAAATGCATAAACTTGCTAAAATACTTCGCAAAGCTAAAGAAAGAAGAGGCTACATTGACTTTGATTTAGATGAAGTAAAAATTATTCAAGATGAAAAAGGATGCGCTATTGACATTGAAAAACGTGTTCGCGGTGAAGGGGAAAAATTAATTGAAGACTTTATGATAGCGGCCAATGAGTGTGTTGCTAGTCACATTTATAACATGGATTTACCATTTATCTACCGTATCCATGAAGTTCCTAAACCAGAAAAAATTGAAGAATTTATGACAATGGTAAAAATTCTTGGCTACAGGATTAGAACTAACACTAAAGAAATAACCCCTCGGACAATGCAAAGCATTCTTAGTGAATTAAAAGATAAAAAAGAATTTGCTATTCTTTCGGAAATGTTGCTTCGTAGTATGCGTAAAGCAGAATATTCTAGTGAAAATCTAGGACACTTCGGTATTGCCTCCCGTGCTTATACCCATTTTACTTCACCAATTAGACGTTATCCTGACTTAGAAGTTCATCGCCTTTTAAAGAAGTATTTAGTGGAAAATGATTATTCTAAAACTACTATCAATACTTTAGAAAATTCCCTTGCTCAGATAGCAGCACATAGTAGTGAACGTGAAGTGGCTGCGGTTAACGCTGAACGAGATGTAGATGATATGAAAATGGCTGAGTATATGGAAAATCATATTGGGGAAGAGTTTATCGGCAAGATTAACACTATAACTAACTTTGGTTTCTTCGTTGAATTAGATAATTTAATTGAGGGCTTGGTTCATATCAGTACTCTAAAAGGAGATTATTTCAATTACGTTCCTGAACTTTTAAGTATGGTTGGCAAAAGTACTAAAAAAACATATAGACTAGGAGATAAAGTAAAAGTCCGTTGCGTTGCTGCTAGCAAAGAAACAGCGATGATTGACTTTGAAATTGTAGAAGAAAAAAATGGAAATCGTAAACAGAAAAGCAAAATTTGAGTATTTTATCGAAGAAACTTATGAAGCAGGGATTGAACTTAAAGGTACCGAAATTAAATCGATTCGTAAATCAGCCGTTGATTTAAGAGATTCTTATGTCCTAATTCGTAAAAATGAAGTATATCTTCTAAATGCTTTTATTGGTAAATATGAAGAAGGTAATATCTTTAACCATGATGAACGCCGTACTCGAAAACTTCTTCTTCATAAGAATGAAATAAAAAAATTATACACTGGTGTTACTCGAAATGGCTATGCTTTAATTCCTTTGGATATTCATTTTAAGAATGGCAAAGCCAAAGTAACAATTGGCTTATGTAAAGGGAAAAAAATTTATGATAAGAGAGAAACTATTAAAGAAAGAGACTTGCAAAGACAAGCTAAAAGACTAAATAACTATTAAGAGTGGGGAATATTATGAAAAAATTAAGTTTAAAAGGAAAAATTATTTTAGGAGTAATTGGTGGTGCTATTCTTCTTTTGATTATTATTATCATCTTGAATTTAATTCCTAAGAAGAATGCTAGTGATACTCCAAATGATAATCAAAATCAAAATAACAATGTTACCGAGCCAGAAAAACCTAAGTTGAAAATAATGGATTTAGATTCCAAAAGTCGTAGTTATGCCGTGATGATAAACAATCATTCCCAAGCTAGAGCCCACCATGCGGGACTTCAAGATGCTTACTTAATCTATGAAATTATCGTTGAGGGTGGCCTAACGAGATATATGGCTTTATTTAAAGACCAAGAAACAGCCAAGATAGGTAGTATTCGTTCTAGTCGTCATTACTTCTTAGATTATGCAATGGAAAATGATGCTATCTACGTTCATTGGGGGTGGTCTCCACAAGCTCAAGGAGACATTTCTACTTATAAAATCAATAATATTAATGGCTTAACCGGTGAGGGGACTTACTTTTATCGTGATAAGGCTTTAAAAGTTTCCAGGGAACATACCGGATTTACGACTATGGAAATGTTAAAGAAAGCTGCTAATAAATATGGATATCGTACGACTTCTGATGTTACTCCTCTTCTAAATTATCAAATTGAAGAACTTAACGCTGATGATTTTAATGATAAAATACCGGCTAATACAGTGACTATTAAATATTCATCTAGTATTACTGATAAATATGTCTATGATACAGAGAATAAAGTCTACAAAAGATATGTTAATAACAAAGAACATATTGATGATATTACTAAAAAACAATATACTTTTAAGAATATTATTACTTATCAAGTAAGCAATTCTACCATTTCGGGTGATGATAAGGGTCGTCAAACTTTGAATAATATTGGTAAAGGAACAGGCTACTATATATCCGATGGGTATGCCATAAAGATTAAATGGGAGAAGACTGCTCGTGATAGTAAGACTGTTTATACTTATCTTGATGGTACACCTTTAAAAGTTAATGATGGTAATACTTTTATTCAAATTCAGCCGAAAAATCAAACTTTAAAAATCGAAGAATAGGAGACTATATGGAAAACTTATTGAAAACTTTAGCCGATTATTATATTTTATTTATTCTTTTAGCACTCATTGGTATCTTCGCCATTATTGGTTACTTCATTGATAAAAAACATCCCATTGAAAAAGAAGCAGAGCCTACCCTTGATATGGATGCAGTGGCTAAAAAAGGGGGAGTTGGTCTAGGTACTTCTTTAAATCAAAACCCAAGCCCTTCTGGTGAAAAAGTCGAACAACTTGATATGAATATTCCCTCGAACGATAATAATACCATTTTAATGCAGAGTAATACTAATAATCAGCAATAATGAGCAATTCTTAAATAAATGAGAATTGTCTTTTTATATAAATGCAATTTATACAAATTTACTAACCATATTTAAATATTTCTTAAGAGCTAGTCTCCAAGAGAGGGACTAGAAATCTAAAAAAGAATTTGCTATAATAAACTAGAATAAGAAAGAGAGATGTTGTTATGACACTTCAAACCATATGGAATGTATTTACAAAGATAATCGACATATCATTAGTTTGGTTAATGTTTTATTATATACTAAAGAATATTAAAAATAATGTTAAAATGGTTCTTATTGTTAAGGGAATTATCTTAATTTTAGCTATTAAGCTTTTAAGTAATCTTCTTAATCTTTATACCATTGGCTTACTTTTAGAGTATGTCTTAGAATGGGGGCCATTAGCTATCATTGTGATTTTCCAACCTGAAATTCGTAATGTCTTAGAGTCTATTGGTCGTACTCAATTACTAGGGCGTCATAAGATTTTAACCGTTGATGAAAGAGAAAGAGTCGTTTATGAAATTATGGATGCAGTTGAATATTTGAAAAAGAATCGTATCGGTGCTTTAATCGTTATTGAACGCGATATGTCCCTACAAGAATATATTACTCCCGCAACCAAGGTTTACGCAGATCTTACTAGTCCATTATTAGGAACTATTTTCTTCCCTAATAGTCCACTTCACGATGGCGGCGTTATTATCCAAGGCGATAGAATTACTTGTGCTGGTGCGGTTTTCAAGACTAGTATGAACCCTGCTATTTCTAAACGTTTAGGAACTCGTCATCGTGCCGCTTTAGGTATTGCTGAAGAGACTGATGCTATTGCTTTAGTTGTTTCTGAAGAGACAGGTAAACTTTCAATAGCGGTTGATAGTGAATTAAAATATAACTTATCTTTAGATGAATTTAGAATGACTTTAGTTGACGAATTAAAACCAAAGACGGAAATATTCTACGATGCCGATAATAATGATGATACCAAGGAAAGTGGTGATTTAGATGAATAAAATTTTCCAATTAATCGGTGCTTTAGCTAAGTTTTTGTATGGATTGTTAGATAAATACATTATCACTCCTATTAGTAAAATCATCTATAATATCAATAAAAAAATTAATAAAAATAATTTTAAGATAGAAAAAATTCTTAATCGTCCCAATATGCTTCTTTATATTTCTTTGGGACTGGCTATTATAGTCTTCCTTTTGATTGATAAAAAGGTTATTAATCTTGTGGAAACCGAAGCCGAAATTATTACTAATCAACCGATTAAAGTTGAGTACAATACTGAAGCCTATGTTATTGAGGATTTACCAGAAACTGCCGATATTACCTTAATTGGTCGGAAAAGTGACCTCTATTTAGCTAAACAATTAGGAGAAAATGAAGTTGTCCTTGATTTAACCGATTATACCCCAAGAGATGAACCTTATCGTGTAAAATTAACTTATAATCAAACTATCAATACTCTCCGTTATAAGCTTGACCCTAATTACATTTATGTAACCATTAAGAAGAAAGTATCTAGTCTTAAAACAATTACCTATGATATTATCAATCAAGATAAACTAAATGAATCTTATCCCGAACTAAGTGTTTCTAATATAGAACTTAATAAGAGTGAAGTAGTAGTTAAAGGTAGTCAAGATACTTTAGATAAAATTGCGACTGTTAAAGCCTTAATTGACTTAAATAATAAAGAATTCACTGCTAAAGGTACTTATACTTTAGAAAATGTTCCTATCGTTGCTTATGATGAGACCGGCAATATCTTAAAAAATGTAGAAATTGTTCCTTCAAGTATCAGTGCTACGGTAACATTCACTTCTTATAGCAAGAGTGTTCCTATTCAATTATTAACTACTGGTGATTTAGTGGCTGGTAAAGCTATCAGTTCCATCACAATAAATGGTAAGAGTGACTATAACGTGACTATTTATGGTGAACAACAAGCCTTAGAGTCAATTGACTGTGTTCCTGTTACTATCGATTTAACCGATCAAGGCAATAATGGTTCCAAGACTTATAATGTTACTATTTCCAAACCAACTGGTGTACGTTATATGCCAACTACTAGTGCTAGTATCGTTGTTAACTTTGGAGAAGCTAAACAAAAAACTATTAATAATGTCCAGATAAATGTTCGTAATACGCCAAGTGGTCTAACAGCTAACGCGATTGGCAGTGCCTCTGTTAACGTTCAAGTTATCGGTGTGGAAAGCGTAATCAACTCGATTGATGCTTCTAATATCTCTGCTTATATTGATTTAACCGGCTATGCCGCTGGCACTCATAAAGTTCCTGTTTATATTACTGGTAACTCCATCAATACCGCAATGGCTAAATTTATTGTTGAAAGCGAAGTCGAGATATCGTTAACCCAATCCAAATAAAAAAGTCCAAACTAAAAGAATTATTTATTCTTAAAGTCCTTTGGACTTTTTTTAGTCTTTAGGTTCACCCATATAATCAACATCAGCAAATAAAATACCGATATTAATTAAACCGCAAACACCAACAATAATATAAATTATCTTCTCTAAAACTGGAATGCTTTTAAATAAAGCTGTTACAAGATTAAAATCAAATAACCCAATTAAGCCCCAGTTAACTGCCCCAATAATCGTGAATACTAGGCAAATCTTTTGTAATGTTTTCATCATTTATTCCTTTCATACCTTTAGTATTATCAATATTTAGAATATTATTCATCAATATAAATATAATTTATTAGAAAAGGAGTCAGATAATGAAAAAATTCATATATCTTATATTAACTATCTTTCTTATAACCGGGTGTTCTTCGAAAATGGATAAGAAAATACTGAAAGAATTTAAAGATAATGTTAATAGTAGTAAATCATATGTCATAGCTGGTACTCTAGATATTTTTAACGATGAAGATAAATTTAACTACGATATAACGGTTTCTTATAAAAAAGGTGATTTTTACAAAGTAGTTCTTACTAACCAGACTAGTGGTCATGAACAAGTAATCCTAAAGAATAAAGACGGTGTTTACTTAATTACCCCAAGTCTTAATAAGAGTTTTAAATTTCAAAGTAGTTGGCCTGATAATTCTAGCCAAACCTATATCCTTGCTTCGCTTCTTACTGATTTAGCTAATTCTGAAGATAAAAAATTCACCGAAGAAAATGACTATTATGTCTTAACAAGTAATGTTAACTATCCTAATAACAGTAAATTAAGCTATCAGAAATTGTACTTCGATAAGGAGATTAATCTCAAGAAAGTTGAAGTCTATGATACTAGTGATACCGTAAAAATAACTTTTAATATAAACTCAATTGATTATAAAGCTAATCTTGAAGATAATTATTTTGATTTATCCAAGGTAGTTGATAGTAACTGTTGTAAAGAAACCGAAGAGTCTTCAAGCTTTAATGATATTCTTTATCCACTTTATATTCCTAAAGATACTTATTTAACGGCCAAAGAGACTATTAATACGGATAATGGTAACCGAGCTATCTTGACCTTTGGCGGTGCGAAAGACTTTGTCTTAGTCGAAGAAGCTAGTCGTGCGAATAATGAATTAGAAGTAATACCCATTTATGGCGAACCTCTAATGATGAATGGTAATATAGGAGCTTTAAGTGGTAATGCTATCTATTGGACTAGTAATAATATAGATTACTATTTAGCAGGGAGTTCCCTATCTAGTGAAGAACTCTTAAGTGTTGCTAACTCTATCTCTAATACTATTGTCACTAGTAAATAAATATATGCAGAAATTACAAAATCAATCTCTGATAACTAAATTATTTGTAGATTGATTTTTTTAATGAGACTGCTTTTTTAAACTTTTTTTCAAAAAGATATTAAATTTCTTAAAAAATTCCAAAAAAGCCCCAGGAAGTAACAAATAATGCTAGAAAAGCCTTATCTTATGATATAATGAAGTCAGGTGGTGAATATGAAGTTAGAAAACGAAGAAACAAAAACTGTTAAGCAATTCATTGTTATTTTCCTAATCGTTTTAGTAATCGTTGGGGCTATATACTTATTAACTTCAAAGGTAGTTAAAAAAGATGATAATACTACGAGTAGTAATGATTCCGGTAACGTAAGTAATCTAATCGATCCAACAGTGGCCATTGTTGGTACTATGCTAAAAAAAGGTACGGGTACTTATTATGTTCTTTTGTATGATACAACTAAAGAAGATGCGAGTACATATGCCCGCCTTTTATCAAGCTATAGTAATACTAAGAATGCCATTACAACTTATACCGTTGATTTAAGTAATCCATTAAACAGTAAATACATAGCAACTGATGATAAAACTAATCCAACCGCAAGTAATTTAGCTGATTTACGTTTCGGAGCGGTAACTTTATTAAAAGTTAAAGATAATAAGATTACCAATGCTTATGAAACGGTTGAAAAAATTAAAAGTGAATGGAAAATAACTGATTAGTAAATAGTTTGCTAAAAAACCATTAACCAAAAATGGTAACATTAATAACTGACATTTGTTAGTTATTTTTCTTTTCTTAAGATTTAAAGTGTGCTAAGATTAAATAGAGTGATAATATGAATAATGAAAATAAAGATATAAAGGATATAAAAAGTCTCGAAGACAATAATAATCTAAAGAAAGAAGAAAAATATGCATCAGCAATGCAAGTTTCTAAAGATGATATTTCCCCTAAAGAAGTAAAAGATGTTTCTAAAGAGGAAATTAGTAATTCTTCAAGTAATTTAAACAAAGGTAATAAAGAGTTAGATAATTCTAAAGAAGAAAAAGTTACTAGGGTAATTAAACCATCATTCTTAAAAAGTGATTTTCCAGAAAATATTGATAATCTTTTAGAGGATAGTAAAGATAATAAAGTAAACTATGCTTCTAAATATAAAGATACTCCAAGCTTTAGTCTTAAAGAAATGTTGGTTATCATCACAATTACCGGTGTCATTTGTGCCTTTGCTGGCGGTGCTGTCATAAATCATAAATATAGTACGAAGAACGGCACTAGTTACACAACTCTTCTAAAAGATGAGAATTTAAAAGAATTTTTAGATGTTTATGCAACTTTAAATAAAGATTACTATGCTAGTGTCGATAAAAAAAGTGCTATCGATGGAGCCATTGATGGTCTTATGAAAAATGCTTATGATGATTATACTTCTTATCTTGATAAAGATGCCGCCTCTTCCTTAAACGACTCTCTTAACGGGACATACGAGGGAATAGGTATTAGTATAAGTAATGCTACTCCAGGATTAATTGTTAATGTCTATTTAGATTCTCCTGCTAAAAAGGCTGGCCTATTAGAAAATGATATTATAACAGCTATTAACTCTCAAGATATCTCTAGTCTTTCTAGTAATGAAATTGCTAAACTAATCAAAGAAAGCCCAAGTAAAAAAGTTAATCTGACAATCAAAAGAGGTGAAGAAACCTTTAATGTTGATGTTAATATCGAAACTCTTTCCACTCCCGCTGTTGATTATAAAGTCCTAAGTAATGAAGAAAAGAAAGTTGGATACTTAGCAATTACCACTTTTAGCAATACTCTAGGTAGTCAAGTTAAAAGTGCTTTAGAAGAAATGGAGAGTACGGGAATTGAATCTTTAATTCTTGACTTACGTAATAATGGTGGTGGCCTTTTAAGTGCCGCTGTTGATGTTGCTAATCTCTTTCTAGAAAAAGGCAAGACTATCTATGGTCTCGAAGGTAGGGATGGTCAAAATACTAAATTCTATTATGATACTACTAGTACCAAAAGAGAATATCCAATCGTTATCTTAATGAATGGTGCTACCGCTTCCGCTAGTGAAATCTTGGCTTCTGCTCTTATTGACTCTTATGGAGCTACTTCTGTTGGTACTACTAGCTATGGAAAAGGTAAAGTTCAACAAACTAAGCATTTGTCTGATGGTTCTCTTGTTAAATATACAACTTCTCGTTGGGTAACTCCTAATAATGAATGTATCGATACCTATGGTATCAGTCCCCAGTATGGTGTCGAATTAGATGTTAAATACGATGAAGAAGAAAATATCATCGGTGTTACCGATAATCAGTTAGCTAAAGCTAGAAGTCTTTTAGGACTTTCTGAATATGATGAAACTAATCCTCGATATGAAGATACTGTAAGTAATCAGGAAAATAACAATCTAGAAAATAAAGATAATAATCAAGAAAATAATAATAATGAGAATACTAGCTCTAGTGATGAAAATAAAGTTTCTGGTGAATAGAATTTAGTTAAATCCTAAATTATAAAAAATTCAAAAATATTTTTGTAACAGATTAAATAAAATAAGATAAGTAAATAAAGATAAAAGAAAATCAATAAGAGATAAGTAAATAAAAAGTAATAAATAAAAAATTAGAAATAAAAAAGATAATTAATAAAAAGATAATTAATAAAAAGATGAAAAACATCTAAAATTTAACTATTCAGTAAATTAAATAGCCATAGTATTATGACTATTTTTTCATAGTAAGATTATATTTTCCTTCTGATAATTATATAATCATATATAATTTATTTATCCATTCTATAGCATTGGTAATCATTTCTTAAACTAAAAATTAAATCAAAAACTATTTTCTAAATCAAAAAATTAACGTAAAAAACATTTTTCCTAAAAATAAGTCAATAATATGATTAGAAAATGTCAAATTATTAACCATTCCTAAAATTTATTTTCTCCAATTAAAGCTTTTGCGTTATAATGGTCTGGAAAGAGAAAAAATTATGAATGAAAAAAAATTAAGAAAAGGTCAACAGTTTTCCATTCACTGTTACAAACATGATGGCTCTCTTCACCGAACTTGGGATGAAGCAACTGTTCTTTTTGAAAATGATGAGATGCTGGTCTGCGGCAATAATAAAACAATTGTCACCGAAAATGATGGTCATAGTCATCGGACTAATGAACCAGCTATTCTTTTCTTTTATAAAAAGCATTGGTTTAATGTTATTGGTCAGCTAAAACCGTATGGTCTGTTTTACTATTGTAATATGGCTAGTCCGTATCTTATTGATGGTAATATTATCAAATATATTGATTATGATTTAGATTTACGGGTATTTCCAGATGGAGGGTATCGCATCTTAGATAATAATGAGTACAACTATCATCGCCATCTTATGCATTATCCTACTGCTATCGATAATATTATCAGAAAAGAATTATCTTATTTAATAGAGCTAAAAAAGAATATGCTTGGTCCTTTTGCTAAAGGCGAAGTATTGTATTATCATCAAATTTATGAAGAAGTAAAAAATAATTGCGATTATTAACCGTTCTTATTGACTTCTTTTTTTCTTTTTCCTAAATTATTACGATTTAAAAAAAGAAAAATCTGTTGGTAAAAGAAAGTTTTTAGATTGTTATTTGAGATGATTTAAGGATTTATTTTTTAAAATTTGTAGTTTTAATGGATTAAACATCTGAAATTTATCTATATATAATGGATTAAACATCCAAAGTTTATCTATATATAATAGCGTTTGCGTACTATCTTTTATTGTTTTGGCTAAATTTAATTACTAATTTTATCCAAGAGTATGCCTTATTTATGCCACTTTAATAATATATAATATAAGAACGCACCTACTTTTAAGACCAAAATGCAAAAAAACGCCGAAAATCGCAAAAAAATGAAATTTATGCTTGCTTTTTATTTGGCAATGGTATATACTGAAAAAGAACTGCGAAAGAAAAGACTTAGTAGTTCGATATAGAGGGTTTTCAATTAAAGAAACAAACTTGATTAGCTAAAAAAAATAAATTAAAAAAGTTAAAAAAGTTGTTGACATTATGTTGAAGATTTGATATATTACTAATGCGCAAACGAAAAGAGCGCAGAAATAAATGATCTTTGAAAACTAAGTAAAAAAGTCAATTTGAGTAGCTTAGGATAAACTTGATTTTATATGAGAGTTTGATCCTGGCTCAGGATGAACGCTGGCGGCATGCCTAAGACATGCAAGTCGTACGCGAAGGCCTAATGATTATTATTGAAGATTTGCGAGCTTGCTCAATGATTGGATTTAATATGATTTAGATCACCTTCGAGTGGCAAACGGGTGAGTAACACGTGGGTTACCTGCCTCTAGGTTGGGGATAACGGTTGGAAACGATCGATAATACCGAATATGCTCTACGGAGTAAAGAAGCCCTTAAAGCTTCGCCAAGAGATGGGCCTGCGGTGTATTAGCTAGTTGGTGGGGTAATGGCCTACCAAGGCGACGATACATAGCCGAACTGAGAGGTTAATCGGCCACACTGGGACTGAGACACGGCCCAGACTCCTACGGGAGACAGCAGTTAGGAATATTCGTCAATGGGGGAA